>ONCB01000045.1 GCA_900316175.1 uncultured Succinatimonas sp.
AAATTTTGAAATCGTCTCTACAAACTGTCTTTTAAAGATTTCAATATCATCTTTTTTAAACTCAAGGAAGTTCAGTCTTAATACTGGATAGGTGTTCTCAGACCACTTATCGTAAATCCAGGTGTCCTTAAAGTATGGCTCTACTCCATACTCAAACAGGGTGCCGATGGTATCTAATGTTAATGACTTACCGAATCTTCTAGGGCGGGAGATGAAAACTCTTTCATACAAGCGTAAAAGAGAAAAGATATACTCTGTCTTATCGACATAGATTCTGTCTCTTAATATAAGATTTGCAAGGGACTGCCCTTCTGCAATTGTCTTCATCTTGATAAACCTGTTTTCTTTACTCTTTATTTCATTATACATAATTTTCCTTTTAAAACAGTTATGACTTTACCTCCTTTGAGGATTGGTCACAAAGTATAAATTAGAAAATTATTGAGACTTTTTGCAAGTGAGCATTCAGATCCTGTTACTCATTTTTTGTTAAAGGTGCTGGTTCTACTTATGCACTTTCCTTATATACATAAGATAAAACAGCTTGCTTTAAATAAAAAAGGAGAACTCTTTATTGTATCAGTCATTGATCGGTAAAATTTTGGAATAAACTTCGCCTCTCAGATCTTTGTAAAATTTAAAAAGTTCTACCAGCGTAATAGGACTTAATGTAATACCTGCACCATTCGTCGCCCATTGCTATCAGCAGATGCACGACCTCAAGCGGAAGTCCGCTGATTGATATCTGACCAGACTTTCGGTTATATACCAAAGTTACGCTGCTGTTTCCAATAAACTGATACACACGCATAAGGCTAGGCTTTTCAAGCTCAACCTTGTGGTCAGGTGAAGGAATGGTTAATGAATTCTCCCTCATCTTAATGCGCATTAGGTATTCTGTAGCTGTATATATCAAAAGAGCAATGGACATTATCCACATCAGAGCATTGATCCTAGATGGGAGCTCCAGATATATAGCGTTGATAAGAAGCTTCTTGTCTTTAAGGCAACGCCAGTTTCTCTCGACTACAGACTGCTTCTTGTATATGCCTATGAGCTCAGACATAGTCCATTTTCTTTCTAAATCATTAGTGCAGATGACAAAATAGGTATCTTCCTTAATCTTCTGTTCAATAGCAGTTTCATTAAGCATTGCCTGAGCATGAACCTTAACAGCTACAGTTTCTTTTTTCTCATCTTTAGCGTGTCTGCCTTTATGAGAATATTTCAGTACTTCCTCATAGGTTATGCCTTTGTCATCTATACATACAAGTGTCATCTTATCTGTGATTTTCTTTACTGCAAGCTCAGCATCTGCTTTGCATTTACAAGGCTGAGTGCAAAGCTTCTTAAGCTCTGAATTTACCTTTTTAAGCTCTTTTTTAGCTTTGCCCTCAACAGTTCGCTTTTTGGTTGTATAGAGCAGTTCATTCTGAACCAGAAGCTTTTTAATGCTTTCATCCCCAAGCCTGCCTTCACCGCACCACATTGCTTTAGGACCATTTGGATTTTCCTTATCTACAAGCTCAAGCCTGTCAGGATGCTCTTTTAACATCTCTCTGCAGCTTAGTGCTTCACCGTTCTTATCAGGTATACGGGTGATGAACTTAATCCCATGCTCTTTAGCTTCTTTTGCTATTTGAGATGTGCATAAAGCACTGTCTCCTGTCAGATATCGTAAATCCCTGAACTGAGCTTTGATGCTCTTCCAGTATGATGTGATAACAGATTTAAAGCTGGTCTTATCATGTACATGACCGCTGACACAGGTTTCAAATATCGGAAGCTTACTCAATTCATCACAGAGCATAAGCTCATTTATCTGTCCCAGCTCAGGATGGTTGTCTCTGCTGTAGCCTTGATCTAATACAATATTGCATCCTTCCTCTACTCTAGGTTCTCCACTGTAGTGGAAGCTGGTGCTGTCTAAGTGCACGCTTTCAACCTTGAGACCTAGCTTTTGTGCTACATTTGATGCACATTTTAAAAACAGCTTTTCAGGTCCGTATTCTGCGATTGAGTCTAAGGTTCTTGACAGTACATTACGGTCAAGCTGTTCAACTGTTACATCAGATCGGTTTAGTAGAGCCTGCATAGGTCTTTGGCGATAATATTCCTGTGTTCCGTACAGTGACTGATATGGTACGTTTAACACCTGGCAGCATAACAGCTTGATTATCTCAGAGCTTGTAAACTTAACATGAGAGCCAAGCTTTCCAATGCAAAACTCAATTGGCTCTTTGAGATTGAAATAATCAAATCCTGCGGCTGTAAGCCCCAGGTTGCCAAGCTCAGAGGTTACGATATCTTCCTCTATACCAAAATCATCAAGTGATGCCATTTTCTCAAACCTTATAACTCTTAAACACAGAGTTTTATAAGGCACAATCAAGAAAATTAACAGCATCAAAAGTGGCATTTGATCCTAAAGTCACACAGTTGAAAACAGTTTCTTGATATTTGATCCTTCAATCGCAAAATTGAAATAAATGTATTGAAAATAAAAGAAAAAATTATAAAGTATCTATATATTTTCAGAAACTGATCTTAAATCAAACACTTACTGTTACAGCTTTATTAAAAAATTTTACTGAGCAATGTCTGTTGTATTAAGAGATCTCCTTTTGCAGGACTTATTTATATAAGAAGGTCCGTAATATGACTTTACTTATAACTAATGCTTTTATTTGTTAGAAGCCTTCACGTCTACCTGAATATGAGCTTCTGAATGAACCGCGATCATTACCGCGAGAAGAACGAGATGATTTTCTGTCATCAAATGACAGGCGGTCGCGGCGTGATGAACGAGAGCTTCTCTCACCTTCAAACTTCTTGAAGTCACGACCTGACTTATTGCCCTGACGATCATAGTCACGATCTGACCTGAATGGTCGGTCACGTCTTTCTGAACGGTCACGTCCGCCTCCTGAACGAGGTGGTTCTGCAGTGTACACACGTAAATCCAGAGCTCTGCCACATACACGGGCCTGAGAGAGGATATGCATGGTCTCACGTGGCATACCCTCAGGAAGGTCAACTGTTGTAAAGGTATCAAAGATTGAAATCTCACCGATATACTTTGACTCAATGTTGCCTTCGTTAGCGATAGCACCAACGATCTGACCTGGCTTTACTCCGTCCTTGCGGCCTACAGCCACACGGAAACGTACCATTGACATGTCTGGGAACTCACGAAGCGGAGCTGCTTCTGCGCTTGGCAGAGGCTTTCTGTCACCTCTTGGACCTCTTTCAGATCTCTCATGACCTTCATCATCAAAGGTTCTCATTCTTGGTTCTGGCTTTGAATCGTCTAAAAGCAGAGTACCATCCTTCTGAACCATCTTGGCTAAAGCGGCACATAAGGTTTCAACCTCGATTGAATCGTCTGAGAGAATATCAGAGATAACCTCTTCGTACATCTCAAGGTTACCCTCTTCGATGGTGGTTAAAATCTGATTTTTAAAGTTCTCTAATCTTGCCTTGTTAACATCTGCAACAGATGGCATCTGCATAGGCTCAATCTTCTGACCGGTTACGCGCTCAATTAAACGCAGAGCACGTCTTTCACGAGGTGCTACGAATAAGATTGCCTCACCAGTACGGCCAGCACGGCCGGTACGGCCGATACGGTGTACGTATGATTCAGCATCATATGGAATATCGTAGTTGAATACGTGAGTGATTCTGTCCACATCAAGACCACGGGCAGCCACATCGGTGGCAATAATGATATCAAGGTGACCTGCCTTTAAACGCTCAATGATCTTCTCACGCTGACGCTGAGGAATATCACCATGCAGGGCAGCACAGGCAAGGCCTCGTGCCATCAGGCGGTTAGATACTTCTTCAGCATCGGTCTTGGTACGGACGAATACGATTACAGCATCATACTCTTCAACCTCAAGAATACGTGTCATTGCATCAACCTTGTGGGCACCTGATGCAATCCAGTAGCGCTGATGAACTGTTGTAGCAGTAGTAGTCTTTGACTCGATACGCACATCAACAGGATCAGTTAAATGATTCTTTGCAATTCTTGCAATCACAGGTGGCATGGTTGCAGAGAATAAAACAGTCTGACGTGAATCAGGGGTGTTGCTTAAAATCCAGTCAACATCATCGATAAAGCCCATGCGCAGCATTTCGTCAGCTTCATCAATAACCATGTACTTAAGTTCTGATAAGTCTACCTTACCTCTCTCCATTAAGTCCATCAGGCGACCAGGAGTTGCAACTACAACCTGAGCCCCGTGGCGCAGTGATCTGATCTGGTTTTCATAAGAGGCACCACCATATATAGGTGCAACATGGAAATCCTTTAAATACTTAGAGAAGCTCTGACATGCTTCAGCTGACTGAATGGCAAGCTCACGTGTTGGCTCTAAAATCAAAGCCTGAATGAAGCTTTTCTTGCAGTCAATCTTTGACAGGATAGGCAGAGCAAAAGCTGCGGTCTTTCCAGTACCGGTCTGAGCCTGACCAATCATATCGCTGCCATCTAATACAACAGGGATTGAGCGTTCCTGAATTGGAGTAGGAGATTCAAAACCTAAATCGTGAACGGCCTTTAGTACTTCCTTGGAAAGGCCTAAGGAATCAAAGGTAACAACCTCTTCATTATCAAGTTCTTCTGACATTGAAACTAAAAGGCTTTCCTGACCGCCAACGGTTGTTGCGATCTCATTTTCTAATAAATCTGACATTTATGCTCCCAAAAAACGAGGAGCGTCTTATTCTCTAAAATGATGTGAAGAAGTGTTTTATAAAAGGAATATAAACAAGACAACACACTGAGCCATAACCCGCGGCTCAAACCAAAATAGACACGCCTCTGATAAAATGCGCTGCCATTATACAAAATTGTGACGTAGATTACAATTTTTAATTTTTGTAAAAGGAGAATATTTTAAGCTGGCGGTAAAAATTCTCTACCGCCAGATAAAAGATTAAAGAACGATGTTTTTGTGGTTATCAAGCCACTGTTTTGAAACTTCAACTGAATCAATGGCTACTATATACATAGTGTGGAAATCACGGTTACCATACCACTTGCCTACAACTGGATTATCCATTGCCTTTTCAAGATCTAGTTCCTGAGAGAAAAGTTTGGTGCACTTTAAGACAACATCAGACTCTTCAAAATAAACATGAGAGCCATCCTTTACAACGGTAACCTTTGAATTTGCAATCTTGTCTTCATCTGCACCTGACTTGGTACCAAAGTATCTCATGGTATCTCTCATACTCTCTGGCAGCACCTGAAGAGTAAGAGACTGACTCCTGTCAACTAAAGTCTTGGTAAAGCGCTGAGGACGAATGAAGATAAAGGCACAGTATTTTCCCCACATCTCACCTATGCCACCCCAGGATGCTGTCATGGTATTGACTTTATCATCAGCCATTGCTGTTATCTGCAACCAGTCAAGGTTAATCATTTTAAAAGCTGAATAATCAAACTTTTCAAAAGGTACTTTTATAAATTCCTTTGCCATATTTATCTCCAGATTAAGTTTTTCCCCATTATAGCAAAGACATCAGAAAACATATCTTAAATGTCATGCTCAGATCTTTTTTTGTTTTACAAAAGCCTGGTATTTTGAAAAAACAGATTTTTGCAAAAAGGAGCAATATTGCAAAAGCAATAAAGTATCTTTTTATTGCAATAATCACATTTTTTGATTTTTTAATATATGTATTTTCAATATGTTAGCATATTTTTATTTTATGTTTTGTAAAAGTCATTGTATTTACAAAAAGGAGTGCTAATATACTCAGTACAAAATGTATTTTTGCATAATTTTGTAATTACATTTAACAGAATTTTTAACTTCAACAGATATAGGCAAAGACAAAAATATGGCAACTATTGATAAAAACCGCGTCATTATTTTTGATACCACTCTGCGCGATGGCGAACAGGCTTTAATGCAGTCACTCTCTGCAAAGCAGAAACTGCAGATAGCTCTGTGCTTAGAGCAGCTTGGCGTAGACGTAATCGAAGCTGGCTTCCCTATCTCCTCACCAGGCGATCTGCAGTCAGTACGTGAAATTGCTCTGGCTTTAAAGACAGCAACCGCCTGCGGTCTGTCAAGAGCTGTAGACAAGGATATTGATGCCTGCTATGAGGCTTTCAAGGGTGTTGATCACTATAGGATCCATACCTTTATTGCAACCTCTGATATCCATGTGCAGGATAAATTAAGAAAAGGCTTTGACGATGTTGTAGCTATGGCGGTAAATGCCGTAAAGCGTGCCCGCAACTACACTGATGATGTTGAGTTCTCATGTGAGGACGCAGGTCGTACCCAGATTGACAACCTCTGCCGCATGGTGGAAAGTGCAATTGCAGCCGGCGCCACTACTGTTAATATCCCTGATACTGTAGGTTACACACTGCCATATGAGTTTGGCAATATCATAAAGACCCTGTACAACCGTGTACCAAACATCGACAAGGCTGTAATTTCAGTTCACTGCCACAACGATCTGGGTATGGCCACAGCAAACTCTCTGTCTGCTGTTATGGAAGGTGCCCGTCAGATTGAGTGTACTGTAAACGGCTTAGGTGAAAGAGCCGGCAACACCTCACTTGAAGAGGTGGTAATGGCTATGAAGCTCAGAAAAGAATACATGGGTGGTGTATACACCAACATCATTACAGAGAATATCGCAAGAGCAAGTCAGGTAGTATCAGGTATTACCAATGAGCCTGTACCAAGCCACAAGGCTATCGTAGGCTCAAATGCCTTTGCCCACAGTTCAGGTATTCATCAGGATGGCGTGTTAAAGAACAAGAACACCTACGAGATTTTAACTCCACAGTCCGTTGGCTTTACTGACAACAACATGCACATGACTGCCCGTTCAGGCCGTCACATGATTAAGGCTGTATTAGAGAAATTAGGCTATCGTGAAGGTTCCTACAACCTTGATGATGTTTATGCCCGTTTCTTAAAGCTTGCAGACAAGAAAGGTCAGGTCTTTGACTACGATCTTGAAGCTTTATTATTCCTCTCTCACGAGCAGGAAGATGAGTCACAGTTTGAACTTGACAACCTGAACGTACTCTCAGGTGACAAGCACGTGATCCCAACTGCTACTGTAAGATTAAAGATTGGCAAGCGCACCAGAACCGAATCTGGCACCGGTAACGGTCCTGTTGATGCCGTATTTAACTGTATCACCAGACTTACCGGCATCAAGTTAAAGTTAGACAGCTTTGTAATTTCAGCAAAAGGCTCAGGTATGAATGCCCAGGGTCAGGTAGACGTCGATGTTATCTATGACGACCGCCACTATCACGGCAAGGGTCTGTCCACTGACGTTATCGAAGCTTCAGCTCTGTCACTGATTTCAGCATGTAACAGTATCTACAGAGCACAACTGATTAAAGAAGAAAGACAAGGAGAATAAGAATGTCTAAAAACTACAAGATCGCTGTTTTAGCAGGTGACGGTATCGGTCCTGAGGTAATGAATGAGGCCTTAAAGGTATTAGATGCTGTTCAGAAAAAGTTTGGCTTTACCTTAGAGTACAAAAAGGAATTAGTGGGCGGTTGCGCTATTGATGAGTGCGGTACCCCGCTTCCAGAGAAGACCATGGATGCCTGCAAATGGGCTGATGCAATTTTATTCGGCTCTGTAGGCGGTCCAAAGTGGAACCACCTGCCACACAAACAGCGTCCTGAGGCTGGTGCCTTATTACCTTTAAGAAAGGAGTTTGGCTTATTCTGCAACTTCCGTCCAGCCAAGATTTATCCAAGCTTAGGTGCTTTATCACCACTGCGTGCTGATATTGCAATGCGTGGCTTTGACATGCTCTGCGTCCGTGAATTAACCGGCGGTATCTACTTTGGTCAGCCAAAGGGCCGTGAAGGTGAAGGCGCAAATGAGAAGGCTTTTGATACTGAGGTTTACTACCGCTATGAAATCGAGCGTATTGCCAGGATTGCTTTTGAAGCTGCAATGCTCAGAAACAAGAAGGTTACCTCTGTAGACAAGTCAAACGTATTATCAAGCTCTGTGTTATGGAGAGAAGTTGTTGAAGAGGTTTCAAAGGATTACCCTGAGGTTACCTTAGAGCACATCTATGTTGACAACGCCACTATGCAGCTTGTTAAGAACCCAGCTCAGTTTGACGTAATGCTCTGCTCTAACATGTTCGGTGACATCCTCTCAGATGAGTGTGCGATGATCACAGGCTCTATGGGTATGCTCCCATCAGCCTCATTAGGTGAAGGCGGCTTTGGTCTTTATGAGCCAGCTGGCGGTTCAGCTCCTGATATTGCAGGCAAGAACATTGCAAACCCAGTAGCTCAGATCCTCTCAGCAGCTTTAATGCTTCGCTACTCCTTAAAGGAGCATGAGGCTGCCAGGGCAATTGAAGATGCAGTTGAGAATGTATTAAAGGCCGGCAACCTGACATCCGATCTGATGGAAAGCGGTGCTTCAGCAAATCCAGCACTTTCAACCTCTCAGATGGGTGACATGATTGCAAAGGCAATCGGTGCTTAATGAATTTTGAGCCTGAGTTAAGTCTCAGGCTTTAAAGATAGATAAAAACAGGTATTAAAAATGGGTAAAACACTTTATCAGAAGGTTTACGACAGCCACATCGTGTTCCAGCAGGAAGGCGAGCTGCCAACTCTGTATATTGACAGACAGCTTGTGCATGAGGTTACCTCTCCACAGGCTTTTGCAGGCATTGAGCAGGCAGGCAGAAAACTGCACCGTCCTGATCTGCACCTGGCAACCATGGATCACGACATTTCAACCCGTGAGCAGACTATTGAAGCATGCTCTCCAATGGCTCAGGAACAGATTAAGGCTTTAATGAGCAACACCAAAAAGTTTGGTGTCAAGTTCTTTGGCTTTGGTGATGACAACCAGGGTGTGGTTCACATCATCGGACCTCAGACCGGCTTTACACTGCCAGGCACCACATTAGTCTGCGGTGACTCTCATACTGCAACTCATGGTGCTTTTGGTGCTTTAGCTTTTGGTATCGGTACTTCAGAAGTAGAGCATGTTATGGCAACCCAGACCTTAAAGCAGGGCCGCTTAAAGACCATGAAGATTGAGTGCACCGGCACCTTAAAGAAAGGTGTTTATGCAAAAGATCTGATTTTAGCCATCATCGCCAAACTTACCACCGCAGGTGGCACCGGCTATGCGGTTGAATTCTGTGGTGAGGCTGTACGCGCCCTTTCTATGGAAGGCCGTATGACCTTATCCAATATGGCTATCGAATTTGGCGCCAAGGCAGGTATGATTGCTCCTGATGAGACCACCTTTGAATACTTAAAGGGCAGAATGTTCTCACCTAAGGACAAGGACTTTGATGAGGCTGTTGAATACTGGAAGACCTTAAAGTCTGATGATGACGCTAAGTTTGACAAGGTTGTAACCTTAGATGCATCAGCATTAGAGCCATTTGTAACCTGGGGAACCAATCCAGGTCAGGGTGCACCGGTTACTGCAAAGGTACCATCACCATCTGACTACTCAGATCCAATCGTTGCCAAGTCCTGCAGGGATGCTCTTGACTATATTGCTCTCAAGGAAGGTCAGGCTCTTATCGGCACTCCTGTAGATTATGTATTCATCGGCTCATGTACTAATGGCCGTATTGAAGACTTCCGAGCCGCAGCAGAAGTTTTAAAGGGCAGAAAGATTGCTAAAAACATTCAGCTTGCCATTGCTGTTCCTGGTTCTGGCTGGGTTAAGAAACAGGCTGAGGCTGAAGGTCTTGACAAGATCTTTATTGAGGCAGGTTTTGAATGGAGACAGCCTGGCTGTTCAATGTGTCTTGCCATGAACGATGACAAGGCTCCTGAAGGCATCAGAGTTGCATCAACTTCAAACCGTAACTTCGTTGGACGTCAGGGCAAGGGTTCACGCACTCACCTGATGAGCCCTGCAACTGCAGCAGCCTGTGCTGTAGCAGGCGCTATCGCTGATGTAAGAGAATTTATTTAAGGAGAGGAAAATGCAGAAATTTACCGTTCATACTGGTCTTGCTGTACCTCTTGATTCAGCAAATATCGATACAGATCAGATCATTCCTAAGCAGTTTTTATTAGCTGTAGACAGATTAGGCTTTGGTGCTCATCTGTTCCATGACTGGAGATACCTTGATGATGCAGAGACCAAGGAGAATCCTGACTTTAACCTTAACAAGCCTGAGTACAGGGGTGCAACCATTTTAGTTGCACGTGACAACTTTGGTAACGGCTCATCACGTGAGCACGCACCATGGGCTTTAATGGGTTACGGCTTCAGAGCTGTAATTGCACCATCATTTGCTGATATTTTCTACAATAACTCTTTGGGCAACGGTCTTTTACCATTAAAACTGACCGCAGATGAAGTAGATCAGATCTTCAAGGTATTAGAAGCAAAGCCTGGCACCAACATCACTATCTCTCTTGAGAACATGACTGTTGACTGTGACAACCTGCACTTTACCTTTGATCTTGATCCTTTCCGTCGCCACTGCATGTTAGAGGGTCTTGATGCCATATCTTTAACTTTGCAGCATGAAAAGGAAATTGCTCAATACGAGGCAAAGCAGCCTTCATGGAAGGCACACGGTACTGTTTAACCGTGTCTTAAAACAATCAGGCCTGTAAGTGCAAGCTTACAGGCCTTTTTTATGTTTTAAGAAAACCTCTTATGGATTGGCATCCTTATAGGCTGCCTCCAGGGCATAGGTTAACTGATCAGCACAGGATGTCCCCTTGTTCTTGCACAGGTTGCCGCGCAGAATTGGGATAATCTCATCAATGCTGTGACCTACCACAAGACGCTTTACCGCCTTTAAATTTCCATTACAGCCGCCGTCAAACTCCAGATCTTCAATGATCTTGCCGTCAAGCTTTACGCTGATTTTTCTGCAGCAGGTACCGGTTGTTAAATATTCAAACATGCTAATTCCTGTTTAATCAAGTGAGGCGCTGATATCTTTAAGATCCAAACGAGACTTTGGTCTTGACTGATTTGAATCATTTTCAGCTCTGTATCCTAATGATACCATAGCTACAGTCTTTAAATGCTTCTCTTTTAAATGAAGGATCTCATCCATCATCTCATAGTCAACACCTTCAATCGGAGTTGAGTCGATATTCATGCTTGCAGCACCATATAACAGAGCAGCCATCGCAATATAAGTCTGTTTGGCTGCCCAGTGTGCAAAGTCACCAAGTTCTGCGTGCATGTTGGCAAATACCTTTCTGTGGGTGTCTACAGCTTCCCTGATATCTTCCCTGTCACCATAGCGACCGTCAGCATCCTCTTTTTTAGTGATGGCGCTTAAATCATCATCTGTCATTCTGGTCTTTGAACACAACACTACAAAGCAGGAGCAGCCCTGAATTCTTGGGATATTGAAATCAGGAATAGCAGGCATAATCTTAAGTTTGGCAGCTTCAGTTGTTCCAAAATAGAAGAACCATGGCTGAATATTCACAGCAGATGGGGTAAGTCTTAGAATTTCCTTTAATGTATTAAGATCATCATCTGAAATCTTTCTTTTTGGATCATAGTGCTTGGTGGTATAGCGCTCTTTTGATATTTCAAGAAAACTCTTCATAGTCACTCCTAAATTGTGATTACATACTTCTATAAATATAGTTGGAAAAAAGCATTCTGATTTTGATTTTCGTAAAAAAATGACACTCAGATCAGCACTTTCGCAAACGTTTGCATTATACTTAATGATAACAGAAAAGGAGTGTTATCATGGCTTTAAGATTTTCACAAAACCCTCAGTTAAATACCATTTCAAATTCTAAGGGAATGAGTGTGACCATTATGGATATAGGCGCCACCATCTTTTCCTTGAAGGTGCCTGTACAAGGTGAGGCCGCCCCAAGAGAAGTAGTGTTAGGACTTGATGAGCCTGAAAAGTGGGATACTCAGCACTGCTATTTTAATGCCACCATCGGTCGCTTTGCAAACCGTATCGGTATGAGTGAGTTTGAGCTTGACGGGGTAACCTACAAACTTAATTCTGGAGCCAGACACTGTCTGCATGGTGGTGTTGACGGTTTTGACAAACGCCGTTTTAAACTTTTAGACAGGGATGATCACTCCCTTACCTATACTCTGCACTCTGATGACGGAGATATGGGTTTTCCTGGCAACTTTGAATTAACCGTAGTCTACAGAATCACTGAAGACAACGAGCTTTTAATGGAATATACAGGCAGAACCGATAAAAAAACCTATGGCTGTATCACCAATCATGCCTACTTCAACTTAAACGGCAAGAACAGCAGCGTTCTGAACCATACCGTGACCATGAAATCCGATAAATATATGGAGCTTGATGGGGATTCAATTCCAACCGGAAAACTTGTAGATGTTAATGGCGGAGCCTTTGACTTTAGAAAAGGCAAAACCATTTTACAGGACTTCAGAAAAGATCCTCAGATGTTAAGCTGTGGCGGCTATGATCATCCATTCCTGATTAAGGGCGATATAAACGAAGCTTTTATAACCTTAACCTCAGAGGATGACAAGCTTTGCATGGAAGTTTACACCGACTACCCTGCCTTCCAGTTCTACACAGGCAACTATGTAGGAGATGACAGGATCACCGCAAGAGATGATAACAGACTCTATCAGAATCAGAGTGCCGTCTGCATTGAACCTGAGTTCTACCCTGACTGCCCTCACCTTGAAGAGTTTAAGGATTTAAACCCTGTTGTTACTCCTGAGGCTCCACTAAAAAAGAGCATCATTTTAAAATTCATCTGATAAAAAAAGGGGGGCATAAAGCCCCCAATTTTATTCACTAACTAAATTCAATTAAGCCTGAACTTCTTTAGCTTTCTTTTTCTGAGCCTGCTTTAACAGGTGAGCTAAATAGAACTTGGTTTCATGAACAATGTCCTTACGCAGTACGAACAGAGCAATCAGGTTAGGAATAGCCATCAGACCGTTTAAGATATCTGACAGGATCCAAACAAATTCTAAGGTCATAAATGCAGCTGAAGCTACAATCAGAATGTAGATAACACGGTATACATAGATGTAACGTGTACCAAAGAGGTAAACCACGCTGCTTTCAGCATAATAGTTCCAGCCGATAACGGTGGTGAAAGCAAAGAGCAGCAGACCGATGTTAACCATGTAGATACCCCATGAATCACCTAAAGTCTGTCTGAAGGCCTCAGAGGTAATGGCAGCGCCGTTTAAATCACCGTTCCAGGTATTGGTCAGCACGATGGTTAAACCGGTTAACATACAGATGATGATGGTATCAAAGAAGGTACCTGACATGTTTACTAAACCCTGCTCTGCAGCAAAGTGAGTCTTTGCAGTTGCAGCAGCAATAGGAGCAGAACCCAAGCCAGCCTCGTTTGAGAAGATACCACGGGCAACACCAAAACGCAGAGCCATTAAGATACCCATACCTGAAGCTGCACCAACGCAGGCGTCAAAGTTAAAGGCACTCTCAATAATGGTAACAATTGCAGCAGGTACGCTCTGAATGTTTAAAGCAATCACAAACAGACAGCCTACAATGTAGAAAACTGCCATAATTGGAATTAACTTGGATGAGAAGTTAGAGATACTCTTTAAGCCACCTAAGGTTACCAGGCCAACGAAAACAGAGATGATTGCACATGAAGCTACTGGCTCCATACCGAACATAATACGGTTTGCGTCAACCATTGAGTTAATCTGGCAGTAGGTACCGATACCGAAACAGCCAGCTCCGATGGTTAATACAGCAAATACAGCTGCTAATGACTTGCAGTGCATACCGTTCTTAATGTAGTACATAGGACCACCACGGTACTTGCCGTTCTCATCGCGCTCACGATACTTAACAGCTAACAGACACTCTGCATACTTGGTTGCCATACCAAAGAAGGCAGCAACGAACATCCAGAATAAAGCGCCTGGACCACCCATGTGAACAGCGGTGGCAACACCTACGATGTTACCGGTACCAATGGTACTTGCAAGAGCTGTACATAAGGCAGCAAAACCTGAGATTTCACCCTGCTTTGTAGGATCGGTATCCTTGTTTACCTTAGGAGAGAATACTAACTTAAGGCATAAAGCAAGTTTTGAAACCTGAATGAATTTTAAATTTAAAGTTAGAAACAGACCGACAGATAACAGGACTACCAGTAAAGGAGCGCCCCAGATATATCCGTCGATAATATCTAAGATCTTAGTTAACTTTTCCATAAAGTTCCCTTAATTTCACAAAATAAAGCAAAAAGATCATCTACCAGAAATATCTTTCTGATAAGTTCTTTAAAATTCAGAAAAAAAATTACTGCCAGATGGCAAGAAATGTATTTTAAAGAGATGATTTTGCTAAAACCGCAGTTATTATAACCAATCTTTTAAAATTATTAAAAAAACGCTAAATACGCACTTTTTACAAGCTTACTAAAATTCATGAGTTTTTTTAATAAATTCAGAATGTTATTTTTTATATCTGATGATATTCAAAATATAACAGGGGCAATTATGGTGCAAAAATATGGAGAAAAGTAAGGAATGCCTGAGGTGGGACTCGAACCCACACACTATCACTAGCGGCGGATTTTGAATCCGCTGCGTCTACCAATTCCGCCACTCAGGCTCATATAAAGCAGGAGACTCCTGCTTTAAGTGTGTGCATTATAGCATATCCATTTTTTTTATCAAACAGATATGCACTGCCTTAATTTATGATTTGCGTCGTAAAAGGTAAATTGCCAAAGCGGCAAACACCATTGTTGCAAAAGAGGCTCCGATAATAGGAGGAACGCCGTAAACTAATGAGAACGGAGCTACAATCTGGTTTAACACGTAATATCCAAAACCCAATGCGATACCGGAGAGAATACGTGAGGACATATTCATTGAGCGCAGTGGTCCGAAAATGGTTGATAATGCCAAAAGCAGCATTACAAGCATTACCAAAGGAGAAATCACCTTATTGTAAAAGCTCAGGCTGTAGCGTCTTGAATCAACACCGTTGTTATCAAGATAATTGATATAGTCAATCAGCTTGAATACGGACAGATTCTCGGTAAGCTCACTTAACACCGCAATTCGCTCAGCATTGATGTGCAGAGGCCATTCCTGCTCCATAAAACTCTCTGTCTTGATGCCGTCGTCAGATACAGACTTTGATGTCACCATCTTCATAATCCAGCGACCATCATCGGCAGATACGGCATAGGAAATTCTAGTCAGGTTAAGACCTTCATAGTCAAACTTGTAAAGAGATCTCAGTGAGTATTCATTTACAGTAGCTGAAATACAGATAAAGGAATTGCCTTCTTTAATCCAGGTTCCTGTTGAAATAATAGAAACACCCACATTTGGATTGGCTCTTTCGTTGTAACGGTCTTCAGCGATTTTTTCAAAGTGAGGAGCTATGGTCTCACCGATAAACAGCACGACCACAATCAGCGGTAAAATACTCTTGATGCAGGAAACACCGATATTAAGCTTGGAAAGTCCGATAGACTGCAGAATCACAATTTCTGAATTCTTAGCAAGCATACCAAGACCTATCACACCACCAATCAGAATTGAAACCGGGAAGAAGGTTACAAAAATGCCTGGTACCTTGTAGCAGACATACTGAAGAATGAAAAAGAAATCGATTGTGCCTCGGCCGATATAACGGATAACATCAATCAGATTTATTAAAGCGGCAAACAAGGTCAGACAAATGGAAATCAGAATGACCGAAAAAACAACTGTTTTACCAACATATCTATCTAAAATACCGTACATGATGCTACCTTATATCTATGCAATACTTTTATTTTAGCACAGATTTTTTGCTTTACCGTCTTTATTGTCTTTCCAAGACCTGTGGTACTGTTCAAATGAAAAATAAATTCACACTTTAAGATATTCAGATCTTAATATTTATCAACAGATTATTTTTTATATATATAAAAATATTCGTTTTCTAATCATATAAAAGTGAATAAACTATATAATTTTCGTATAATCTCTTATATAATACACCGCTGATATTTAAATCAAGTTTTAAATATTAAACAGGCTAAGACTGAGCAGCTATGTGCTTTAATAAAATTACTGTTGTCTGCTCGCTAGTATAAAATCTTCCCATCACACCTGAGAGCATTACTTTCAGATTTGGGCAGAAACAAAATGCTTAGTCTCACAAATAAAAATAAGACTAGCAAATTATTATTCCAGAATTTAAAATTCCGGTTATTCGTATAAAGATAAAAAAAGTAATATATTGGTTTACTTAAATGAGACAAAGAACTCCAATTCCTACAAAGAACAGAACAGAAAACTTACCTTTTGAGTACTATCACTTAAGTAAGGATTCTGCAAATTTTGTTGTTCCTTTCCACTATCACTCATGTCAGCAGCTTTTCAGAGTGATAAAGGGTGAAGTAACCATTTATGCTAATGCAAACACCATTAACATGAAACAGGGCGACTGCGTAGTATTAGGTGCAAATACTGTACACGCATGCCAGCCAAAGACTGAAGACACCGAGTATGAGGCGTTTACCTTCAACTTAAGAGATCTCTTTGATCTTTCAAAGCCACACTTTGAAGTTATCAAGATGATCGATACTCATCAGCTTGAAGTAAAGATGTTCTATTCTGAAAAGGAAGAGCCAGAAATCACTGCCATCATCGGTGACGTTTTTGAGATGATCAAGAACAACAAGCTTGGAAGCGGCATCTTCGTGATGGGAAAGATCTTTGATGTATTCGGTCTGCTCATTGATCAGAAGAAGTATCACATCTACGAAAATGAAGTTGCAACAAGATTCTACAAGCACTTCTTAAAGTCAAACTTCGTCTTCAAGTTCATTTATGAGAACTACGTAAATGAAATCACTCTTGAAGAGATGGCCTCTTCTGTTGAACTTTCAGAAAAGTATTTTTGCAAGTTCTTTAAGGAATTAACCGATCTGCGTCCTATGGAATATTTAAACAAGTTCCGTATTGATGTAGCTTCACTACGTCTTATCACCTGTTCAAAAAGCGTAAACGAAGTGGCGCAGACCTGCGGTTTTAAAGATCCTTGCTACTTCACCAAACTCTTTAGAAGATTCAAGGGTAAATCTCCTCGTGAATACCGAGAGGAAAACCTTGCAATCTTAAAGCTCAGGCAGACAAGCGATATTGAGTAAAGAAAAGAATGAATAAGCAGAACGGACCTTTAAAGGTCCGTTTTTTTTGCCTGTTATCTTATCCAATGGAGGTTAAGTCTGTTAAAGAGGTTGATAAAAGGACCAAGGCATAAGGCAGACATGACAGTACCGATACCAAGGTGACATTCTCTAAAGCCAACTAATGAGAAGTACACCATCAAAATCACCATGGTGCAACAGAAACCATCGGTTAGCATACGATAGTAAAAATATCTTCCATTATAGTGATCGGTAAGACCTACTGACAGATAGTCATATGGAGCAAGCCCCATGTTTCCTAACTGATACATGGATACACCAAGGCTTAACACACCTAAGGACAGCATCATATAGGTAAGCTGATACCATAAAGGAGCGCCATAGGCATTACCAATAGTCTGAGAAATTACAGGTGTGAAGAAATCTACAATATAGCCTATTGATACCATGTTAATGACAGTACCAAAACCTATGTATCTTCTGCCAAAAGTTATCTGAATCAAAAGCAGTGCGATATTGATTAAAAGCTGGTAGTTGCCAAGGCTCATACCGATATATTCAGATACGGCAAGATGAAAGGCAGTGCAAGGATCATTTCCCATACCGGAGAGTTTAAGTCCGGTGACACCAAGACCTAAAATAAGATTTCCAATTAAGGTGGCAAGCACACGTCTTATGCCTGCACCTTTAAACAGAAAATCAGTTAATGCACTGAGCACTTGAACCTTCTTATCAGGCTTTGGCTTTCTTTTTTCTTCTGATGTAGGTCTTTTCCATATTGATAGGAATTGCCACAAAGAAGAAGAACGCTATCGGCACAAAATATAGACCAGGGATGAGCCAGAACTTGTCAGCGTTGATGAAGTTTCTTAAAGATAAAAGACACATATAGTAGGCTGCAAACAGAATAATTGCAGGACCTAATCTTGAGAACTTGCCCTGTCTTGGGTTAATCATGGACAGAGGAATTGCAATGATTGCAAGAATAAAACAGGCAAGCACTGGAGCTGCACGCCACTGCAGTTCAACCTTGGCCTTTCTATCATCAGAATCCCAGAGCACTGAGGTTGGAGTACTCTGCAGAGTCTCATCCTCATAATCTGAATTGCTTTCACTTGCAACAGGAACAGAGAAAGTCTTGAAATTAAATTTCTTGAAATCACCACCAAAAGGCTGGGTCTTGTAGGAGTTGCCGTTATACAGGGTAACCCACTGAGTGCCGTTCTCATCAAACTTTACATTTCCTGAATCAGCTATCACGCACATCAGTTCATCATAAAGGCCCTGAACTAAGGAGATATCCTTGAAGATGAAAACCTGACCTAAATTTCTGTCTGATTTCTGGCCTGTAACCTTCTGAATATAAATGGTGTAATCACCAAAATTGGTAAACTTGCCACTTTCAATCGGCAGATACTGTGGATCATTCTGTGAGGCTTCACGCAAAATCTTCTGCTCTAAAGTGGCTCGTGGCATCAGTACAAAGGAATTGTATGCAGTAATTGCCGCTGTCATTGAGGCTAAAACCATAGCAATCTTCATAAAGGTCTTACTTGATACACCGGTAGATTTCATTACCACCATTTCTGAATCTGAAGACATTCTTGAAAGGGCAATAATAATGCCCACATACAAGGTTAATGGCAGCAGAATGAAGCCTACTGAAGGCATTGAGTATAAAACCATCTCTGAGACAACATCTACAGGCATGGTACCAGCCGAAGCCTTACTTAAAAGCTTGATCACAGTCTGACACATAAACACAGAGAAAAGAACAATAAAACAGATCATCTGTGTTTTGAAGATTTCTTTGAATATGTACTTAGTTAAAATCAAAACCTATTCCTTTACGCTTTAAGTGTATCAATTACAGTTCTTAACACTGCTGACTGAGCTTTGTGCTGGATCTTGCTGACGTCAGATCTTAATACCATAAGGCTGTTATATACATCAAATAATGTTACAGCAGATATTTTACACAACTTTGAGATGTTTCTGTGATTTAAAAAAGGTAAATTTTCAACATTCAATCCAGCCTTGTATTTTAAAAGCTCGCTTACAAATTCCCTTAATACAAGATACTTGTCATCATCTGTAAGATTAAGCATCAGAGCGATAGCCTCTTCCCTGGCACTTAATGACAGCTCAGGGTTTGCTCCTGCCTTGTGATAGGATACGGCGGCATTTATCTTTGAGACAATCTCTAAAGCATTCTTTACAAGACCTGATTGAAGGCACTCTTTTGCACCTGTAGGAGAATTGTCTGAAAGTGCTAAAGATAAAAGAATTTCGTTCTCTGAATATTCTTCTGTTACATTTGCCTTTAAATACTCTATTGCATCCTCACTCTTTACCCTTGGGATCTGAATTTTTGAGGCTCTGGATAAAATTGTAGCAGGCAGATTCTCAAGAGAATCTGTAAGCAGAATGATAAGAGTATTCTCAGGAGGCTCTTCAAAGGTCTTTAAAAGAGCATTTGAAGCTGATTCCATCATGGTATGGGCATTAGATATGATTGCAACCTTGCCTCTGCCAAACACAGAGCCCTGCACAATCCACTCGTTTAGCTTTCTGACACCATCAACCTTGATACTGGAAGTACTGCTCTTGTCAGAACTTTCAGATGAGAGTAATTCATAAAAGGAATGGGTAAGACCAAAATCTTCTCTTTGAGTTGCTCCTGTAGGAAGTAGCGCTACCACATCAGGATGAGAATCAAAACCTGAATCTTCATCTTCATTAAGATTAACTGTCTTTTCATCTAAAACCGATGAAAAATACTGACAGGACTTGCAGCTTCTGCAACCGTCATTAAAAGATCTGTCTGCACATAAAAACAGTCTGGCCATACTCAATGCAAGAGATGCCGTACCTAAATTGGTATTGCCGGAGATAATGACAGAATGAGGAGTTCTGTTTAATTTGACAGCATCCTGAAATGTGTTAAAGGAGCTTAAAAGCCATTTGTTTAACATCAGTATTTTTCCAGGAGTTTTAAAATATTCTGACTTACCGTTTCAATCGGATCTTCGGCGCTGATGACTTTGACATAGTCTTCATGAGCTTTGGCAAAATCAAGATAAGCCTGTCTTACGCGCTCAAAGAAATCAATTTTTGAAACTTCAAATCTGTCTAAGGTGCCACGGTTTCTGGCTCTTGCCATACCAACTTTCACATCAAGATCCAGCAAAATGGTGAGATCTGGTCTGAATGAACCTAACACCACCTGTCTTAGAGCGTCAATATCAGCCATGTTCATCTGTCTTCCACCGCCCTGATAGGCAATAGTGGATAAATCATGACGGTCACAGATAATATCAATACCGCTTTCAAGTTTTGGCTTGATAAAGGTCTGAACAAGCTGAGCTCTGGCTGCATACATTAAAAGCAGTTCTGCCTTGTCACAAAGCCTGTCATCCTCTCTTATTTCTTTTAACAGAGCACGAATATCTTCTGCAATCGGAGTTCCGCCAGGTTCTCTTACACATTCAACCTTATGTCCCCTGCTTAAAAGATAATTTTTGATAACCTCTATCTGAGTGGATTTACCTGAACCTTCAGAACCTTCTAATGTAATAAATAAACCTTTTGCCATAACTTATGTTTCTTTAAATGATATTACTGACTGTATGATTATACAGTAAACAGTGATGCTTTTATTAACCTCTTTTAAGCTCAGAAAAAAGCTGATAGAAAACCTATTTTTTATCCTTTACGTTCTCTTCTGCAAAACTTTTATTTTCAGTTTCCCTACTCTCCTCTTTCAGGCAATCTTCCTCTTGAGTATCAAGCTTTCCTGATTTGTAGTCCTTAATTCTCTTTCTGTAGGCTGCTACGGCCTTGTTATGCTCATCAAGCGAACTTGTGAAGGCATGACCATCCTTTGGAGATTCTGTTTTGGCCACAAAATACAGGTAACTGCTGTTTTCAGGGTGCAGCGCCGCATAAATTGAACTTTCTCTTGGCATACAGATGGGAGTTGGAGGAAGACCTGCTCTTGTATAGGTATTGTATGGAGTATCCTTCTTCAAATGAGATTTTGTAAGTTTACCCTTAAAAGTCTTGCTTACACCGTACATTACCGAAGGATCAGTCTGCAGTCGCATGCCGATTTTAAGTCGATTGTAAAAAGCCGATGAAATTAAAGTGCGCTCCTCGTCAATTAAAGTCTCTTTTTCAATAAGCGATGCCAGGATCAGAGCCTCATAAGGAGTCTTAATCAGATCAGATTTTTTTCTGTTTTCCCACTCATTCTTAAGATAGGTAAGCTGACGCACCATACTTGCTGAGAGCATGTTTGTAACAGGCTCTTTGTCGTACATAGGATAGGTGGCAGGAGAGAGCAGACCCTCAAGAGAATTTACCTCATCTCCAATCAACTCATAAAGTTCAGTAGCCTTCTCCAAAGACTTTTTGATGAGAGCCTTAGGATTTTTGGCAAGATCTGCATAAGTCCTGTCATAAACGTTACGAGCTTTAATCTTGTTTATAATCTTCGCAATATTGGTACCCTCAATAATTGCAAAGACTGGATATTCTTTCTGAACCACATTTCCTGCAACCATATCGGTAAGCAGATCTTTTAATGATTTCTTGCCGTCGATTAAGTACTCGCCCTTCTGAATTGCAGTAAGCTCCGGATGTGAATGAAGATATATTCTTAAAACCTGATATTCAAAAAAGTTGTCGGTAAAATCGTCAATAACATTTTTTGCGGTTTTTCCGGCTTTGAGTTTATAGATAGGCTTTTTGTATTCTAATACCCTGGTATTGAATTCATCAATGGTATTACTAGCGTAAAGGTAGCCTAAAAGACCGGCAATTGCAGATATAGCAAGGACGACACCTGTAATTGCGGCGATGAGTCTGTAGTTCTTAATCATAATAATTATCTTTCAATGTGGCACACTATCTAATTATAGATTACCACATAGGAGCTTACTGTCTATTCTTTTTGAAATTTCGTAAATGGTCAGAAATAAATTTCTGACCTGTTATTTCTGAGCCATGTTCCATGGCATCAATTTATCCAAAATCTCATCAGAAATTGAGTGAGATTTATA
>ONCB01000044.1 GCA_900316175.1 uncultured Succinatimonas sp.
TGACGGCACTAAACACGACTTCAAGAAAGCCGAGACTGTCAACTTTGTGGATTCTACGCTTGTGAACGTGACAGGACGTATCAATGGCGGTTTCTCTGATCAGAATGCGCCTCTCGCTTTCCACCGCAGCGTGAACCGTCTGGGTAAGGCTACTATCAAGCTCAGCCTTGGCAAGGAAGCAAATTGTTCGTTCAACTATATCATTGACGACCACGGTAAAGGCACATACGGCAAGACTGACATCCCTGTAGAGAGTGCTACCGATAGCATCAAGAGTACGGCATATCGTGCTGGTGGCAATAAACCTGATGAGACAAATTACACCATTAAAATTGACAAACTCAAAAGCAGATACAAGGGATTTAAAATCGTTCAGCTCTCAGATCTACATATCTGCGCTTCAACTACAGAAGATGAAATCATTTCTATTGTTGACAGGGTAAATGCCTTAAATCCAGATGTTGTGGTAATTACTGGCGACTTTGTCGACGGCCAGGTATTAGAGCTTTCTGTCAAGGCAAGACATCTTTTTAACCTTAAATCTACTTTTGGCACCTTTGGAGTTTCTGGCAATCACGAGTTCTACTCTGGCTACAGTTCATGGATGGAATTTCTTGAAGACGGCGGTATCCGCATGCTTGAAAATGACAGCGTTACCTTAAGAAATTTCAGAGGCAGGCCAATTCTTAACATTGCAGGTATCAGTGATCTGTCTTCTTTAAATCCACATCTGAATGTAAAGATTAAGGAAAAAGAAAAAACTGATTTTGAAAAGGCATTCAGAAAAGTTGATTTTTCATATCCAGTAATTCTACTCTCTCACCAGCCTTCGGCTGCACTCAAGGTAAAGGAATTATCAGATCTTACCATCTCAGGTCATACCCATGGTGGTCTTGCTCCTGTATTAAAGAGCATAGTTAAATCAAAGAACAGTGGCTTTGTGAGCGGACTTTATGAAATTGGAAAGGAAAAACTTATCGTGTCAAATGGTACCAGAATCTGGGCTGGGGTTCCGCTAAGACTTGATACACCAGCAGAGATTAACGTAATTACACTTGAGTAAATCAAACTGGTTCTAAGTCCAGATCTTGTCTGCATAAGTTTAGATACATCTTTGGACACATAATAAAAAAGCTGACAAAAAGGCTTAAAATTTTAAGATTTTAAATCAGCCTTTAAGTCAGCTTTCTTTTATCTGATTAAATTATTCTTTAATCAGCTTTTCAAAATTCTTTAATACATATCTGAAGGCATCGTCAAAGTCCTTAGCTTCAACTTCACCACTTGCTGCTTCTTCATCTGTATCATCATCTGAGATGTCATAGTAGAAATAACCTTCAGATTCAAATGAAGGAAGCACTGTGATGCCGTAGTTTTTGTCACCAAATGGAACAACAACGCTCTTGGTAATGGTAACTTCAAGATCTTCTAACTTAATATCCATGTAAACCTCTTAATTTATGGTTAAGTCTTTTAAAAATTCTAATGCTCTGATAACGGTCTGCAGTCTTACATCTTCTCTGTCACCTTCAAAATGACAGCATTCTGTAACAGGAGGCTCTCCCTTTTTCATAGCTGCAATCCATACAGTGCCAACAGGTTTCTTTACAGAGCCGCCATCAGGACCTGCAATACCACTTACAGCTACACCGGTATTGGCAAGTGATGAGTGATTTAATGCCCCCTGTACCATCTCTATAACAGTATTTTCAGATACTGCTCCAAATTCAGCAAGGGTTGTTTCATTAACACCTAAAAGCTCCATTTTAGCTTCATTTGAATAAGTAATAAAACATCTGTCAAAGTAAGCTGAACTGCCAGGCATCTCTACAATGGATGCTCCGATTAGACCTGCGGTTAAGGATTCAGCTGTCACATAGACAGCCTTATGATTCTTACTTAAAGATAACAGCTCTGAACTTAGAGCTGTGATCCTGCTTAATAACTGATTTTTCATTAACGAGGACGTCTTAAATTAGACTTTGAAGGAATACCGTACGCATCACGAGCTTTCATAGAAGCGACCTGATGTGAGGCTAGTGAAGCTCTTGCATTTGCAATAACAGGAGACTCTTCCTTTGAAGGAACAACTTTTACAGGCTCATCAATATTCTTGTCTAAGGCACTGCTCTCAAGTTTTAAAGATGCTGATTTTCTTGAAAAATTATTTACCTTTGCAAGCATCTCAACTTCATAGGTAGGCATTGAGGTTTTCTTGGCCACCTCAACAACAGACATACCTTCAGCTAACAGACGCTTTGCAAGAATGATAGGCTGATTCTCAACAGAATTGTTCTCAAACTGTTTTTTCTGCTGTTCAACCTTTAACTGGAGATCATCAAAAGAAGTATTTAATACCTTCTGACGATTGAAAATATCCTGCTGAGTATCAGTTAAGTACTGAACTGACTGATTTGCAGCTTTTACCTTACGCTCTAATGAGGCAAGATCCTGAGTATGCTTAATGGACTGCTCTGACAGAGCCTTTAATGTAGCGTCAATATGCTCTTTTAATTTTGCGTTTTCCTTCTCTAATGAAGAAACACGATGTGAACAGATAAGATATGAAATAAGAATAAAGAGCAGCAGCAATACTGCTGTGCCAAAAACTGCGATTAAAGATACATCAAGAAAAGACTGCATAAGCTTACGAAAACTATAATAAATCTACTGATAATATAGCACTTTAGCAAGTTTTAATCAAAAGAGAGATTAAATATAATGTGACTTTTTTCACTTTAAATCTTTTATAAAGTAAGAATTTTCCTTTTATGATTTAAAAATAATAAAAGGAGTCCAATTCCGTGAACTCCTTTCAAAGTAAAACATGATATCTTTTACTTAATCATCTAAATAACCGCCACCAATCTCACCATTTAAACGGTCAAAGTTGCGGTTTATTGTATTATTAAGTCTCAACTTGTCACGATGCTGTGCATCGATATCAATCTGATACATGCTTCTGTCATAAGAATCATTAAGATCATACTGATAGTTATCACCTGAACTGGATCTGAATTGAGCATTTGCAACAGCACATAATACACATGAAGCCAATGCAATAAGAGCAAATTTTTTCATATATACCTCTTGTAATACTCAACAAAACATAAACTGATTCAGGATAATCTTACAGACATCCTGATGTTCAAACAAAAATGAAAAAGGCCTATCTATGACAGGCCTCATTTAATTGTTTTAATATCAATTAACCTAAGCTGGTAACTTCTTTCCACTCAGTTTCAGTGAAAAGCTTGGTTAAGTCAATAAGAATTAACAGATCATCCTTTCTGTTGCATACACCAGAGATGAACTGAGCATTCTCTTCAGTACCAACGTTAGGAGTCTCATCAATATCTGCAGTATTAAGATCTGCTACTTCTGCTACTGAATCTACGAGAATACCGATAACATGCTTCTCAGATTCAATAATCATAATACGGGTGTTGTCAGTAACATCAGTTGGAGGAATACCAAAACGTGAACGGGTATCAATAACTGTTACTACGTTACCACGCAGATTGATAATACCGAGCACATATGATGGTGCACCAGGAACTGGAGCGATATCAGTGTAACGCAATACTTCACGAACCTGCATTACGTTCACGCCATAAATTTCGTTACCTAACTTAAAGGTTACCCAGCGTAAAAGTTCGCCCTTCTTATCACCGGTTACGTCAAGAATTGGATCGTTATTTTTTGTTGACATCTGTTTAAATCCTCACAATTCGATTAAACACGTATAGTGTTATTTATTTAAATTGTATATAACTTTTTGAGTTTTATATGTTTGTAAGTTGTAAACTTTGATCAAGCACTCATTTGCGTATCAAGATCTTTGAGATTTACTCCATTTTCAAACATCTTGATTAAAGCATCTACATGAAGCAGAGCACACATTTCCTTCTTTACAATGCCGGCAAGCCATGGTCTATTGCCTGCATGCTGTCTCCAGGTAATGTTATCCTTGCTTAAAATTCTGTTACCTTCAAGCTCATCACAGCCAATTGACCATAATGTCTTGTCAAGTACAATCATGTACTCATAATTATCGGCTTTAGGTGCGTCAGACTTTACCCATTTTAATGTATCAACAACATTCATTTTATTGCCGCGTACATCCGCAATACCCATGAACCATTTTGGCTTACCAAATAATGGTGTTACCTTTGCACTCTGGAAAATACCACCTAAATTTACTAAAGGCACAGCAAACCTGATGCCTTTGACCAGGAAGAACAGCACCTGGAACTCATTAGGCATATCGATATTTTCCCATTCATATGGGTTTTCGTTCTGTGTATCTTCAGCGTTCTCTGCAACAGCCTGCTTCTGTTCAGTCTGAACTGATTCTGTCTCTAAAGCAGTTTCTGTCTGAGTTTCTACCTCAGTTTCGGTTTCAACTTCAGTTTCAGTCTGTGCAAGATTTACAACTTCCACCTTTTCAAGAAGTGAAGCAATGGATTTATGTTCAGCATATGGCAGTGATTCTGGAGTTGACTCTTCAACCTTGGAAACCATCTGAACCTCAGGAGTATTATCCCTGTCGTCATCTTCCATTGGCTCTAAGGAAATGTCAGCAGAAGAATAATCTTCTTCACAATATCCTTCTCTCTGTTCCTCTGGCATATAGTCATCTGAAGCATAATCAATATCTTCTTCTGAAACAGCTCTCTGGCTGTTTTCATCTTCAAGAGCTATCTCTTGAACAGGATCTACAGATGCTTTATCTGATGGCTCCTGTACTTGATCATTCTGAAAAGAAGCTTCAGCCATAACAGGTTCTGCAGAAGGCTGCTCTTCTTGAGTTTCTGCGTCAAATGCTTCCTCATCAAGCATCTGTTTGAAGTACGCAACTAAGGTGTCATCGATATCATTTAATGACATGGCCTATTCCTCTTCCTCAAGCATTACGCCCATTGCATCTGCAACGATTTCAATATCTTCTGATTTCTTCTTTTCACCGTTAACTTTTTCTGGTACAGGTTCTTCTTCAACCTTCTCTAAAGTTACGATGGCAGCTGCTGCAGGTGAAATTTTATCCGGGTTCTGCTCAAGTTCTTTTGAAATCTGGTATTTTAAAAGATTATGGTAAGCGACTGCACCTCTGCTCTTTTCATCGAGCATGGTAATAGGCATACCTCTTTGAGATGATTCACGGAAAAGTGTATCCACAGGGATCTGCTCTTCCCAAAGATTATTCTTATAATGAGCCTTTAAAAAATCCAGTGATGTACGAGATGCCTTGGTGCGCTTGTCATACATGGTAGGTACAACGGTAAAGTTGATTGCACACTTACCATCAGCCTTATTCATAATGGTAAAAGTTCGAACCATGCCTTCAAGTCCCTTTAAGGCTAAAAATTCAGTTTGAGTTGGCACTAATACAGAGGTGCTTGCAACAAGTGCATTCACCATCAGTGCACCTAAAACAGGAGGACAGTCAATTAAGGCAATATCGTAATCATCTTCAATAAGCTCTAGAGTTTTTGAGAGAATACGGCCAACACCAGCTCTTCCTGAAAGCTTTCTGTCGATAGTTGCCAGAGTCATGCTTGATGCAATAATATCAAGATTAGGGAAATTTGTATGAGTAATACATGACTGCACACTGTCTTTGGTCAGATCAGTCTGAGTGTAGAGGTCATACAAATTCTTTTCGATATTATTGTAATCAAAACCCAAATAACTTGTTAGTGATGCATGTGGATCAGTGTCAATGATTAAAACTCTTAAGTTTTCCTTCTGACACCATCCTGCTAGGGAGGCTACAGTGGTAGTCTTACCCACACCGCCTTTCTGGCTTGCAATTGCCCAAACTAACACAGCTGCTCCTTATTCACTGAAAAGAGATTTTTCAGCAAAATTCATATAATTATGCTTATTTTTGATTAAAGTTCAACTCAATACTGTTACCTTCACCGCGAACAAAATCAATATCACGGCTGCCTGCCTGACCTATTGATTCATCAGAACGCTTGCCGAAATCACCAAAACGGATTTCAGCATCGATATACTTCTCCTGACGCTTCTCCATAGCGTAACGGGAGATTGCAATTACAACCTTTCTGTTTAATGCTCTACCTGCTGAGGTACGGTTAGAATAAGTATTAGAGAATTCACCAAAAGCCTCAATAGCCATTCTTTCAGGATCTAAACCATTTCTTTCAAGTTCTGCAAGAACTGAAATAGCTCTCTGTGCAGACAGATCCCAACTGTTCTTGAAGATACCGTTTGGAATGAAGGTATCATCGGTATAACCTCTGACTCTGACGTAATTGTTAATATTAGAAAGAGCGATAGCTATTCTTGCAAGCACAGGCTTTGAAGGATTGAGCACAGAAGCACTGCCTTCGGCAAACAACAGACCAGAGTTGATGTTGATTGAAAGCCAGTGAGGATCTTCCTCAATCTGAATATATTTCTCCATACCTGTATCAGTGATGGCCTCTGAAACTGACTTGCGCACTGCATCAAAATGAGTTCCAACTTTACCCTGACCTTCAGAATCGGCATTAACATCAGATAAACCGCCGTTCTCAAATTTATCAGCAGAACCACCAGCCTGGAAACCACCATCACCCGAATCGGAACCACCCTCAGGTTTTGATGATTTTGGCACTTCATTCTTAGAAACAGTACTGTCACTGATAACAAGGTCGCCAGAAGATGAAGCAGAATCAGAAGTATTCTGACCTTCTTTGTGCTCATCAGAGCCTGAACTTTCAGAAGGTTCACTGGCACTTACAGTCGTCGATTCAACCTGAAAACTCATCATCATACCGCCATCGGTAATGACCTGTTTTCCTGAATCACCACCAGAGGATTTGGTCTGCTCTTCCATAGCTTCTTCAGTATCTTCTGAAAGCTGAGCAGACATAGAACCAGGGATCAGCAAAGCGCCGCCTGGAGATGAAATTGCTTTAGATTCAGTAAAAGCCTGAGAAATACTCTCCACCATAGCTTTAGCTTCAGACTGCTTAGCCATGGCAAACGCATAAAGAACCACGAACAGCGCGAACAGAAGTGTCATAAAGTCAGCGTATGACACCATCCATCTTTCAAGGTTTTCGGGCTCTGGTGGTTTCTTTTTCATTTTTTGCCTTAAAAATTTTTATAATTATATTTTTTTAGCCTTCAGCCTTCTCACCGGTGTAAATAGCAAGACGGCGCTTTAACATCATGGTGTTCTCGCCTGCTGCAATAGAAACAAGGCCTTCTAAGGTCATATACTTGTAAAGACCCATTTCACCGATAATTGACTTAACACGGTTTGAAGATGGAAGACAAATAATGTTAGCCACAACCAGACCGTAAATTGTTGCAACGAATGCCACCGCAATAGCAGGACCTAATTCATCAGGACGGTCAAGCAGGGACATCGCATGAATCAGACCTAACACCGCACCGATAATACCCATGGTTGGTGAGTAACCGCCCATAGCTTCGAGCATCTTTGCGTATGGTTCCATCTTTGCTTCTTCAACAGAGATGGCATTTTCTAAAATAGCTTTTAATGAATCCTTATCTACACCGTCAACGATCATCTGAATACCGTCACGAGTAAAATCATCAGAAGCAGAACCAATTGAATTTTCAAGAGCCAGAAGACCCTGTTGACGAGCGGTTGTTGAAAGACCGACTAAAAGTTCAACCTGAGAATCAAATGGGATCCTTGGAGGTGCTAAAGTCCAGAGCATGCACTTGAAGGCACCGATAATCTGTGGCAGAGGGAACTGTACCCAGGTTGCGAAGAATGATGCACCAACCACAACGAGGAACGCAGGAAGCTCCAACATCATTGCAGGGTTGGTACCCTCAATCATCATCGAACATGTAATACAGCCGATAGCTAAGAAAATACCTAAAAAGTTCATATGGAAACCTTAGTACTATGACATTTCCTTGACAATGGAAGGAGCAATTTCCTGAAGAGGTAACACCAGTTCAGCAACTCCTGCATTTACAATTGCCTGAGGCATACCGTAAACAACACATGTCTCCTCGTTCTGAGCCCAGATTACAGAACCTTTTTTCTTTAAGATACTGCATCCTTCACAGCCGTCTGACCCCATACCGGTAAGAATCATACCTAATACTTTTGAATCATAGATCTGAGCTAATGAAGCAAAGGTAACATCAACACAAGGGTTATAGGTAAGTTTGCCCTGATCAGTAATAATTCTGATACGGGTCTGTACACCTACCTTCTCAAAAATCATCTGCTTGCCACCTGGGGCGATATAGCAGGTACCTGGCTCAAGAATATCACCATCCTTGCCTTCAACAACATGAAGCTGACTCATACCGTCAAGACGGGATGCGAATGTCTGAGTAAATGAACCTGGCATATGCTGAACCACAATCACAGGAACATTAAGTTTTGGAAGCTTAGGAATAATTTCCTGAAGCGCAATAGGACCACCGGTTGAACTGCCGATAGCAACAATCTTATGAGTCTTGCCTGACTTTCTGAATGCAGTAGTTTCAGCCTTGTGGTCACCAAATGTGAACTTTTTAGCTGCTGCTGGTACACCAGGATCCTGAACTAAAAGATCACTAATCTTCTTAAACTGACCTAAAGCCGCACCAGAAGTTGCAGAAGCAGAAGAACTTGCAGGAGCTGAAGCTGGAGCAGTTCTTGAAGCTAAAGTAGAAGGTCTGGATAAAGTTGATGCAGCACCAGGACGTGCAGTAGTTGCAGTTGCCAATGAAGGACGTGCAGCAGTTGTAGTAGCCAGACGAGCTGAAGCTACAGTAGATGTTGCAGGACGGGCTGATGACAGAGTTGAACTTACAACGCGTCTGACACGTGATCTTGATACAGTCTTGATAGACTGAATAAGAGCCTTGGTTGCATCCTCTCTGCGATGAGCAATATCATCAAAATTCTTTGGCATGAAGTCGATAGCACCGGCTTCTAATGCCTTGAAGGTTGCGCTGGCACCTTCATGAGTTAATGATGAAAACATAAGCACAGGTGTTGGACACTTGGCCATGATCTCCTTAACTGATGTTATGCCATCCATGACTGGCATTTCCACGTCCATAGTAATTACATCAGGACGCAACTTTACAGTCATATCAACGCCTTCTTTACCGTCTTTTGCTTCACCTACGACGCTCATTGTAGGGTCTGACTCAATTATCTCCTTAAGACGTTTACGGAAGAAACTGGAATCGTCAACAATCAATACTTTGGTTGGCATAACCTATCCTTAATTTTTATAATCTTTTATGACTGAACACGCTCTGCGTTCTTGTGGGCATATGCTCTCATTAAACCAGGAATATCCAGAATCAGTGCAATACCACCATCAGAAGTTACGGTTGCACCAGCCATACCAGGAGTATGTCTAAGGACATCATCTAATGGCTTGATAACAACTTCTTCCTGACCTAACAGCTCGTCAACAACAAAGCCTACAAGCTGAGCTGCAGAAACCTGCACTAATACAATATGAGCCTTATGCTTTAAATATTCCTTGATAGACACATTATCAAACCACTGCTTCAAGAAGAACAGAGGTATTGCCTTATCACGGATAACGATAGTGTTAAGACCATCAACATTACGCATAGACTCAAGGCCTAAATAGAAGATTTCTGATACAGATGTTAATGGCAGAGCAAATGTTCTGTGAGATACGGAAATCATCAGAGTTGGCAGAATAGCCAGTGTTAATGGAACCTTAATCTCAATGGTGGTACCTTCACCATAGGTTGAAAGTACATGCACAATACCATTTAACTTTGAAATATTGGTCTTAACAACGTCCATACCCACACCACGACCGGAAATATCGGTAACGGTTGAGTTAGTTGAGAAGCCAGGTGCAAAAATAAGATTCAAAGCATCTGCATCTGACAGTCTGTCAGCTGCTGATTCATCTAACACACCCTTCTTAACAGCTACAGCTCTTAAGATATCAGGATCCATACCCTGACCATCATCAGAAATTCTTAACAGAATATGATCACCCTGCTGAGATGCAGAAAGCAGAACTACACCAGTCTCTGGCTTACCTGCAGCTAAACGTGCAGCAGGATCTTCAATACCGTGGTCACAGCAGTTACGAACCATATGAATCAATGGATCTGCAAGAGCATCCACGAGGTTCTTGTCAAGCTCGGTATCCTCACCTTCCATTCTCAGCTCAATCTTCTTGCCGAGTTTTCTTGCAAGGTCACGAACAACACGAGGGAAACGACCAAATACCTTCTTAACAGGCTGCATTCGGGTCTTCATAACGGAGTTCTGAAGATCACCAGTTACAACGTCAAGATTGGAAATAGCCTTGCTCATCTCCTGATCTGAACGACGTGAAGCCATGTTAACCAAACGGTTACGAACTAAAACGAGCTCACCTACAAGATTCATAATGTCATCAAGAATCTTGGTATCAACACGTACTGTAGTATCTGCATCAGCAGCTGCCTGTGCTGCTGGCTTGCCCGCATCCTTTGCAGGAGCTGCAGATGGTTTTGCGGCAGCTGCAGGAGCTGCTGGTTTTGGAGCAGGTGCTGGTGCTGCAGGTTTTGGAGCAGGAGCTGGAGCGGCAGCTTTTGCTGCTTCCTCATTAGCCTTCTCGTACTCATCACCTGAAGCAACTTTAAGCTCATCCTTAGCAGCATCGGAAGCATTCTGAAGCATCTTGTCAAAATCAGCATCAGTTGCATCCTTAGCATTGTCATTATCAGCACCAGGTGCATGACCCTTACCATGTAACTGATCTAATAACGCTTCGAATTCTTCTTCAGTAATATCATCAATAGATGAATTGTCCTCTGCAGGAGCCGCAGCAGGTGCTGGTTCTGGAGCTGGTGCTGGAGCTGGTGCTGGCTCTGGTTCTGGAGCTGGAGCAGGTGCTGCAGCAGGAGCTTCAGCTGCTGGAGCTGTATTACCTGCGGCTAAAGCATGTAATCTGTCAATCAGTTCCTGATCAGGATCTGAAAGAGCCTCGCCATTCTTTACTGCATCAAACTTGGTAGTAATCTCATCATATGCCTGAAGCACAGCATCCATTAAGTCTGGAGACATTGAAATACGACCATTGCGTAATTCATCGAACAAACTCTCAGCTGCATGACATACCTCTACTAAAGGAGTAAACTGCAGGAAGCCTGCACCACCTTTAACAGTATGGAATCCTCTGAAAATTGCATTCAGAAGATTTTTATCATCCGGTGTTTTTTCGATCTGGACTAGCTGTTCATTAAGATTCTCAATGATCTCTCCAGCTTCTACTATAAAGTCTTGTAGAATTTCCTCATCCATTTGTTGATCTCCGTTATTAGAATCCTAAGCTTGCAAGTAAATCATCAACGTCGTCCTGACTGGTAGCAACCATTTCAGTTTGCTTGGTACTTTCAGGAGCAGGACCTTGAGGAACGAGACCTACTACAGATTCGTGTTTATCTAATACTGCTTTCTTTTCTTCTTCGCTAAAGTACATCAGGAATTTCAGCAATTTGTCTTCTACTTCTCTTACAAGTGAAATAACCTTCTGAATCATCTGACCGGTTAAATCCTGATAATCCTGAGCCATTAAAATTACATTTAGCTGCTCTACTACTTTTTCGGCATTATCTTTAGTATCGTGAATTAATCCGTCAACATTTCGGCACAATGTCACAAAATTATCACGATCAATGCGTCCGTGCATTAAAGAATCCCATGCTGGAAGCAGATTTTCAATTGAGGTTAACAGACTTCTGGCTAAAGGTTCACATGCGTCCACAGCATCTAAAGTTGTAGTTGCAGCATTATCTGTCATATCAATAATTGAGCTTAAACGTTCAGAGGCCTTAGGAATATCCACATTGGCGATTACCTTCATTCTGTCATCGCTTGCAAAATCCTTCACTGCATCATGCAGATTTCTAGTTAAGGTACCTACGGTAGAGAAAACGTCTTCGCCTCTTGCAACATCAAGAGTTCTGGCGATAGCTACAAACTTTTCTTCAGCTTCATCAATCATTCCCGCCTCAATCAGACATCTGATATCTTCAAGATCGTCGATTGTAAGCATTCTTGATTCTTCAATGGACATATCAAAGCCCCTTAGTTACAGTCTTTATTTATTTATTATTATTCAAAACGCTCGAAAATCTTATCTAATTTTCCTTTGAGTGTTGCAGCAGTAAAAGGCTTAACAATATAGCCATTAACACCAGCCTTGGCTGCTTCAATAATCTGCTCGCGCTTTGCTTCAGCTGTAACCATGAGTACCGGCATTGCCTTTAACTTAGGGCTCTTTCTGATTGCTTTTAACAGGTCAATACCCTGCATAATTGGCATATTCCAATCAGTAACTACGAAATCAAAATCACCAGCCTCAAGCATTGGCAGTGCGGTTGCACCGTCATCTGCTTCATGGGTGTTATTGAATCCCAAATCTCTTAAAAGATTTTTAATAATACGTCTCATTGTTGAGAAATCGTCAACAATAAGGATTTTGATGTTCTTGTTCAAGATAATCTCCTCTCTACAGAAAGAATCCAGAAACGTACTTGTACTCTATTACTTTATAGGCACTTTCTTAGAAAATACAAATACAAAACCACAAAAATGGGAATTAACCAACTATTTTCCGCACCAATCTTTGAGCATAGCACGTAATCTTGCCATTGATTGAGATAAAAGTTGACAAATTCTCGATTCACTCAGCTCTAAAACCATGCCTATTTCTTTGAGGTTAAGCTCCTCATCATAATAAAGAGCTAAAACCTGCTGTTCACGCTGAGGTAAGTTCTTAATTGACTCTGCAAGTGCAACCTTGAATTTACTGGTTGCAAGGAGGTCAAACAGCTTATCTTTGCGGACATCACTGTCATCTCCTATTACATCGTCAGTTACGCCTAAATCTTCAATACCAATCATCTGAGATGAGGCAGAGTCCACAAGCATCTGGTTATATTTTTCAAGTTCAACACCAAGCTCATTGGCAATTTCAATGTCTTTTGGCTCTCTGCCCAAAGAATGCTGAAGCTTGTTGATTGCACTGGCAATGCTTCTGGTGTTCTGATGTACAGAACGTGGTGCCCAGTCAGACTGACGCATTTCGTCAATCATTGCACCTCTTACTCTGATAGATGCGTATGTTTCAAAAACAGCGCCATGGCCGTCTTCAAAATGAGTTACCGCATCCATAAGACCAATCATTCCAGACTGGATTAAGTCATCTAGTTCTACACTGGCAGGAAGTCTTGCTTTCAGGTGAAGAGCAATCCTCTTAACTAATGGGGCGTACTTCTCCACGATCAGAGCCATATTCTGTTTGCTCTGAGCCTGATATGCTCTTGCTCCGTTTAAAACACCTGCCATAAAACTCTAAACTTATGAATATTGAAACAAAAAATTTAAATTTTTTTATAATATTACGGAAAATCAGCTAATTATCTGATTTCTTAGTGCCATTGATCAAATTTTCAACAAAAAATTCCAGATGACCACCTGCAACTTCAGGAATTGGCCACATGGTAATTCTGTTTGCAAGAGTCTTGAAAGCACGGGCAGCAGGTGAAGTTGGGAAGAAATCAACCACACATGAACGCTGTCTGATTGCCTTACGCATATTCATATCTACAGGAATACATGCTACAAGCTCTAAGGTTGCATCAATAAAACGCTCGGTTACGGTAACAAGCTTCTGATACATCAGTTTGCCCTCATCTAATGAGTGCAGAGAGTTACCGATAATCTTAAATTTCTTTACGCCATAGTCTCTTGAAAGAACCTTCATCTGAGCATAGGCGTCAGCTACTGAGGTTGGCTCATTGCATACAACCATCAGCACATCCTGTGCTGCACGGCAGAATGATAAAACCATGTCAGAAATACCGGCTGCTGTATCAACAATAAAGAAATCGATATCTTCTTTTAAGGTAGAAAAACCACGGATAAGTCCAGCATGCTGTTCCATTGACAATTCCACCATCTGCTTTAAACCTGATGATGCTGGAACAATTCTCAGGCCGTGAGGACCAGTCTGGATAATATCCTCTAGTTCACACTCACCGCTTAATACATGACCAAGATTCTTATCAACCTTTAATCCGAGCATAACGTCAATATTGGCAAGACCCAAGTCAGCATCAAAAAGCATAACTTTCTTACCCATCTGACATAATGCTACAGCAAGGTTCAGGGAAACACTTGACTTTCCAACGCCACCCTTACCACCGGTTACGGTGATAACTTTTACCCTGCGCTTCTTTGTTGTTGCATCTAAAGCCATTTTTCTTCCTTTTTCGCTTTAAATTAAATATTCTTATCCAAAGCATACTTTGCAACGTCATTTTCGACAGATGACAAAGCTTTGACTGCTATGTTTTTTGCAACAGGAACAGATAAATCCTCAGGAACTCTCTGTCCGTCTGTTATATACGAGAGCATAAGTTTTTGTTTAATACACAGACTTAATGCATCTGCAAGAGATTCGCTCTCGTCAATCTTGGTTAAAATCAAACCTTTAAGACCAATTGATGAAAAATGATCGTAGGCCTGTTCGAGCACTCTTCTCTGAGCTGTTGCTGGCAGAACAAGATAGTGCTTAAGTTTTAATTTTGACTGCTGTTTTAACTCTGCAAGTTGTGTGCCAAATCTTTCATCATAAAGTCCGACACCTACGGTATCAACTAAAACCAGGCTCTTATCCCTTAAGGTATGAAGCATCTGTGGCAGTTCATCTAATGACTTAACTGCAAATGCAGAGCACCCCATGATACGACCATAAGTCTTAACCTGCTCAACGGCACCGATTCGATAGTGATCGGCTGTTACAAGGGCAACCCTGTCAGCTCCGTACTTCATTACAAATCTTGCAGCAAGTTTTGCTAAAGTAGTAGTTTTACCGACACCTGCAGGACCTATCAGAGTCACAATACCGCCATCATTTACAACTTCATCGCTTCCAATGATAAGACGATGCTCAATGGTCTTTGCAAGTTCTCTCCATGCAAAGTTGAAACTTGCATCCGCATCGATGGTTTCAGCAAGTTCATGAGCTACAGACTTTTCAAAACCTGAACTGAGTAAAAGCTCATAAACCATTGCTCTTACAGGTTCTTCACGCTTTTTTGAATCAGCCATTAAACCTGCCAGTTCAAACTGAAGAAGACGTCTTATGGAATCAACCTCATGACGCATTCTTGAAAGTTCGTTCTTCTCAGACTCAGATTCTTCAGATATATAAGATGAAATGCCGTGAGTCTTTTCAACTTTTCTTTCAACCTCACGCTGCTGCTGTTTTGCCTGCTCCTGTTTCTGGCGCTCTAAAATCTCTAAAAGGCTCTTGGCAAAAGCTTCCTGCTTTGATGGAGCTGAAGATTTTGGAGCAGATGCCTTTCTTGATCCGCCTAAGGTTACCTCATCATCCTTAATGCTTCTTGAAGCAACCTGATCTTTAACTGAAAGTGCGCTGTTTTCTACACCCGCTACAATCTCAACACCATTTTCGATGCGCTTGTTGGACATAATTACAGCATCAGGACCTAACTCTTCTTTAATCAGAGCAAGTGCCGATCTCATGTCTTTTGCAACAAAGCGTTTTAACTTCATATTATTTTTATATCTCTATTATTATCTTTTTGGGGCAATAATATACCTTATGCCCCCATTTTATTATGCAATTTTGGTGCGTTTGCTTATACAAGTCAATTAAATCAAGGCATTAACTATAAAAATTGTTAAGTTGATATAGGAATTTTTGCATAAAATGGAACATACATCTAAAATTATCACATGCCGCCATTGTTAATAGCCTGATTTGCGTTGCCAACCACAGAGACAATCTTAATCTGCTTGTCATCAGGAATTTCCTGGTAAGATAAAACCCTGAGTCCAGGGATCGTATTCTTAACAAAACGAGAAAGAGTTGAACGCAGCATACCTGATGTAAGTAAAATTGCAGGCTCTCCTTCCATTTCCTGATTTGCAGTTGCATCCATTAAAGAACGCTGGATTCTGTCTGCCATGCCAGGCTCTATACCAATACCCTCTGAACCACCTGTCTCTAATGACTTATGCAGTACTTTTTCGAGATCTGGGGCCAGTGTTATAACAGGAATAGTATTTTCAGAGCCTACAATATCCTGAATGATAAGACGGCGCAAACCGATACGGCATGCAGCAGTAAGTACTTCAGGATCCTGACTCTTAGGCCCGTATTCTACTAATGTCTCAAGAACAGAACGCATATCTCTGATAGGTACACCCTCGTTTAAGAGGTTCTGCAGAATATGAGTTAAAAGACCAAGACTTATAACTGATGGAACCAGACCGTTTACGAGCTTTGGCTGGCTCTTGGCTACGATATCCAGAATATTCTGTACTTCTTCCTGGCCGATTAAGGATGCACAGTTATTAGCTAAAATCTGTGATAAATGAGTTGCAATAACGGTTGAACAGTCAACAACGGTATAACCTAAACCTAAAGCTCTGTCGTTGTCCTGTTTTGCAATCCATACAGCATCAAGACCAAAAGCAGGATCTTTTGCTTTAAGACCTGGAATTTCGCCAAAAACCTGCCCCGGGTTAATCGCCATATCGCGCTCTGGCTGAATTTCAGCTTCACCAAAGGTTACACCCATAAGAGTAATACGGTAGAAGTTTGGACCTAAATCAAGATTGTCACGAATATGTACAGGAGGAATTAAGAAACCCAAATCCTGAGATAACTTCTTTCTTACGCCTTTTACACGGTTTAAAAGTTCACCTGACTGGTTCTTGTCAACCATAGGAATAAGTCTGTAGCCTACTTCAAGCCCGATAACATCAACCTCTGATACATCATCCCAGGATAATTCTTTCTGATCAGGAACCGGAGCACCGTTTTTAGCTGCATTTGCTTTCTGTGCAGCAGCCTTCTGTGCTTCAATTTCCTTTCTGACCTCAGCACGCTTAATCAGCAATCCGATAAGAGCACAAATGGCTGAGAGCATTATAAAAGCAAGATGTGGCATGCCAGGAACAATACCCATAGTAAAGAGTACACCGGATACAATGTACATGGTCTTAGGCTTTGAGAAAAGCTCTGAAACCACCTGCTGGCCCATTTCGGTCTTGGAACTGCTCTGTCTGGTTACAATAATGGCAGATGCTACAGATAAGAGTAATGAAGGGATCTGAGCTACCAGACCGTCACCAATGGTTAAAATAGCAAAGATGGTGGCAGACTCAGCAATGCTTAAACCGGCCATTGAACCAATCACGATACCACCTACAAGGTTGATAATCATAATTAAAAGACCGGCGATGGCATCGCCTTTTACGAATTTTGAAGCACCGTCCATGGAGCCGTAGAAATCAGCCTCACGGGTTACGTCAATACGTCTCTGTCTTGCTGTGTCCTGATCAATAATGCCGGCATTCAAATCAGCGTCGATGGACATCTGCTTACCAGGCATCGCATCGAGGGTAAATCTTGCAGAAACTTCAGCGATACGACCTGCACCCTTGGTTACAACCTGGAAGTTAATAATCATTAAGATGGTGAACACGATAATACCTACCGTGTAGTTACCACCCATAACCACGTTACCAAAGGACTCAATTACCTTACCGGCTGCAGCTGTTCCATCCTGACCATGAAGCAGAATCACACGTGTAGATGCCACGTTCAGGGAAAGTCTTAAAATTGTGGTTAAAAGCAGTACGGATGGGAATGATCCAAAGTCTAAAGGCTTTTGTGAATAAATAGCAACTAAAAGCACAATCATGGATAACGCAATATTCAGAGAGAACAGCATATCCAGTAAGAATGGAGGCATTGGCAGAGTGATCATGGACAGACAGGCTAATACCAGGATAGGTGTACCTATCTTGAACATAGACACTTTTTTATAGGCAGTAGAGCCAATTTCAAGGCCCTTTGCCACTTTTGAATTCGATTTAACTCCGGTTAAAAGTGAATTAAGCGCTGCCGGAAGTTTTAATTTACCTAATAAAGCCACGTGTCAAAATTCCGTAATTGATTTAAATCTTTTAACTGTTATGCAAAAATCTGGCCAGTTTCAAAGCTTAAGCTTTTTAATTTTCAAAGAGTTTATCAAATTCAGTTAAACTTGAAATAAGTTCTTTGTATTCCTGCCACTTACCTCTATAAATTTCCATTGCATAAGTGTGAATTACCACTTTTTGAGGAAGCTTGTCCTGATTTCTTATGATCTGATAGAACCTTGGAATGAGCACAAATTCAAGCCACTGCTCAAAACTCATAGTATCAAGAAAAAAAGGAGTCTGACTTAAAAATGCACTCTCATCTGGTCTGTTTGTTCCATTTGACCATAAGTTAAGGTTTTTTAGTGCCTTTTCAATATTGGCAAGAGCCAGCACCACATTTGATTCTCTGGTTAATTTAGTGCTCATTGAAGTACTGCTCCAGAATATTTACGGCACTTAAAGAATCAATAGTTCCTTTGTCCTTTTTAAGAGCTTTCAATCCACCGCGCTCAAAAATTTCCTCTTTGGCTGATGCAGAGGTCAGTCGCTCATCAATAAAAAACACATCCTTTTTGTATTTTTCTTTAAGACGATTGCCAAACTTTCTGGCCTTAAAGGTCATTTCCTGTTCAGTACCGTCCATATTCAAAGGAAGACCAACCACAAAAACAGATGGCAGCCAGTCTTTGACAAGCTTATCCAAAGCATTTGGATCAGGTATTCCATCCTTTGCATTAAGAGATTTTGCTGCACTGGCGGTTCTGGTAGTTGTATTGCCTGTTGCCACCCCTATGTGACCAAGACCGAAATCAAAGGCAAGAATAAAAGCCATTATCTGATACCCTTAAAATTAAAATCAGCTCGTCTTGACTGACCGAAAAGAGCAACAGCTAAAACCGAATACTCTTTAAGGGATTCATAACTCTCCTCTCCAATACGATCTCTAATCTCGCTTGGAAGAAGTGAAGTTGTGACAACCAGAGGTAATCCCTTTGCTCTTCTCAATCTTAATAGCTCAGGGAAAGTCAAGCGATCAAAATTGGTAAAGGACTCATTATTCTGACACAAACCGTCAATAATGAGCAAATCTACTGATACCATGCGATCCCACAGATTCTGCTTTTCAACCTTGTCTGCATTTGAATCATTTGAACTTGGGGCCCTTACTCTCTTGATATCAGAATAAGAATGAATTTCTACGTCAAACATCGAACTGGTTAGAACTTTATTGGCAACGCAGTGACAGAGCACAGTTTTACCGACTCCAGGACCCCCCTGAATTAACAGCAGACTTGGGGCAACTCCCAATGAATTAGCCATATTGACTGATGCACAAAATCCTTCAGCAGAAGCTAAGGCCTGAGAGTTATTGCTGTCAGTGATAACAGTCTGAAATGTCCACTTTGGATTTATGATATTTGATGAATGGAGTGATTCAATCTGATTTAGTCGCTTCTGTCTGCGTAAAAGAGCGATTTCACGGTGAGCCTCTAAAGCTTCCTTTCGACGAAGCTCCTGCATATCAACAGGCTCAAAATCCTGAGAAAAATCTATTTTTTGGTCGGTCAGCTTTTCAATAGCATTTACCAGTGTTAAAAAGCCGTTGTGCAGATTTTTGTTATTGCTTGACATAATTACCTCATTGAATGAGGTAATTTTATCAAAATCAAAAATTAAATAGTATGAAAAGCGTTTTACTTTTTGAAAAGAGTGTTACTTAATACTATTCTCCGCGTATTTTAAACAAAGGAGTGTTCTGAAGAGTCAGAGGATTGTCATGAGTAAAGAACATGATACCGTCATGGAAGGCATACAGTCTTGACTTGATTGAACCATCATAAGGATCAACAATTCTACCCAACTCATCCCCCTTTCTTACAAAGTCACCTGCTTTTTTCTTTTTGTAGAAGAAACCGGCATTAGGAGCCTGGATGGAAATTAACTCATTTTCATTGAAGATTTCTGAATCATAGGCAGGGTCAAAGGACTTCTTTAAAACAAAACCTTTTTTGATCATAAAGCGGATGATTGAGTTTAGCAGGGTCTTGCATACATCTCCGTCGATTCTGCCGGTTGCACCGCCATACAGAGAAAAAGTCTTGGTATCCCAGATCTGCCAGTTGTAGTTTAGCAGTGTGGTATCAAACGGTCCTGGTGTTCTTACGGTTACATAAGGCAGACCGAAATCCTTACCCTCGTTTACATAATCAAGACAGGTGTTGAGAATTCTGACATGAGGAACAAAGTCACCTGGCATATAGAAAGACGCCATCTGAATACCATACTCATAGCCCTGCAGATATTCAAACAAACCTGCAGCAATTCGCTGAGTGGTTTCTCCTAAATTATAGCCTGGGAACATGCGGTTGATATCGGTATCATCCATGGTCCAGAAGCGCTTGCCGATGTTCATTGAAAAAGGATTGCATGAAGGGATCACCGCAATTGAAACATCTTTTGGAATAAGCCCCTTATTCTCAAGATTTGACAGTTCTTTTACCACCTGAGAGCATACATACTGCTGGCCTACTTCATCGCCGCGCATTGTACCTACAAGTGCAAGACACTTTCTGCCAGCTCCAAAGGTGTAGGAGAAAATATTAAAGTTGTCACGAAATGGTGACTTCATAGAAAACACTAATTCTTTTTTCATCTTATTAACCTTTAAAACTTATGGATTCTGGCAAGCAGTGAGCCTTCATATACAACAGGATATGCTCTTAAAGTAAACATAAGTCCTTCATCAGGAGCTGTAACCTTCTGCAGAACCTCTCCTGTCAGGGAATTGTAAACCGCACCGATACACTCACCTTTTTTAACCATGCGATTATTGTGGGTATCTGAAATAAACACACCTGAAGCTTCAGAGTTGATGAAGCTTACATTGTCTCCTTCAGAAAGTGCAGGCTCAGACACAGTTGCAGGGACATCACCAGACCACATGCCAAGTGATGCCATCAGATTCTTAATGCCATCTACAAGTCTGTCACCGTACTCATGGGTCAGTCTCATACCCACGCCCATTTCAACTACCAAGGTTTTGGTTCCAACTGTATTTAAAGAATGGGCAAGTGTGGTTTCAAGCACAGTTGCAGCATCATGAACCCAGATAAAGTCCATATTGATGAGCCTGGCAAGAGGTACTAAGGTATCCTTTAGATTTACACAGATACGAACCTGAGGGATCTCAAATAAAAAGATGTTGCTTGCATGAATATCGATTACCACATCCGCACCAGCAAGATCTTCAACTATATAATGAGCTGCAACCTCTGTCATGGAGCCAGAAAGAGAACCAGGAAAAATTCGGTTCATATCGATATCAAAATTAGGAATTCCTCTGGTGATAGAGTCAATACCAAGAGGATTTAAGGCAGGATAAATATCCACCTCTCCGTTTAACTTATCAAGATTCTTATTTAAAAGTTCATTTAACCTGATTGCAACGTACTGCCCCTCAAGCTCATCACCATGGGTACCGGTTACAATACAGATGCGCCTGCCTGAGTTGCCGTTTTTTATTACGTTCTTTTTAATAAGCAGTCTTTCACCAACTGGAAGTTCTGCGCTGTACACTGTTTTTATCATACTTCACCAACACTTACATGTACTGCCATGGTCTGTTCTGAGAATGATGTAAACACACCTCTGCAGACCTGACAGGAATTAACATCAACGCCGTGTGAGAGCTTGATGTATCCATAATCAATTTCATTTGCATGGGTAGGGTCAAAGCCGTACCAGGTATCTCCTATAAGCACTTCAACCCAGGCATGAGTAAGCCCTTCTCCTAAAAGCAGACCGTTTACATAACGACAGGGAATGTTAAGTGCTCTTAAAAAAGCAATCAGAAGATGTGCATAGTCCTGACACACGCCTTTTTTTAATTTAAAAACTTCAGCTGCTGAAGTTTTCATGTCTGTAACATTCTGTGTATAACAGACAAGATCATGAACAAAACTGTTCAGGTATACGACTCTGTCAGTTACAGATCCCAAAAGATTCAGGTTATTTAAGGTCTCAATCATCTCATCCGTACAGGTTGTAAGTTTTGAAGGCAGAGTGTAGATATACACTGATCCTTTGTTTACAACTCTGTATGGGGACATTTCCACAATACCTGAACTTGTCCAGGAGAGCGTTCTGTGTGGTTTTAAGGTACCACCATAGATAATGGTGTTACCGTAGGAATCAACACCTCTGTTCAAATGCTCAAAGCCGTAGTGGTTAAAACCGCTTTCTACAAGCTTTAATGATTCATTCTCATAAGGAATGCACCGCACCATGAGAAAATGACTGCTGACAGGTTTTTGTGTCAGCAGCATATTGTGATAATTAAAAATATAACTTTTTCTTGCACTCATCATTAAAGAACAACAATTGAATTTACAGTAGACAGCAGCTGTCTTCTATAGGTACTGTCATTAAGCTCATAGTTGGCCTCATTTAAAAGCACATCAAATTTACTTAAGGAGCAGCTGTCAATTACTGAATTCTCAATTTCGGTCCAGCGCAGCAGACTCTCAAAAACCTCTCTTACAGCTGAAAATGAGTATTCAAATCTCATATGCATATCAAGGCTTTCAATAAAGCGGCCATAGCGCACTAAGGCAATCACCTTGTCATTGTAAAGACGCTCTTCAATTGAACCGAAGAAAGCTAAAAGGTTATCAGTAATACTCTGCAGCTGAGGTAATCTGCCGTCAGTGCGGTTAAGCTCGCGCTCTAAATGACAGATAGACATCTGAATATATGATAAAGACTCTGAAGTAATCACTTCTCGCAGCATAATGGCGTTATCATTTGCACCGGTCAGACATGAAGCAATAGAGCTCTTGTTGTTTTTGTCAAAAATATAGATCCTGGCAAAATCCTTAAAAGACAGTTCTGAGTCAACCTTTGGTCCAAGGTTTTTTGCATAGGTTGAAAAATCAACCGGATTGCCGTCTAAATACATATCGAAGTAACGTCTTAAAAAGTGAATTGAAAGATAGGCTCTTTCAGCATATCTGCCAAGCCAGAAAAGACGGTTTGCCTTAGTATCAGAAATTGCAAAAGTCATAATGTTCACCTCTATCCTGAAAATTCACTTACTCACCTAAAACCCATGTATCTTTGAATCCGCCACCCTGTGAAGAATTAACCACAAAGGAATTTGGATTACGGCTGAATCTGGTCAGGCCACTGGCCCATACCTTAGTTTCCTTGCCTGTAATTACGAAAGCTCTTAAATCAGCTTTGCGCTCAACAGTCTTACCTTCATCACCGTCATAGATCTCAAGATCTTTAAAATCGATTACTTCCTGAGCGATAAAACGTCTTGGCTCCTTGATGATGAGAGCCTTAAGCTCTTCAAGCTTTGCCTCATCAAGATCACGGCCAAAGATTACGCCGTAGCCACCGGCCTCAGCCACATCCTTAATCACAAGCTTTGAGATGTTGTTTAAGATGTAGTCATAATCTTCCTTAAAGTAAGGCAGATAGGTTGGTGCATTGTGCAGAATCGGAGTTTCTTTGAGATAGTACTCAATCATCTTTGGCACAAAGTAGTAAATGCCTTTGTCATCGGCTACACCATTGCCAAGTGCATTAACCAGAGCAACGTTTCCTGCCTTGTAAGCCTGCAGCAGATTTGGAATGCCGATAAGAGAATCAGATACAAATGAGTTAGGATCCATATACTCATCAGAAATTCTTCTGTAGATGCAGCCAACTTTCTGTTTGTTGCCATGCAGGCCTAAGTAGTAGACTGTATCGTTCTCGACAATAATTTCACCAGGATATGCAAGTACTGCACCTGACTTCTCTGCAAGATATGAGTGCTCAAAGAAGGCTGAATTGTATCTGCCGGGAGTAAAAATAACATTAAGACCGCCGGTATTTACCTCATCCATCATTTTTCCTAACATTTCACCGTAGTTGCGGTTGTCTACTATCTTTTTGTCATGGAAAATTTCAGGATAAACCTTGCGCATGATGGAACGGGCAATCATAGGATAGCTTGCACCAGATGGAATACGCAGGTTATCCTCTAAAATGATCCAGTCACCGTCTTTTGACTGAACCAGATCTATACCTGCAATATGTGCATAGACATCCATAGATGGAGTTATACCTTCACACTCATGCATGTAGCCTGATGATGAGAACACAAACTCAGGAGGGATCACACCATCAGAGATGATCTTCTTGTCATGATACACATCATAGATAAACATGTTTAAAGCTTTGACGCGCTGTGAAAGCCCCTTCTCAAGCATATCCCAGTCTTCTTTTGAAATTACTCTAGGGATAGAGTCATAGGGAAAGAGCTGCTCTTTGAAAGTACCGTTTTTGTAGATACCGAATTTCACACCAAAGCGCTCAAGCCAGCTGTTGACCGCATCAATACTGTTAAACAATGCATCCATAAGATCACCTTAATTATTTTAATAGATAATGCTTTAGAATTTTTTTATTACTAAAACCGCTATGTGCTTATAGTTATATCATCATGATCTTATGGCTTTTTGAAAATGGTGAAATGAGTGCACAAACAGTATAAATAACCAAATTTGTGCAGAGATATTGATCACTAATAATGCAGGATAATTAACTCAGGTAAATTTACCTGACAGTACACTAAATACGAGTTTATTTCTCTTAAAAGTAATTTATCAGTAAGATTTTTCATATACATGAATATATGTATATTATTACAATTCATTTTCCTGTATTCCGTATAGTTATTCTCTCGTGACAAACAACTAAAAATGAATTATTCTTATATAGTTAAAGGCGTTTACTTTATAAAATATTACATATTCTAAAAAACATATGGCCAAACATTCGTTACATATAAGCGATGAAAAAAGACAAATGGAAAGCGAACAGAAAAAGCGCTTTTCAACTGTTGAAAAAGGCTGGGGAAAAGGATTTGTCCATCACCCGGTTTTTGTTAAGGAAATGCTCAAACCACACTTCTGGGGTGCCTGGTTTTCAATTTTCATTTTATGCTTCATTGTTAATATTCTCCCTGCAGCTGTAAGCCTGTTTTTAGGCCGTTGCCTTGGCAGACTGATGGGAAGAATTCTGCCAGCCAGAAAATATGTGTTAAAGCGCAATCTGGAACTTGCGTTCCCCGACATGGATGAATCTTCCCGCAAAAAACTTGCACACAAGGTTCAGGAAAACTCCGGCATGGCTATTTTTGAGACCGGCTTTGCCTGGTTCTGGCCAGACTGGCGTATTAAAAAGCATATCAGAGTTGATAAGGAAGAGCTTGATAATGCCGTAGCACTTGCAAGGTCAGGAAATCCTATTCTGCTTTTATCTGCTCACTTTGTAACCTTAGAGCTTATGGCTAGAATTTTCGGTACTGTGGTAACCCCTGGTATCGGTGTTTACCGTCCATCAGATCACCCTGTATGGGAATGGGCACAGGTTCGTGGCAGATTAAGAAAGAACTTTGCTCTTGTGGACAGAAAAGATCCTCGCAGTATGATTAAGGCTCTGATGCGCAACTTCCCTATCTGGTACGCACCAGATCAGGACTATGGTCGCAGAGTTTCAGTATTCGTACCTTTCTTTGGTGTAAAAGAAGCAGCTACCGTGGTGGGCACACATAATCTTGCCAAGGTTAAGAACACAAAAGTAACTCCAGCATGGACCATCAGAGAAGGTTCAAACTATCATCTTTACCTGAAGGCTCCGCTTGAGAACTTCCCATCAGAAGATCCTACAGCAGATGCAGCCTTTATCAATAAAGAGCTTGAGAAAATGATTATGTATGCTCCAGAGCAGTATCTGTGGCTGCATCGTCGCTTCAAGACAGCACCAGATGAAAATGAGGACAGATATCCTGGTCTGTCTGACAAACCAGGTTAACAGATTCAAGGCGTACTAGATGGTACGCCTTATTTTTAATCAACTAATACCTGGGAACAGCGTAAGTTGGGGAATATAGCCAACTTCATTAATGGTAGAGCATATTCCCAAAGTGAACTGCAAGATTCCGGTAAATACAAAATACTACGAGTTGGAAATTTTTACACAAATGATTCGTGGTACTACTCAGATATGGAACTTGATGAAAAATTCTACGCAAATAAAGGGGATTTACTGTACACCTGGTCTGCAACATTTGGTCCTCATATATGGGATGGAGACAAGGTTATTTACCATTATCACATATGGAAAATAGAGCTCGCAAATAGTATTGATAAAACATTTGCGATTCAACTATTGGAGAAAGATAAAGCTAATATATTATCCAATACTAATGGTTCTACGATGATTCATATTACTAAAGCAGGTATGGAAGAAAAGATTGTAACTATCCCTGCCCAAATTGAAGAACAAATGAAAATAGGTTCTTTTTTAGACAAGTTAGATAACCTTATTACCCTTCATCAGCGTATGTGTATTTGCGTGAACTAACTTAAACTAGACAGTGATCTCATAACAAGATCTACATCTTGGTTTTCAAGTTCGTGAATAATATGCAAGTACGTTTTCTGTGTGGTGTTCATACTTGCGTGACCTAGTCGCCTTGCCACACTGGCAATTGTTACACCAGCAAATAACAGTAGTGAAGCATGAGTATGCCTTAATCCATGAATAGAAATGACAGGTATATTAAGTTTTTTGCAGTGTCTACTTAAAATATCGTTAACAGTAGAATTATAAACATGTTGTCCCTCTTTTACAAAGATCGGTTTGTCAGGATCAAATGTTTTTAGTAATTCAGCAAACTGCACAACGATCTGCCAGTCGATCTGTATTTTTCTTACAGAAGATTTGTTTTTGGTAGGCAGAAATTCACCTAAATTGTCTTTATAATCCCACGTTTTATTAATAGACAATGTCTGATGAACAAAATCAAAATCCTTAGGTGTAAGAGCTAAAGCTTCAGAGAATCGCATACCAGTTTTTGCCACAAGCAAAATAAACCAGTCCCATGAGATTTCCATACCAAGTTTCAAATCCTTCAATAAGGAATGCAATTCAAACTGATTGAGATATTTTACTTTTTTGGACGCAGGCTGTTTACCTTTTATGATGACCTTTCTAGTAGGATCTCTTTCAATATATCCTTCATCTACTGCATCAAGTATTGCACCTTTAAGCTGATGATGAAAGTCCATTGTTGTCTGACGTTCATGACTTTCAGCATAATCATTCAACAGTTGCTGATAGTTTATTCTGGTCATATCCTTTAGTTTTAGATTTGGAATCAATTTTTCCAACCAAGAACATGTCATATGATATTTGTCCAAAGTAACTTTTCGAATCGCGCCTTCCTTATAAACCTTGACCCATTGAGAATAGTAATCTATAAACAGATCTTCTTGAGAAATATGCTCTAACATATTCGTACCTCATTATTTGTGCATAAAAATCCACTGATGAAGGTACTTACTTATCGTCAATGCTAAAGAATTACTAACGCTGATGAAGGGTAATATGATTGTCGATCTCAGAGAAAAACAGTCCGATTTTCTTTTGTTCCTCATATATTGGAACATTAACCTTTATATTACTAAACTCTAGTTTCCCACATGGAAAATTAACTCAAACCTAGACTGGCTCTAGTGTTGAAGATCTTTAAAAACTTACATTGATTTATTTAAGGTGAAATGCC
>ONCB01000024.1 GCA_900316175.1 uncultured Succinatimonas sp.
TTCTTGATAATCAAAAATCGTATTTTAAAGAGCAAATGCAGTGTTAAACCGCATTGTTATCAGCATTTGGAGCTAAAATCCAAATGCAAAAGTTGAGTTGTTAATTGACATTTTTTCGCAGATTAAAAATACATATGAGTGTGTCATTTTAACTTTTCGCGTGTATCATATACGCAGCTTACAAATGACATGCAAAAATTAAATTCGAGGTTATGATGCAATCACATTTAGCTGATAAAAATATCGCTTTAGATCTTGTCCGTGTAACTGAAGCTGCTGCTTTAGCTTCTGCCCGCTATGTAGGTCTTGGTGACAAGAATCTTGTTGATAAGGCTGCTGTAGATGCTATGCGTGAGGCTTTCCAGTCTCTGCATTTAAGAGGTACTATCGTTATCGGTGAAGGCGAGAAGGATGAGGCTCCTATGCTCTATACCGGAGAAGAGGTAGGTTTTGGTGATGGTCCTGAATTTGATATTGCAGTAGATCCTATTGATGGTACTTCCTGTGTGGCAGGTGGCAGACCAAATGGTATTGCAGCTGTTGCTATTGCTCTCAAGGGCCATATGTTCAATCCATCCCGTTCTTTCTACTGTGAAAAGATGGCTGTAGGCCCAGAGGCTGCAAATGTTATTGATCTTGACGCTCCAATTAAAGACAACGTAGAGAAGGTTGCCAAGGCTTTAGGCAAGAAAGTTGGTGAACTTAAGGTATTCGTACTTGATAAGCCTCGTCATGAGCAGTTAATTAAGGATATTCACGCTGCTGGTGCCAGAGTTATGGTTCATTCAGACGGTGATATCGCAGGTGCCTTAATGACCATTGATCCTACTTCAGATATCGATATGTTAGTAGGTATTGGTGGTACCCCTGAGGCTGTAGTTACAGCCTGTGGTATGAAGGGTACTGGTGGTCAGATGCTTACAAGATTACGTCCTAAGACTGAAGAAGAAAGAAGAAACATTATTGAAGACGGTATTGATCTTGATGCTATCCGTTCAATTGATGATCTTATTACTACCGATCAGTGTTTCTTTGCTGCAACTGGTGTAACTCCAGGTGCATTCCTTGATGGTGTTCATTACAGGGGAAATTATACATTAACCTCTTCAATGTCTTCCCGTGGCCGTACCGGTACTATCCGTTACATTCAGGCATGGCACGACAGAAGAAAGCTCTCACAGATGGGCAACATTGAATACTAACAGTCAGTATCAGTAAAGATTTAAGGCCTGAGAAAACAAAATTCTCAGGCTTTTTTTCTGTCTGGTAACATGCCTGTAATCGGTTTAGCAAGACATAATGAAGTTAAACAGAAAAGGAGTCTCAATGATATATGTATCAGGTGCTCTTTATGGAGTTCACGCAGAGCAGAACATGATGTGATTGATACTCTTACAGGAACTGATGCATATGGCGGTAACATCATAAGATTAAGCTAAAAGTAGAGCTTCTTGACAGAGGTTATGTATTCGGACTTGAAGGTAAAAAGCTTTTTTCTGCAGGCGCTATGCGATCAAATGATCGCCTTTATCGAACAGAGCATGAATCCTGGTGGCCACAGGAAACAATAGACCAGAATCTGTTTGCCAGATTTCTTGTGTCACCTGAATAAGTGAATTTCAAAGTTGATGCTGTGCTTACTTCCTAAAAAGATCTCGATATGAAGAGACGTTATTGAGCAGGAGCACAGCTGTGAGTATCTTGAAAAGTTAAGACAGAAAACTGATTTAAAGATTTGGTTCTGAGGTCACTTTCATACAGATCTGGATTTAAAGGTTGAAGGAAGCGTCTTTCATTTTAGATACAATAAGTTCCTTGAATGGAAATAAGTTTATTGAAAGAATCTATACTGTAAATATGGACATATGGAGAACGCGATTATGGCTGTAATTACAGAGCAAATGATTCAAAGTGCAATTGACAGGGCCTGTGATACCATGTCAAAAGGTGAAGGCGGACCTTTTGGCGCTTTAATTCTCACTCCCGACGGTCAGGTTTTTGTTTCTTCAAATCAGGTTCTAAAAGATCATGACCCCACAGCTCACGCTGAAGTTACATGCATCAGAAGAGCCTGCAGCGCACTTAAATCCCACGATTTATCAGGTTGTGTTCTCTACACTACCTGTATGCCTTGCCCGATGTGTCTTTCTGCCGTTATCTGGGCAAATTATAAAGAAGTATATTATGGATGTACTGCAAAAGATGCTGAGAGCATAGGCTTTAGAGATGACTTTATCTACAGGTACATTCAGGGGCGTTGTTCTGATAACGCAACACTTGAGCTCAAGCCTCTGCAAAGAGACAGAGCTTTAAAGCTTTTTGAAGATTATAAAAAGCAAAACGGAAAGATTTACTGACAAAAAATGGCAGCCTCTGCTGCCATTTACATTCCTGAATCTGATTAAAGCATCAGTTTGTAGATATTTACAACATCCTCTTTATTCAGGCTTACAAAGCCGCCAATAGTACCGGTTCTGCCGTTGCCGTAGCAGGCCTGCTGAGCGAGGGTGTCAATATCCTCTTTCTTGGCGCCTAAAGACTCAAAGTCATATGGCATGCCAATTGAGATTAAGAAATCCTGAAGTCTCTCGATACCTTCAATGGCTGTGCGCTCCGGGCATTCAAAATCCATCTGACAGCCCCATACGCGATGAGCAATCTTGGCAAAGCGGTTTACATCATGCTTTAAGTTGTAGGTAAATACAGCTGGCATTACAACAGCCAGGCCGGCGCCATGTGCACAGTCATATAATGCTGAAAGCTCATGCTCAAGATCGTGTGATGTCCAGTCCTGTGATCTGCCGACTCCGCATGAGTTGTTATGTGCCTGCATACCAGCCCACATGATGTTGGCTCTGGCTTCGTAGTTGTCTGGATTTTCAATTACACGTGGACCTTCATGGATCATGGCAAGCAGCAGAGCCTCAATCATGCGATCTGTGGTCTCGACTTCCTGAGTGTTGGTTAAATATCTTTCATACAGATGAGCCATGATATCGGTAATACCGCAGGCAGTCTGATACTCTGGCAGAGTCTGAGTTAAAGCTGGGTTTAAAATTGAGAAGCGTGGACGGAAGGCAGGGCCTGAGGCTCCACGCTTGAACATACCGTCTTCTTTAGTGATAACTGAATCTGGTGAGCCTTCAGAACCTGCAGCTGCAATTGTAAGTACAGTGCCAATAGGAAGTGCTTTTTCAACGCATTTACCTTCATAAAAATCCCAGAAGTCACCATCATATACTGCACCTGCTGCAATTGCCTTGGCTGAATCAATGGTACTGCCACCACCTACTGCCAGAACAAAATCAACCTTCTCCTTTCTGCACAGTTCAATGCCTTCGTACACAAGTCCAGAACGTGGATTTGGCATTGCACCGCCAAGCTCTACATAGCTTATTCCTTCATTATCAAGTGAGGCCTTTACTCTGTCTAAAAGACCTGAGCGCACAACTGATCCTGAACCATAGTGAATTAATACTTTGCTTCCGGCAAACTGCTTTACATATTTGCCGGTATCATTTTCTGTATCTTTTCCAAAGGCAAAAAGGGTTGGTGCGTAGAAAACAAAATTTTCCATATAGGCTCCTTAATAATTCCTTGAGTGTTGTTTGGTTATGAATAAATCATAACAATTATGAAATTTGTAAGGTTATGACACAACTGAAAATATGAATTTTATTATAAAGTGTGAGCTTGCTTTTATATTCTAATAATTAAATCTGACTGGTAGTAAAAGCACAGATTCATCCGAATTACTGCAGAGGAATAAAAGAAACGGAGCCTATTGGCGAGGACCAAAACAGTCTCAGAAAAGATGGTGTTTTGTCTCGCCAATTTTTCATTTCATTTTGGAATTATATTATTTCATATTCCTGAAATCAGGCATAAGAGAACCTGTGAAGAACTTAGGCATAACTTTAGATAACTGTGAAGCTACACGGAATGCATCCAGATCTTCATAAGTATTGCCAATGACCTGTAAACCGATAGGTACATTGTTTGAAGAGATTGCTACAGGCACATTTACCACAGGATAAGTATTTAGCAGGTTAAAAATACTGGTGAGTACACCTTTCATACTGTTACCTTCCATTCTCTTACCGTTGATGACTGGTTTGGCTTTATCATCAATGTCCATGTCAGCAGGAATTTCAGCTGTAAGTACTGCAGGGATGATAAGTGCCGTATAACCTTTTTCAAAAACTTTGCTCTGTATTTCCCTATGACATTTATTCTGCAGAGCTTCTGCGATCATAATTTTTTCTGGTCCAAGTCTGTCCTTGAGTTTGTAGATGTTTGCTGTATAGGTAGTAAGCAGTGGAATGTGTTCTTCCTCGATACTGCTTATGAGCTCGTACATAGATGTGGACATAAGCCCCTCAAAGAATACAGGCATGAACTCTTCACCTTTCCAGTCAAAGTCAATGATATCTACCTCTGCTCCAGCCTTACGTAAAGCCTCGACTGTAGCATCAACGGCCGCAGTAACGTCCTTGTCATTGCCCATACCACTCCACTTGGAGAAATGGCTTACAGCAATTTTTGCTCCTTTAAGATCCTGATATTCCATAGGATACTCTAGACGTGGTTTTAATGAAGAAATAACTTTATGGCTTGGTCCATTGATGACATTCTGCATTAGAACCATATCCTCAAATGTTCTTGCCATAGGTCCTAGTGTTTCATACTGAATATTTGATGTTGCAACACGACCAAAAGGAGGCTTGAAGCCATACACACCGTTGAAGGAAGCAGGAATACGGATAGATCCTCCCATGTCAGAACCAGTTGCAAGGGTACAAAAACCGGCAGCAAGGGCTGCACCTGAACCACCTGATGATCCACCCACATTGTAATAACCATTCCATGGATTACGTGTAATTCCGTATAGTTTTGACCAGGTTGTGTAGGTTACGTAATATTCAGGAACTGTGGTGGAAAAAAAAGGTATGGCACCAGCGTTCTTGAGCTTTTCGATAAGAGCTGAATCTTCCTGGCAAGGCTCAGCATCCTTTGACAGAATGGATCCTGCATCTACACGCCAGCCAACGACTTCATTTTCATCCTTGATGCCGACGCTTATGCCTTCAAGAGCGCGTGCTGTACCGTCTTTCCAGCGTTTGCCTGATTCAATGGCCATTTTACGAGCATCTTCAAATCGTTCAAAAGCAATGGCATTGACCTTTCCGTTCCATGTTTTGTAGTCATCAAGGAGATCTCTGCTGTCCTTTTTTATTGGGCCATTGTATTTTTCTATCTGTGCAATCTGTGCTTCGAGCACATCTATTGGAGCAATAGTGCCATTTTTGAAGAGTTCAATTTGTTTTACAGCAGGCATATAGGCAAGTTCTGTCTGTGTAAATGAATGGGCATAAGCACTTCCAGTCACAATAGCAGTGAGAAGGCAGGTTAACTTAACACAAAGTCGCAACTTATTCTGATATAGCATAAATTTCTCCTGTTTGCTTAAAAAGAATATCTAAATTAGGACAATCAACATTACCTTATGTGTGTATATATATTATAGAAAGTGACAGTGTATCTATAGCTTTTCAAATTTGATCTTATGATCAATATCATTTGCAATTTTGAATTTAAAAATACAGATTAAATTCTTTGATAAGGTAAATCTTTAACATATCTGAATAATTTGATTGATATTCAAAATTAAAGGTTAATGTTTGCGCATAATTTATTGATATTGATTATAAAAATCGTTTCATGATGTCATTGCAATGTGGAGTAATGTGTGTTTAACATAGTATGCTTACGGGATGTTATGGATGTTGCCGACGACATATAGCAGTGACAGAGGTGGAGAGAAAGAAAAGAAGATGAATGATATTTGAAATTATAAAAATAGTCCAGTTAATTAAAATGCCGTTTATGGCAAAAAAATTAAATGAAATGGTTGTATAATTTTTGAAGTTTGTTATTTTATAATTAATAAAAGTGCCGTTTACGTCAAAAAAATTAAATGGAGTTGCTGTGGAAATAAATAGAGATGTATACCTTGAGCGACTTATTGTAAGAAAACACAATGGATTTATTAAAGTAATAACTGGAATACGAAGATGTGGAAAATCGTATCTGTTAAATACATTGTTTTATAATCATTTAAAAAGTGAAAATATAGCAGAGGAGCATATTATAAAATTTGCCTTTGATACGGCACAAGATTTAATAAAAATAGGAGAAGATCCTATTATTCTTGACAACGAAAAAGAGGATCGAAAAGTAGATCCTTCCAAGTTTCTTAACTGGTTGATGCCACAGATAAAAGGGGATGAAATGCATTATCTTTTATTGGATGAGGTGCAGAAGTTAGGAGCATTTGAGTCAGTATTGAACGGGTTTCTTCGTAATAGTAATGTGGATGTTTATGTTACGGGGAGTAATTCCAAGTTCTTATCAAAGGACATATTGACTGAATTTGAGGGTAGAGGAGATGAGGTTCATGTCCTTCCTTTATCCTTCTCGGAATATTATGCTTTCAAGCAGGGTGAAAAAGGGGATGCCTATGCTGATTACTCTGTGTATGGCGGACTTCCGGCAGTTGCACTCATGACAACTGAAGAACAGAAGTCGAACTATTTAATCTCACAGATGAAGAATGTATATCTTAGGGATATCATTCTTAGATATTCAGTACAGGATGAATCTGCTCTTGGTGAGGTAATGGATGTAATTGCATCGGGGATTTCTACATTAACGAACCCAAGAAAAATAGCCAGTACAATGAATTCTGTTCACGGAACGACTACATGCGATACAACGGTTGATAAGTATATTGGCTATGCGGAAGAGGCTTTTATCCTCAACCGCGTAAAAAGATATAATGTAAAGGGAAGAAAATATATTGGTACACCGTATAAAATATATTTTGAGGATATAGGACTCAGAAATGCACGATTAGCTTTCAGGCAAATTGAAGAAACTCACATTATGGAGAATATCATTTACAATGAATTAAGGTTTCGTGGTTACCAGGTAGATGTTGGAACAGTAGAATCGAGGGAAAAGGATACTGACGGAAAAGATGTGCGTGTGCAGAGAGAGATTGATTTTATAGCCACTTTGGGAAGCAAGAAATATTATATTCAGTCGGCTTATGCAATCCCAAATAAAGAAAAGTATGAGCAGGAGACCATGTCATTTGAACGCACTTGGGATTCTTTTAAAAAGATTATTATTGTAGAGAAGAGCATGAAACCTCGTTATGATGAGAATGGTTATTTGATGATGGGCGTGAAAGAATTTTTATTGGATGCAAACAGCTTGCTTGTCTGATTAAGCTCATTGATACAACAACTGAATAATAGAAATGTTAGGTTCAACTCTTTATGACAACAAAAATACAATCTGATTGGACATCAGATACTCGCCATAGAAATGGCGAGTTGTTTTGTTTAGTATCTGTAACCTAAATTAAGGAATACACCAGCCCCATTCTTGAATTTAATCTTATCTCCGTACTTATCACCTTTATCGTCATAGGTTCTGAATTCGCGATTGAAGATATAGCCGGCTCCAAGTTCTCCATAGAAACCGTTTAACTCTGCAAGAACAGAAGCATTCAGACTAAAGTATCTGTCTCTAATATAATTGTGTCCATAATAACCATTGTCAGTGCCGTAGATATCATCTGTAGCTTCAAGACTGGTTTTGACAGATACAATATCGTTAAATCTGTAAGCTACTTCATTGTATGGCAGACCAACCTTAAAAGAGAATCCAGGTGCCTTTTCATCTCCGTATTTGAAGTTGATTACAGGTATAGGCTGTATACCAACCTTGTTAATTGCGCCTGCAACACCTAAATCAACGCTCCAGTCACTGTTGATGACACGACTTGCAAATGCTGCAAAACTGTAATGGTAGTTCTTATTGAATTTTAAGCCGCCATCTGCGTAATTAGAACCAATACCTGCAGATACAAAGTAGTTCCATGTGCTGTCAATTTCACCAAAATACTTGGCGTCTGCATAAACCTTTCTTGCATTGTAGCTTGATTTTGTTTTGGCAAACCAGTTGTCTTCATGCAGCTTATACTGTGTTCTCTGAAAACCTATATCAAAATAATCGGTGCCAACTTCGATTCCTGATTTAGTGGTCTCAAGCTTTTCATCTGTGCTGTCTTTGTTATCCTGCTTGTCAATATAGCTGGTGTTGGCTTTAAGATAGAATCCGTCGGTGAAGCTTGCAGCCTGAATCTGTGTTGATGACGCAGCCAGCATAACTGCTGAAAGAGTCAGTGAATTCATAATTTTCATTTATATTACCTTTCAAATTTAAAACATGGTTTACATATCAATGCAAAAAACAAAAGTTGTGCATACTGTCATAACAGTGAGTATAAATGAGATTTCCTATAATTCAATATGTTATTAACAAGATGAAGCTCTTTTTTTATCAAAACAAAACTAGATAACTGTACTTTTAAAAGAGAGTTCTGGTTCATATTACAAAAGAAAAGGCGCCAGTTAACTGACGCCCAATTCCAACAAGGAGTAATTATGGATCCTTTTATGCTGCAGCTTCAGAAGATTCTTTCTTGTTTCTGTAAAGCTGGTTTACTGACTGAGCACCTACTACTACACGGTTTGGCTGCATCATCTTCTCTTTTGCGTACTCTGGACGAGCATTCATAATCTGAGAAATCTGCTCTTCAGTCATCTTGCCTAAGGTCAGGCCGATTGCCTTATAGGTGATGTATGGACGAGCTTCCTTTGAGATGATTACTTCTACCTTGTGGGTTTTCTCATCAACAGTATCTACAATTCTTAATACACAGTTATCAACGAGGTTGCGTACAGTAGGCTCTGATAAAGGCAGAGTTAATACAGACTTTCTCTGGAGCACAAACTCGCGAAGCAGGGCTCGTTCAGCAAAATCTAAGCTTTCAACTGCGGTAACTACACCTTTCTTGAGACGCTTTGCGTAATTCTTATGGTTAATGGCGCTAACGAGAGTGATAATACCCTGAGTAATGAAATTTGAAATTTCAATAACCAGTGCAAAGTAGATGAAAATCTTGTTTGCCTCAACCTGTTTTGCAAAGTTAGGTGAAATTATCTGCCAAGGCACGATTAACATTAAAACGGTAAGACAGAATAACCACATGATTACAGTGTTTACTACGTGGTTTGCCATACTGGTTGCTTTCTGAGTGTTTAACATAATTAGCTCCATTTTTTTTATTTGTTGAATTTTTAACTTGGATGTTTTTACTAGAGCAATCATCGTGCCAAAATCAGAAATGATATTTTTATCTGTTTAATATTAAAGGAATTTATACTTAATTAAGTTTCTTTTAAATGAATTAATCTATTTTTAATAGAGCCTGATTGTCAAAAAAATGATTAATTATCACGTGCTTATATTTCTCTTTGCTGCTTTTTAAGGATTAATTCTTTTAGTCTGTAAATTAATTGACATAGAATAGATTCAATTTTTTGACAAGGTCTACTGAATAAGTAATTTAAAGTGGTATCATATCTATAATATTTTTTATTATTAAACCTCAATTTTTTATAGGCATTACTATGAAAAGAATTTCTGCAATTATTAAACCATTCAAGTTAGATGATGTTCGTGAAGCCTTAAGCAGCAAGGGCATTACCGGTATGACCGTTTCAGAGGTTAAAGGTTTTGGCCGTCAGAAGGGTCACACCGAGTTATACCGTGGTGCAGAGTATGTAGTTGATTTTCTGCCAAAGGCAAAGATTGAGCTGGTGGTTAAGGACGATGATGTAGACGCTTGCATTGAGGCTATTATTGAAGGTGCCCATACCGGTAAGATTGGTGACGGCAAGATCTTCGTATCAGATGTAGAGCGTATCATCCGCATCCGTACCGGTGAAGAAGGCGACGACGCTATTTAGTAAGAACATCGCACCATATGAAGAACAAATCATTTAAAGGACTTATATGTGCAGCCCTGCTTTCTTCAGGAATTCTGACAGGTTGTACAAGTAATGATCCTCCTTCAAATACAGAGAACATCTGTTCTATCTTTCAGGAGAAGGACAGCTGGTATGTATCAGCCCATGATGTACACAAAAAGTGGGGTGTTCCTATTAATGTTGCTATGGCTATTATGGCTCAGGAATCTGGTTTTAAGGCTGATGTACAGCCTCCAATGCGCTGGTTCCTGTTTATTCCATTAGGTCGTGGCAGCTCAGCTTACGGCTATCCTCAGGCTCAGGATCCGGTATGGAGCGACTATAAGGATGAGGCTGGTTCCTTCTTTGCATCTAGAACCAATTTTGCTGATTCTTTAGACTTTATTGCCTGGTACATGACCAAAACCAAAAAGACCAATCATGTGGATTTCAATGATGCCTTTAATCAGTATCTGAACTACCATGAGGGCTGGGGCGGCTTCAGAAACAAAACCTACAAGAGCAAAGACTGGCTGCTTAAGGTTGCAAGAAAAGTTTACAAGCGTTCTGAGTCCTACAAGTATCAGTTAAAGCACTGTAAGATTTATTAGTTCAGGATTTAAAGCCATCCTCCAGTGGATGGCTTTGTTTTACTCCATTCTAAGATCATTTCTTGAGCAAATAAGAGAGTTTAATTTAATGAAGAAAGCCGTGTTTTTTGACCGTGACGGTGTAATCAATGTTGATTCAGCCTATGTTGGCAGAATTGAGCAGTTCAATCTGCTGCCAGGTGTTGTGGAGGCCTTAAAACAGTTAAGAGATAAAGGCTACTTTCTGGTGTTGGTAACAAATCAGTCCGGTGTTGCTCGAGGAATGTTTACCGAAGCTGACGTCATGAGAGTCAATGTCTTCATGCAGGAGAATTTAAGACTTTACGATGCTTTCTTTGATGCCATCTACTACTGCCCTCATCATCCTCAGGCTCAGGTTGAAAAGTACAGAGTTGAGTGTAACTGCAGAAAGCCAAAGCCTGGTATGATTGAGCGCGCAGCAATGGAGCATGATATTGATTTGTCTTTATCAGTGCTGATAGGAGATCACGCCTCAGATCTTAAGGCAGGACAGGCTGCAGGTGTGGGTAAACTTGTTCTGGTTGGCAATCACATTGAGAGTGAGCAGAAGATTTTAAAACCCAGTGCTGTTTTTAAAGATTTAAAGGCTGCAGCTGATTCCATGTAATAGCTTGCTTTCAGAGAGAATTTATAATAACTTAGTATTTATGTAGGAATTATTTGCAAAAGTAAAGCTTATATCTTTTTTAATATATAAGCTAATATTGAAATAGTACTTTTGTTATTTTGGAGAATTAAATGGAACTTATTCCAAGCTTTACAGTTGATCACATCAGACTGTTACCCGGCATTTATGTATCAAGAATTGACACCATTGGCAATTCATATGCGACTACTTTTGACATTCGCATGAAAAGACCTAATTTAGAGCCTGTGTTGCACCCAAACGCCATGCATACTATTGAGCATATTGTTGCAACCTTTTTAAGAAACGACAAAGAGTGGAAGGACAATATTGTTTACTGGGGACCTATGGGATGTCTTACCGGTTGCTACCTGATTGTAAAAGGTAAGCTTGCTCCTCAGGACGTTTTAGATCTGATGATAAGAGCATTTGAGCATACAAGAGATTTTGAAGGCGAAATCCCTGGAGCTCAGCCAATCAACTGTGGCAACTATCTTTTGCAGGATCTGCCAATGGCCAAGTATGAAGCTGGCCGTTATGTGGAGATCTTAAAAAACAATCCATGCTTTGAGTATCCTAAAGCTCAGTAATTTCTGTTCAGTCCACTTTTTGTGGACTGAAATCCTTTTATTTCATCTCATCATAATTATCCTTTTCAAAAAGCAGTAGATCTGGCTTTATAAAATAGATCTTGCTCTTAGAGTATTGAATTGGTGAGTCTTAAAAATTATGAAAGATTTATCTTTATAAAACTCTATCAGTCAAAACCTGAAAAGGAGTCTGTCAGCGAGTATTAGCTGATGTTTATCATTATGATTTTAGAGGAATATTAATTGGAGATCAGGCAAATACCGTAGTCTTTGACAACACCAAGATTAAAAGGCTGTTCCAGGATTTGTCAGCAGTACAAGATTTGAGCAGCGGATAAAAAAGACTGTGGAGAATATCCTTGCCCATCATGAGCTACAGATAGAAGATCCTGAATTTGACCGCTACTGTGATGAGATTATCGCAGCATTAGAGGATGCAAAGCGCAGAGTTAGAGCATCTTTGAATTATACTGATAAGGCATTTTTCGCTTAAAATAAAAAAATTAGCTGTCTGAGAATTAATTTGTGGGAAAATGGGTTTTCATTTTGAAAAAGAAAACTCATTTTTTTTGTTTTTTGGGTGACTTTCAGTTCGGATATAGTGACTTTTAAATATTAAAGATATTACATACAAATCAGGTAATTAGTTAAAGAACTGTCTTTTTTTATGATGTTTATAAATCATTCTTTTTAGATTGGTTAAAAATTAACAAAAAAATTTTTTAATAGGTGTGTATTTACGTAAAAATAAGATTATAATAAAAACTGTCCAAGGGTACAAACCTTGTACTTTGAATTTAATTATCTGTTTAAACAGTTTTTGGAGATAAAAATGAATAAGTTCCAGGCTACTTTAGCTGTTGTTGCTTTAGGTTCTTCAGTATTAGTTGGTTGTGCTAACACCGCTCTCGAGGCTAAGTTAGACGCTATTGCAGCTGACGTTGACGCTTTAAAGGCTCAGCAGTCAAAGTTAGCAAACGACGTTAACTTCGTTAAGCAGGACGCTGCACGTGCAAACGAGCGTTTAGACAACTTAGCACGTCGTTACAAGAAATAATTTCTTGCTAACAAGCTAAAAAAAAGGCTCACCATTGGTGAGCTTTTTTTATTGAGAAAACAAAGTGCTTATCAAGAACGAAAAAAGCCGCTTTATCATAGGCTGTATGTTTGCCCTGCTAGGAGGCGCTGCCTATGCAGTAGGCGGATCATGCGGCCAGATTATTGCTGGCATTGTCTGCGGTCTTATCTTCAGACCCTGGCATTATGATACGGTAATTTACAATTCCGACCTGTTTTTATTTATGTCTGGCGTAATAGGAATTGGTACGATTGTCTCTTTTAGTACATTCTTATACGGTGTAAAGCTCGTAGGTGGAGTTGTAAGTAATGTTCTATGTGCAATAGAACCAGTTATTTCCGTATTTATATGTCTTTATGCCTTGAATATTCCTCTTACAGGCTATGACGTTGCCGGTATGACAATCGTGGTTATGGCTATTGTTATCCTTTCTGTTTTTAAGGGAAAAAGACAAAAATAATAACTTTTCTTCTAATACCTACATTCGCATTTAAATTTAAAACTGCTCTCCTTTATACACATCCAGTCAGTTGTGGTAATTGCTTCACAAATTAAGAGAAAAATACAGTAACATCCAGATTATGGAAATAAAAAAAGTTATTATAGATCTTAAATATAAGCATTAGTACATGTGATAAGACTATATATCAAGGCCACAGGAGATCACTATGACAGAACAGGTTATGCAGGTAATAAATTCAAATGATTTGTCAGCCCTTTCTGAAATCTGCGCCCGCATTATTAAGTCACCGGTATCTAATGGTTCAGATCCTTTTGCAAGCGAAACTGTCATTACCATGAACAAAGGTATGAAGGTTTACCTGCAGCAGTCAATTGCATCTTATAATTCAATCTGTGCCAACCTTGAGTTCAATCAGGTCTGGGAGTTTATCTGGAAACTTCATAAAAGCATCAATGGTGCTGACAGCAGTAATCGCTATTCCCATGAGCATATGACCTGGTCAATATTTTCCCTGATTGGAAGTCTTGATAAAGATGATCCTGTCTTTGTTAAGATGAGAGAGTATGTAAGTCTTGATGATGACAGAGAGATGTCCTATCAGCTTTGCGGCGTTATTGCTGACTCATTTGACCAGTATCAGATGTTCCGTCCTGACTGGATACAGCAGTGGAACTACTTTGTTCCTGATGATTTTTCAAAGGTGGAGTTTGATGACAACAGTGAGCCTCATTTAAAAGGATCTGGCGCTGTATTTGAGTTTATTAAAAAGACTTCCAGAGGCAGTGTGAATCTGCAAAGAACACTGTTTGGTAATCTCTGGCAGATGAAGCTGTGGTGCATGCTCAAGGGTAATTTACGTGCTGTTGACAGTGAAAAGGACAATTCCTCATCATTGTGGGACAGAGCCACAGTTGTAGCTTCACTTACCAGGCGTTTTTCATCAGATACAGAAAACAAAGAGCTCATTAAAATACTTCCAAAGCGGGTTTTCATCTTTGGAGTGTCCTCACTGCCAACTCAGGTTATCAGTCTGTTTGCTGCATTAGGAAAGCTCATTCCTGTATTTTTCATGCATTTAAATCCATGCGCCGAATACTGGGGAGATCTGACTTCGGTTAAAGGCGACTGGTTAAAGGAAAAGCAGAAAATCATAAAATATCTGCACGGCAGATCCTTGAGCAAAGATGTGGATTTAGAAAAATTCGAAGGCAGAATAAAAAGTCAGCAGGTGGATGTATCAACTCTTGAAGGACAGCTTGGGGATGAGTACTGCTCGCTTTTTGAGGATACTGCAGTATTAGACGGTGAGGGGGAACTCTCCGCCATTGATTCTCATGCAGAGCTTATCGACGGCAATCCGATGCTGCTCTCATTAGGAAGACAGGGTAGAGATACATTGAATGTGCTGTTATCTCATGACAGTGAAATTAACTTTACCAATGTCTTTTTTGAGTATGAAGGCAACACGGTTTTAAATAACATAAAAAATCAGCTTTTGAATTTAAGAACCGCTGACAGGGACAGGAACAGAATAGAAAAAGGTGATGAGTCGCTGCAGGTAAGAGTGTGTTATACCCCATTAAGAGAAGTTGAAGTTCTGCGCGACAGAATGCTGTCTCTGTTTAAAAAAGACAGATCCTTAAGACCGGTAGATCTTGTCTGCATGGTACCAAATGTTGAGGAGTATGCTCCATATATCGAGTCTGTTTTCGGATCTGTTGACAGAAACTCAAAGAATTTTATTCCATATTCAATCTGCGATAAGTCAGGCCAGGCAAGTTCACCTGTTGCTGATGCTCTGATTCAGCTTTTATCAATTGGATCAACAAAGATTACAGCAAATCTTATTATTGAGCTTTTATCGGTTGAGTCCATTGCAGGTAAATTCTTAATTGATTCAGAAGATCTTACCGTCATTGCCACATGGTTTAAAGAAAACTGTATGCACTGGGGACTTGATGAAAGAGACGTTCAGGAGATTTTAAAAACAGAAGATCCGCTTAATCTTCCCTGGACCATTGAAGAGGGTATCGATCGACTCTTAAAGGGATTTATGCTTGGAGAAAACTCAGGCACCGATGCTTTTGATTCAATTGCCTCAACAGATTTTCATCTGTTATCAAAGCTGTGCTCATTCCTTGAGTCTTTAAAATTACTTAAAGACACATTCTATCCAAGTCTTGATCTTGGAGCTAAGGCTGAGTTTACAAACCTTGAGTGGTCTGAAAAGCTTGAGACAGTAATTTTTAAGAATTTCTTTGTTCTTGATGAAAGATCATTTAATGAAATCAAAAACATTAAAGAGATCCTTCTTGAAATGAATGAGTCTATCAACAATCTCAATACCGGATCATCTTTAGAAGGACTTAACGAGAGCGAAGTACATTCTTTAAAGATCAAGCTTCCTGTATTCAGAGCTAAGCTCATTCATGCTTTAGGCAATACTCATGATTCATCATCCTATTTAAAGGGAAGCGTAAGCTTCTGTTCTTTAATGCCGATGAGAGCAGTCCCATTCAGATATATCTTTATTCTGGGGCTAAAAGATACAGATTTCCCAAGAACTGACACCTATCCAAGCTTTAACCTTCTGTCTTTAAAGCCTTTATTAAGATGCAATGACAGAGCAAGAGCCAGTGATGATCGCTTTATTTTCCTTGAAAGCTTCCTGTCAGCAAAAGATGGTCTGTATCTTTCATATGTGGGCCGCAGTGTAAATGACAAGTCTGAACTTAATCCATCTGCAGTGATAACCGAGCTTTATGACTACTTGTCAGACAGCTTCTATGTAACTGAAGAAAACAGAAATGATGATGAGAAAAACCGCAGGGAAGTAATTGCGGCAATTACAAGAGTTGAGACTTTAAGCTCATATGATTCAAAGAACTTCCTTGAACAGGAAGGTCATGAAAAGTCCTTTAATGAAGCTGTATTCTTCAATCCTGATGAAATGGGAATTTACACAAGAGGAAACACTCCTTTAGGCGCAATTACACAGAATCTGTCATTCAAAGAAGATGACAGCAAAGAGCTGTTTGTGGATATTGAATCTTTAACTTCATTTTTCTGCAAGCCTGCAAAGGAATTTTTAAACAAAAAACTGAATATCAGTCTTTATACAGACAACGGAGTTGATATCAGTGACAGCGAGCCATTTTGTCTGCCTTATTTAGACGGGCTGAATATAGAGCTGGAGATTTTGGACAAAACTCTTGAAAACTCGGAGTTATCGCCCTCAGATGTGATTGACAAAGAACTTAATGTTTTAAGTTCTAAGGGTGTAATGCCATATGGAGTTCTTATAAATGACTTAAAGGAAAACCTTAAAGATAATATTCTTAACCTGAATGAAAAGGTAAAACAGTTCAAAGACAATTTTGCCTCCTGCCACTATTCAAGAGTGCTTGAGGATTTTACCTGCAGGGGTAGAAAGATAAAGGTGATTTTTGATGGAACCTTAAAGCCACATTCAAATGTTATTGTGGATATTTTCCATAAGAGCAATATGGAGAAGTCTGTATCAGCGCTGTTTAAAGGTATCTTCACAAGACTTGCCTACACCTATGTTCAAGGTAAGTCAATTGTGGATGAAGTCAGGATCATGAACGGATCTGGAGAGTTTTATGATGGCTGCTTTGCGGGTATGCAGGATGTTACTTCAGGCTCTGCATCAGATGAAATTTTAAAAGAGGCTCTTGAGCTTTACATGGCATGTCTTGAAATTCCTGTACCACTTACAAAGCGTCTTTATGAAAATGTGCTTGGTGAATACATAAACAACAAGGATACAGTAAATCTTGATGACTTTATCTGTAAAACCTTGGAAAGCATATCTGATTTTGGAAGTATCTTTGAATATGATGAAGATGCAGCCTATCTGTTTTCAAAAGACAGGATCTTCAGTCAGGGATCAGATGTGGCTGACAGTGCTTTAGATAATATAAAAGAGCTTAGTGTAAGAATGATTAAGTTTCTTATAAAGAATACGGTTGGATGTGGAGAATAATATGGTCATTTCAAAGCAGGATTTACCTCTTATAAACCGCTTTAATTTAAATCGATCCTCTTTAATTGAAGCTTCAGCCGGTACTGGTAAGACATTTACAATCAGCAATCTGATTGTTCGACTTTTAATGGGCGCACCAGCTTTAGGAAATGTTTCTGAAAAAGACAGAAAATCATTATTAAACAGAGGTTATCCACTGGATATAGAAAACATTCTTGTGGTGACCTTTACTAATGCTGCAGCTTCTGATTTAAGAGCCAGAATTCTCGAGAAAATTCACGAGACAAGAGTGCTTTTTGAAAAGCTTGTCGCCTTAAAGGAGCCTTCTGCTGTTTATGCATTCCTTGAAGAGAAATTCAAAGGAGTCATAAATGATCCGTTAAAGCATCTTATTGACAGCTACTTTGGAACCTTAAAGGATGCCATGGATGTCAAAACCACCGTTGGTGCATATGTAAGACTTCTAAAGAGAGCTGAAGCTTCTATTGATAATGCGCCTATAAGTACAATCCATTCTTTCTGCAACAAGGCATTAAATAAAATCTTTACCTTTGAGGCAGGCAGAGCATTTAACGTAGAGCTGACACAGGACACCACAAATCAGGAAGATGATGCTAAAAAAAGCGTTTTCAGAGAACTTTTTTATAAGAATGACATCCTTTCACCTGAGCTTTTAAAAGCATTAACTGGTGCTGACAGTCCATCATCTTTTGACGATGTAATTAAAAAATTAAGGAAAGTCCGTCTGCTTGACAGCAGCCGTGGCTATTACGGCTACTCTGTTTTATTTGATAAGGATTCAAGAGACAGTGCGCAAAGACAGGATGCTGATAAAAGGCTTAAGGCACTTTTATCTGAATATGAAAAGGAACATGAGGCGATTACTGTAGAGTGCACTCCATTATTTCAGTCTTTAAAGGCATATGCTCCACGCCTTAAGGTATACAGAGATGACAAGAGTTTTATCTGTGATCTTTATTCAAACAGTAAAGGCAAGGGATTAAAAAAAGACTATCAGGAATTCTTTTTAGGTCTTGAGCCTTTGCTCTGCAAGGAGAACTTTTCGGCTGAGGCTTTATTAAATCTTGTAAACTCAAATGAGGCTGTCATAACAGATATTCCTGACGGAGCATGCTGCCGCTATCTGTCTTATGCAAAGACAGTAAAAGAAAAGGATTTTTCAGATTACGCTTCAGTAGAATCCTTTGAAACAGTACTGCAAAGCCTGCTTGAAAGTGTAAGAAGACACAGCAAGGCAATCTCTTCTGTAAGAGAAGAGGTAAATCTTTTAATCGGAATCAGAATGATAGACAGATTTGATGCTATCTGCTCAAGAGACGGTATCATTTCTAATGATGAACTGCTTCGTCAGCTGGCTTTGGTACTGTCAAAAAAGGATGACAGAGCAAAGCGTCTTTGCTCTCTGTTAAGAAACACCTATCCTGTTGCAATGATTGATGAATTCCAGGATACCGATCCGGTGCAGTTTGAAATCTTCAATAACCTGTATCTGAATGAAGAGGCCAAAAAGGAGGGCTCCGTATGTTATCTCATCGGTGATCCAAAGCAGTCAATTTACGCCTTCCGCGGATCTGACATTAACTCCTACAACCGTGCAAAAGAGAACATTTTAAAGTTAAACGGTTTTGACCCAGAAGATCTTTTATCAAGAAAAAAGGCATCTGGTGAGTGTATATATGATCTTGATACAAACTTCCGTTCAGGCAGAAATGTTATTGATGCTGTCAATAAGATTTTCACTCAGTCAAATGACGATGAACTGCGGGGGTACCTTAAAAAGCCTTTTGACTATGAGAACTTTGAGGGGAGCGGAAACAGCCTGTCTAGCAATATCGATTTTGATGATGTAAAGGCAAGTTCAGATTTTTCAAAATGCGGCAGATTCTGTGTAAAGGTATCTGACAGAACTGATTCTCTATCAGCATCTGATGATGCATCCTGCTCCTTTGCAGTAGTAAATGAAGGTGATGATAAGGGCACTTACAGAATCTTAAAAGGCAATTTTGCAAGCAATGTAACCTTAGATGCTGAAGAAAAACCAAACAAAGAAAACCTTGGAAAGGCATGTGCTGCAAAATGTGCAAAAGAAGTATACCTTTGTTTAACGCAGGGATACTTTGTTAAAAAGAACGAGAAGGGAGCAGAGTGTGCCACAAGAGTAAAACCTAAAGATATAGCCATTTTAGTTTCCGACAAAAAACAGAATGAGCAGATAAGAGCAGCCCTTGACAGTTACGGCATCAAGTCAGTGTATTTATCAGATGCCGAGTCGGTGCTTTCAAATTATTCTGGTGCTTACGGTACTGAGCAGAAACTCTGTCCGTCACAGGCATCAATTGATATGCTTTATCTGATGGAAGCCATTTTAGAGCCGACTTCCGTCAAAAATGCTCTGAGACTTTTAGGTTCAAATCTTCTTTTGCTTACAAGGGAGGATTTTAGAAGTTACTACGAGTCTGAAGAGAATTTAAACAAAGAGATGGTACTGCTAAAGGAGTGCTTAAGAAAGTGGTCTGAATTTGGATTTATGCCTGCCTTTTACCATTATCTTAAGGCACATAAATGCTTCAACCGCATTTTAAGTCTTGAAAATGGCGACAGAGTCCTTACAGACTATAACCATATTGCTGAAATCATGCAGGGCGTTAACTCGAAGGTTAAGGGCCTTAATTCCCAGCTTTTATGGTTTAAAGAGGTTCTTTCAAACCAGGAAAAACTAAATAGTGTTGGAGGAGACACCCTTAAGCGACTTGAGTCAGAAATTGATCTTGTCAAGGTTGTGACTGTACATAAATCAAAAGGTCTTCAGTATCCTTTAGTCTTTGTTCCTTTCTTATATACAAGACAGAAAGTTTTTGATTTTACAAAAGAGGAAGTAGCCTTTGCAGCCTTAAGCACAGATCTTAAGGAAAAGGCAAAAGAAGCGCATGCTTCATTTGTATCAGAGGCTATGACTCTGGCTAAGAAAGCTCTGTGTCAGAATGATTATGAAACCTTAAGTTCCATTTACAGAATATCCAAAAATCAGGAACAGGTAAGACTGCTGTATGTAGCTCTGACAAGAGCTCAGGCAGGAAATTTCATCTTCTTTAATTCTGTTCCATTAAAAAAAGATGCCCGTTATGATGACTCTGCCTTAAAGAGAGTGATTTCAAATTCAGTACAGCCTGAAGTAAAAAAAGCCTTTGATACACACAAAGAGTTCTTTGAAAAATCTGAAGATGTATTTGCAGAAAATGATCCTTATGAAGGTTCATACCGCCAGTTTTTACTAAAAACATTGAAGGTCTTAAGGATGATGAAGGTAATGTCAGTCCTGGTATAGAGCCTTTGGAAGAAAAAAATGAGCCACAGATGCTGCCTCAGTTTACTTTTACAAACGGCGCCAATATAGGTACCTTCCTGCATAAGCTGCTTGAGATTATTCTTTCATACAAAAAGGAAGAACGCGATACATTCGAAAAACTGTGTGCTCTGATACACAATGCCATGGTTTATGACTACTATCACGTCATCAGCAGCACCAGAGGTGAAGATCCTGTAGCGCTGGTGTGTTCATGGATGAATGAGGTTTTGAATACACCTCTTCCTTATAAGGGAGTCTGTTTAAATGAGCTTGAAAACACAGATTCACTAAAGGAGCTTGACTACTTCATTCCGGTAAACAACTTTAATGAAAATGTTTTCAATGAAATCTGTGAAGAGTTTTTTGAAGACATAAAGGCCTGCTATTCTGATATAGCAGTGCTTGAGAGAATTAAGATCCCGCGTGTGAAATTTGATGAGTTTGAAGGCTTTATCAAGGGCAGCATCGATCTGGTTGCAAGATTCAAAAATGAAAAGGGCATTGAGCAGTATTATCTGATTGACTACAAGTCCAACAATCTTGGCAGCTCTTTAAAGGATTACAGTAAGGAGAACACTATTATCTCCTTCATTGAGCACAAGTATTATGTGCAGGTTCTGCTCTATACCCTGGCTCTGCACAGATTCCTCAGTGTAGCCAGAAAAGACTATGACTATGACAAAGATATTGGTTCAGTCATGTATCTTTTCCTGCGCGGTATGGACAGTAAAAACAAGAATTACGAAGGCATCTTCAACATCAGGCCTCGATTCAGTCTGATAGAGAAGCTTTCTAACCATATAGCTTCACAAAAGGAGCTTAAAAATGCGTAGTAACAGTGACTTCTTTGCCTCTTTATCTGAGTTTGTAAATCTCATTTTGGATGATGAAGTAAGTATAAGTGAGCTTTTAGACAGAAGCCGTCAGAGTAGTTTTGTGCCTCAGATAGCTCTGTCCATGGGACTGCTTTATTTTAGAAAATATCATGGTTTTTCAAAGATTCATTTCTTTTATGTAGTTGCCTTATGTCATGAATTAGACGGCAATGATATCTGCATAAAGCTCTGTGAAGAAAGTATCTATAAGCTTATTGACGGTCTTTGTTCTAAGAGAATGGAACAGAGCGAGTACGAACTTTGCAGGAGTTCTTTAAAAGATTTTGCTTCAAAGATCTATGCATTAACCTCAGTACAAAAGCTCATTTCTGATAATGATATTGCAGGTATCGGCACTGACAGCGCTCCTCTTGTAATTGATCATAACCGTCTGTATTTTAGAAACTTCTATCAGTATGAAGAAAAAGTTTCATCCTATATCAAAGGTTATTCTCAAAAGGGATCTGATCTTACTGAAAAAGATGTGCAGTTTTATAAAAGTGCTCTTTCAATTCTGTTTCCTGATGAAAAAGATGGCAGTTTAAATTATCAGAGAATAGCTGCAGCCTCATCTGTAAGCTCCTCCTTTTCAGTTATTACTGGCGGTCCTGGAACCGGTAAAACCACAACTGTATTAAATATTCTGGTGCTGATGCTTTTAAAGGACAGAAATCTTAGAGTAAGACTCTGTGCACCTACAGGCAAGGCATCCTCAAGAATGACTGAATCCATTATGAATGGTTTATCTTCAGGTGTTTTTGAAGATAACTTTAAGGCTCTTAGTCAGAAAAATCTGGCTGCAGCTGAGGATTTTGAAAAGATAAAGTCCCTTATACCAAAGGAAGCCATCACGGTTCACAAGCTTTTAGGCATTAAGCCTCACAAAGAAAGGCCTGCGTTCAATGAAGATCATCCTCTTGCCTGCGATGTTCTAATCGTTGATGAGGTTTCGATGATTTCCCTTGGGCTGTTCTCAAAGCTTTTAGCAGCTGTAGGCAAGAATACAAAAGTTATTCTTTTAGGTGATAAAGATCAGCTCTGCTCGGTGGAGCCTGGCTCTGTGTTATCTGATCTGTGTTCTGATCTTGATAGAGCAGGCAGTCTTTCCGACAGCCGCAGAGCTCTTATCTGCGCTCTTTGTTCATACAGGGAAAGCGATATTACCTCCGCCACACTTACAGATTATGTCTCTATGCTTGTAAAGAGCAGACGTTTTTCTGATTCCTCTCTGCTAGGAAAATTTGCAAAAGCCGTAAATGCAGCTAGTGAAACCCCATCCTCTAACGGTGAGATAAGTGATCCTCTTGCAACTGTAAAAGAGTGCCTTGAAGATCTTGGTGATGTTGAAAAGATATTTACATCAGTAAAGAAACTTGAGTTTTTCTCTTTAGATGCAGAAGCTCCTTTTAAGGAGGTTAAAAAAACTGCAGATAAGACAGCTGCCGCACTGATAAGACTTTATACTCAGGATGGCGAATTTTTACGTGAACTTAAAAAAGCATCTGGCCTTGTAAAGGCATCAGAAGCTGACAGATACTTTAATTTGCTCGATAAATACAGAATTCTTTGTTCAAACAGAGAAGGTCAGTTAGGTTCTGCAGCGCTTAATTATGCTCTTACAAAAAAGCTTTTAAGTTATGTAAAGACATTCATAAAAAGTCCTGATGAGGAGTTTTTCCCAGGACGTGTGATCCTCATAAACAAGAACAGCGATATGCTTGGTGTTTACAATGGTGATGTAGGATTTATTGCATACGTTGAAGATGACCGTAAAAATGTCTCTTTAAAAGCGGTATTCCCTGGTAAAGAGGCAAATAAGCCAAGAGTTATATCCATTGAGCAGCTATCCTCATTTGAGGATGGTATGGCTATGACCATACACAAATCACAGGGCAGTGAATATGCAAGTGTGATTATGGTACTGCCAAACAGGGATAATATGGTACTGTGCAAGGAGCTTGTCTACACAGGTATTACAAGAGCAAAAGAGCGCGTCAAAGACGGAGTGACAACTGGAGGTGCGGTTGCGATTATCGGAAATAAAGAAGTCTTTACAGAGGTGATAAAGCGCAGAGTGTACCGTGAAAGCGGTCTGTCATTAAGACTCAGTCAGAGCTGAACATAAAAAAAATTGAGAAGACTGCTTTTGCAGTCTTCTTTTTTATGTGTGCTCTGCATGCCTTTCAATTTAACGTAACCTGATATTCAAAATCGCATTAAAGATAACACAAAATAAAATATGTTATAAAAAACATATTAACCACTTTTATGGAAAATGTGATTTTTAGTCTTTTTGCACAAGTAAGAATTAATATAGGGGAGTTCTATAAATTAAACTTCAAAAACCTCGTTACCAAGCGTAATTGAGTCGATCTTTAAAAAATTGATGATTTTGAGACTGCAAAGACTCATT
>ONCB01000110.1 GCA_900316175.1 uncultured Succinatimonas sp.
GTTAGCTCGCGAGCTTTCAATTGAAGAAATAAAAAGAATTAAGCAAAAGAGTTCTGTCAAGCTTGAATGGTTTATTCACGGAGCTTTATGCGTAGGTGTTTCAGGTCGCTGCTATTTAAGTGCCTCAATTACCGGTCGTTCTGCTAACCGCGGTGAGTGTGCTCAGCTTTGCCGTGTGCCATCATCATTGTATCTTTCCGATGGTACCTGTCTTGCCAAAGACAAGTACCTTTTATCAATGAAGGATAACAATCAGTCAGATAATATAGAAGAGCTGATAGATGCTGGTGTTAGCTCTTTTAAAATTGAAGGTCGTCTTAAGGATGTAAATTACGTTAGAAACGTTACTGCATATTACAGAAAAGCGATTGATGAGGTTTTAAAAAACAGATCTGATGTTGTAAGAAGCTCATATGGCAAATCAAGGACAACATTTGAACCAGATCTTAATAAAAGTTTCAACCGTGGTTTTACTGAATATAATGCCCACGGCAGCACTGATCCTCATTTTAAAAAGGAAAACTACGCAAACTTTGATGCACCAGGATTTGTGGGAGTAAAAATCGGCCGTCTTGTAAGTCAGAAGGGACACGATTTAACTTTTAAACTTTTTAAGAATGTAAGTCTTCATAATGGTGATTCTTTGAATTACTACAATGATGAAGGAATATTAGAAGGCTTCAGAGTAAGCACAGTTAAAAATGATAATACAGCAGAAATCTTCCAGAGTTTACAAAAGATAAAGCCAGATACAGTTTTTTACCGCAACAAAGATGCTGAATTTGAAAAGCTGCTTAACGAAAAATGCTGTCTTAGAAAAGTATCCTTAAAGATGGAATACAAAGAGCATGAAGATTTTGTAGAACTGAGCCTTGAAGATGAAGCTGGTAACCTTGGGGGAGCAAGATTTAATCTTACAGACAAGCAGACAGCCAACAGCATAGAAAAACTCAGAGCAAATTTAATAGAGAAGCTTTCAAGACTTGGTGACAGCGTCTATGAGTTAAGTGATTTAAAACTAAATCTTACAGAAAATTATTTTATTCCTGTAAGCGTCATCAATTCCTTAAGACGTGATGCAATTGATTCTTTAAATCAGTTTAAGCTTTCAAAAAAAGTATATATAGAACACGATTTTTCAAAGACTGTGCCTATAGCTCCTCATGAAGAGAATTTAGGCTACAGAGCCAATATATATAATAATGATGCACTGTTGTTCTACAAAAAGTCAGGATTAAAGGAAATAGCCTTTGCCTACGAAAAGAACAGACCATCAGGCAGAGTAAATGTGCTTGAATCAAAGCACTGTCTTCGCAATGCCTTTAAGCTTTGTCCTTTAAGACATAGAGTAAAACCTGTGGATATGTATATTGAAATTGGAAATAAACGATTTAACCTTGATTTTGACTGTAAAAACTGCCGAATGTCACTAATAGAAAACAACTGATAAAAAAGAGATCATTCTTTAAAAAAACAAAACCTGGAACAGCTGGCATTAAGCTTTGAATTCCAGGTTTTTTTGTTTTTACATACATAAAAAACTAAAACATATATCAAAAGCATAAAAAAACTTGTATAAAATTGCATAAATTTAATATGAATCTCACGAAATTGTATAATAAACAATAAAAGTTATTTACAAGACAGAAATGTTATTTTAAAGTAAATTAAGAAGTTAGACATTTTTGTCTACTTAATAAAGTATTTAATTTTGTAAAAGTCTTTTTTTATAAAAATTTTCTTAAATAATTGAAAATAAAACTATTAATATTGACAGTATTGTAAATTTAAATTGTTTTTTTTTGCAAAAAAAGGAAAATTGTAAAAAAAATGATTATATAAATTTCACATATAACTCTTCCATATTATATTTTATATTTGTTATAATGTGATCAACTTAACATTATTATGCAATTCACCCTTATGCAAAATTTAATGACTATTTTCTTTAAAATAGCAAAAAAAGCTTTTTTGCTATCTTTGTTTTGTGCCAGTATGTCTGAGGCAAACTTTATGATTGGTCAGACAGTTGAATTTGGTCATTATTCAATAAACAAATCCTATTCTAGAGAACCTATCACATTTATAGTTCTTGATGAAACTCAGGACAAGGTCCTGTTGTTATCAGAAAAAGGCATTGATGCAATGCCATACAATACCAAAAATGAACCTGTAACCTGGGAAAATTCAACTTTAAGAAGATGGCTCAACAAAGAATTTTTAGAGTCAGCTTTCAGTTCTGATGAGATTTCATCAATTCTGCTTTCACGACTTGATACACCTGATAATCCTTCTTATGGCACTAAGGGTGGATATGCCACTGACGATTTTGTGTTCCTGTTAAGTGAAGATGAGGCTGACAGGTACTTTTTAATGCCTGAAGACAGAACTGCCTCCATATCACCATTAATGAAAGAGAAAGTTTACGCTCATGACAGTGGTGATGCTGACTGGTGGTTAAGAACTCCTGGCGGTAGACCAAACAGAGCATCCTATGTTCGTATATTTGGCAAAATTCAGGAAGGCGGAAGTGTTGTAAATGACGATACTATTTCCGTAAGACCTGCAATCTGGGTTAGAAAATCCTATTTTGAAGAGCGAAAGCCTGAAGGCATGTCTGCCTCAAGATAGAAGCATCATTGTTTTAATATGAAGTTCTTTAACACATTAAGCTTATTTTTGCTGTTACTGTTTTTTTCAGTATGCCATGCAGGAAATTACCTTGGCAAAACCTTTACCTTTGGCATGTATGAGCTAAATGAAAGTGTTTTAAGATCACCACTTATGTTTACAGTGATAGATGAAAGAGATCATGAAGTACTGGTCATCTGTCAGAATGGAATTGATGTAAAACCTTTTAACACCAAGGATACTGAGGTTACATGGGATGATTGCTCTTTGAGAAAATGGCTTAATGAAGAATTTTTAATTAATGCTTTTTCTTTTGATGAGCGACAGTACATTGTAAAGAGCAGTGTGTTAACCTCTCCAAATCGACTGTATCCTAACAAGAAAAAAATTTTTGAAACAGAAGATTATATTTTTCTTTTAGATGAGGTTGAAGCAGAACTTTATTTTCTGCTCCCTGAAGACAGAATAGCTATCATGTCAGATAGGATCAAAAAATTGGTTTTCTCTGATGAAAACGGCTATGGTGACTGGTGGCTTAGAACCTCTGGTGGCAAGCTAAACCGTGCTGTTTATGTAAGAGATTCTGGTGACATATTCTACGGTGGCAGCATCGTGACAGATGATGCAATTGCTGTCAGACCGGCTTTCTGGATTAAAAAGTCATATTTTGACTTTGTTGATTAGAATTTACCTTTTGATTTTCCTTTGTAATTGCAGCCAATTTTAAGATCTTTTCTTAATTTTGGCTGCTTCCTTTACATTCTGTACTTTTTTTCTTTAAAAATCCTATTGGCTGTAAGATAATTACTTAATGTTTAACAAAGTAATATTTGCCTATGAGATTTTTTAAGCTTTTACCTTTAATAGTCGCTTTTCCTTTGCTTGTGTGTGCTCAGGACAGTATAGATTCCCCAGAGGGCCTGAATCAGGCATGCAATCAGAATGATTATGAAAGCTGCTATGTGTTAGGTACTCTGTATTCTTATGGTGACGGAGTTCCTCAGGACAATTTTGTGGCATCTCGTCTGATTATTAAAGCCTGTGAAGGTGAGGTTTACGATGCCTGTTTTACCATCGGTGAGATGTACAGAACGGGAGATAAGGTGCCATTAAACAGTACTCAGGGAAAAGAGTATATGACCATGGCCTGTGATGGCGGAATTATGAGAGCATGCTCAGTGGTAGGCACTATGTATGCAACCGCAGAGGGCACCAGAAAAAGCATGGATATGGCTCTTGAGTATTACAAAAAAGCCTGTGAGGGAGATGATCCTTTTGGATGTAATTTCCTGGGTATTATGTATGAAAAAGCCTTTGGTGTATTAAAAAATGACAAAAAGGCATATGAATATTACCAAAAAGCATGTGACAATAATTTTACAGACAGTTGTGAAAGTGCTCAAAGACTGAAAAAGGATTAAATTAAATGACAAATAAGTTCAGATTACTGGTTTTATCTTTATTGTTTGCACCTTTAATTTCATTTTCTGAGGATTATGTCAGTGCTCATATAGACGCATGCAATGCAGGAGATGCCAAAGAATGCTCTAAGGTTGCAACTATGTATGAGCTTGCTTTAGGTGTTAAGGATGACATGCAGATGGCTTTTAACTTTTACAAAAAGTCATGCGATGGTGATATTGCCAAGGACTGTACTCATTTAGGTGACTTTTATCTGATGGGTGCAGGAACTGATAAAGATCCAGTCCTGGCCAGAGAATTTTATTTAAAGGGATGTTCTTTAGCTCATGCTGAAGGATGCAGAAATTCTGGTTACATGAATGAGCTAGGTGAAGGTGGAGCGACTGATTTAAACAAAGCATTAGAGTTTTTCAAAAAGGCTCTTGATTTGGATTTAAAAGATGCCGCATCTGACATAGAGCGAGTTAAAGCAAAATTACAGAACTGATATTATGACTAAAAGTATTTTATCTTTAGGCCTGGCTTTGCTTCTTTTACAAGGAGAGTGTTCAGCTATTACCATGCCGGCACCACCTCCAGAGCTTCCTGATACTCTGACCTCCTTTAGAACCAAGGAGCAGATAAATGAAAGCAGGAGAATTGAAAACGAGCTGGTAAAGGAAGAAGCTCAGGAAGTAGCTCTTGAAGAGAATCCTTTTGTCCCAGGGGATGATAACTCAGGAATTGTAAGGTATGCCTCTGTGTATACCCCTTCAATGGCAATAGGAATTCCTGAATACGGTCTTTCCATTGTACGCTTTTATGATCTCAACAGTGTACCATGGGATATCAATTCCGTGCGTACTGAAAATCAGGGGTTTTATGCTGAAGTAAGTGCCTCTCCGTCTGAGCTTATCATTAAGCAGACCTCTGGCGCGACTGGCACTATTATGGTTGTGACTCTTAACAATTATCCAAATCCTTTGGTTTTTTCCTTGAATCCGGTAAGACTTGAAAGGGAAGGTGTAAAGGTTAATACAGTTATCAATGCGGTTAGAGTAAAAACTTTAATTAACAGTCATGGCTATGTTTTCCCTGATGTTCATGTGGTTCCTTTGCAGAATCCAGATGCTGAAGTGATCAAATATAACCAGGATGATTTAACCTCCATAGAAGAGAATCTGCTTGAAGCTGTAAGAGGACTTAGAATTGAATCTTTTGAGTAAATCTCTTGTGACAATTGCGGTGTTGTTACTGTCCTTTAGTGCATCTGCAACACAGATGAAATGTCATGGCAGTGCCACTCACTGGAGGGATATTGCCTATTCTCAGGGCGTGATGAGCAAATACATGGAATATCGACAGTGTATTGCCTGGACCGCCTATCAGTTCAAACTGCCAGAAGAACTTATCTATGCCATGCTGGACGTCGAAAGAGGTCCGGTCAACGGCACCTGCAGAACCAACAAGAATGGCACTCAGGACTGTGGTCCTGCGCAGATTAACGATGTGCGATTAAAAGAGCTTAAGATGTTTTCACTCTCAAAAGAAGACATCAAAAGAAAACCATGCCACAACATCTGGGCTATGGGATATCTTTTACGTCGCGAAATAGAAAAGGCTCAAGGTAAGATCTGGCGAGGTGTGGGTAATTATCATTACCACTATTCTGTAAACAAAGATATTCATAACCGTTATATTGCAAAGGTTAAAAAGTCCTGGCGCAATCTTAATAAAAAGATTGAAGATTACTGTTCAAAGCGCTGATTGTTAATGCATTAAGGAGCAAAAATGAACAGAAACTCTAAAATTCTGGTAATTATTGATAAAGGCTGTTTAAGACAGCCAGCTCTTGATAGAGCCATTGCATTATACAGAGTACTCAAAAAAACAGATGCTCAGTGCTCAATAACAGCAATTATGCCTGTAAAAAAGGAATTTTTCTCTATAACTTCACTACTTGCTGTAGAAAATCAAACGTTAGAGAAAAGCTTTGTACAAAAGCAGGAACGCTGGCTTAAAGCCTATCTTCAGGTTAATGCGATGGATATTAAGATTGATTCTAAGGTTATCTACTCAAAAGATCCATCAAAAGAAATTATTTCCTTTGCCAATGATAACGAGATTTCTCTTATCATCAAGTCAAATGAATATCATGGCTTTTTAGATACTCTGTTCTCAGGCAGTATTGATATTGAAATGCTGCGTCAGGCAGAGGTTCCGGTTTTAATTGCCAAGAATAATATCTTCAGGCTTGATTCCATTATCGCTGTAGCCATAGATTTATCTGATCCTGAAGATGAAAGGATCTCAGCTATGAATCTTAAGCTTTTAAGAGAAGCTCAGCTCTTATCAAAAATAAGCGGTATGAAGATTGCTCTAATCAATGCCATAACCCCTCTGATGCCTCCTGTAGTTGTTGATATCCCGGAGAGCGGGTTCAATTACCTTCTCTTT
>ONCB01000042.1 GCA_900316175.1 uncultured Succinatimonas sp.
TTACGTGCGTGATCCTTGAATCGCAACTTTGAAATAAAACTGGTTGTAAAAGAGCACTCTATCAGGCTAGCTGATGATTATTTTTGATCGCTATTTTTTGTGATGGCGATCGGTATCATTTGGTTGTCGTATTTTTTGATTGTATGTGCATAATACACTAAACAGAAGATTATTTTGGTGCATTAAAAATCAAAACCAATTGTTAAAATTTCTATGATAACGTTATCACGAATTAGTATGCATAAATAATGTGACATAGCCCAACAGAGTATAAATTTAACAAGCTATTATAAATTTGATATTGATGTTAGTGTGGTAAAATATAATATGTGTTTGTGTATAGAGATAACAATATTGAAAACCCCAATGTTTTTTATTTTGTTATCCTTGTATATCAGATGCGGATGATATGTTCAGCTGCTTATTTTATATGAGGAAAAAATGGCTGTAAAAAAAGATGAAAGCTCCTTCGTTAAAGCTTATAAAGATGAAGGTATTGAGTTTAAGAGCTTTCAGGAATCACAAAGGCGTCAGGACAGAGCAGAAAACTCAAGTTTCTCTTTAATGCGTGGTTTAGCTCAGAGCAAGGATGAGGCAAGCGAGAATGGTGTTTTAGGCAGCAGCCTTCCTCCATTAAGAGACAGAGGTTCTATTATGAATCTTGTTCATGGTAAGACCAGCGCATCTTCTGCACTGAATTCACTGCCTGAGACTCGCATAAATCTTGTAGATGTTGCAAGACCATTAAGAAACCGCAGTTCAATACATGCTTTCTTAAGCCAGAATGTGCCAGAAGAGGACATGTCATTTGATACCAACCCTTATTTGCAAAATCACGACAGTACAGTAGCACCTATACCTCCATCATCAGGTGCTCAGACTGCATCTCAAAAGCGTTACTCTTCATTATTCAAGAGTTCAGGCAACTCAGAATTTAACCAGAATAAGAACAGTGACTCCCTTCAGGATATTTACAAGAGACTATTAGAATGCCAGTAATCAGCGTATGTTCACCAAAAGGTGGTGTTGGTAAAACCACAGTTGTTGCTAATTTAGCTTATGCTTTTTCAAGATCAGGTTCCAAGGTTGTGGTAGTTGATTTTGACCCTCAGAACGCTTTAAGACTTTACTTTGGTCTGTCTTTAAACGATGAACGAGGCATTGTAACTCTACCAAACAAAGACTGGATTTCATCCTGTATCAGTGTTGACAAAAACCTGTATATGCTGCCTTTCGGCAAGTCCGACAAGGAGCAGAGAGCTGTGTTTGACGAGGCTTTAAAGCAGGATAACTACTTTAAGAATGTTCAGTCATCATTATTTGACAATCCTGATGTGCTGGTGATTGCAGACTTTGCTCCAGGCTATACTCAGGCATTAGATTCCATTGCCAGCGTATCAAATCTGCAGGTAGTGCCTCTGCTTGCTGACGCTGCATCTGTATCCTTATTCTCTCAGCTGCTCTCTGGTGGTCTGATGGATGGTCTTGTAGGTGGTGGCTTAGGTTATTACATTGTTTTAAACCAGATTGATAACCGCATCAAGTTAAACCGAGAGGTTCAGAACTTTGCGCTGCAGAACTTTAAAGATAATCTTTTAGGCATGATCCACAAGGATACTAACGTAACAGAGGCTGCAGGTCAGCAGATTTCAGTTTATGACTATAACAAGAATTCAGCAGCCGCCTTTGATATTGAGGTGATTGCAAAGAAAGTCGCTCAGATTTTAGGTTTCGACGTAAAGAAGGGCACTATGGTTATCAACCCGCTAAGAAGACAGAATGTTTAAGGTGCAATAATGAATCGCTTTCTTCTGACTCTGTTTCTGCTGTTTGTGGCTCTGCCACTGGTGGTACTGGTTATTGTGGCTCCAATGTCAGCCAACAATCAGTTCCTCTTTGGTATTTCCATGATTGTCGCATGTATTATTGCGCACATATGTTCAAAGCGACACTTTGTGTCCTTCTGTATTCTTGTGGTGACCGTAATCTCATCAACAAGATACATGTTCTTCAGATTAACTCAGACTCTTGAGTTCCCATCTTTAATTGACATGATTTTCGGCTATCTGCTTTTAGCTGCCGAACTTTATGTTTATATGGTGCTGCTGCTCAGCTTCTTCCAGCTTTGCTGGTCCTTAAAGCGTAAGATTGTACCTTTACCAGAAGATACTTCACTGTGGCCAACTGTTGACGTGTATATCCCAACATACAACGAATCTCTGCAGGTTGTGCGTGATACCGTGCTTGCAGCTCAGTGCCTTGAGTATCCAAAAGACAAGTTAAAGATTTACCTCTTAGATGACGGCAAGAGAAAGGAATTTGCAGCTTTCGCAACTGAGGCTGATGTAGGTTATATCACAAGAACCAATAACTTCCATGCCAAAGCTGGTAATCTGAATCATGCGATGACTCTGACCAAGGGTGAGTTAATTGCAATTTTCGACTGTGACCATATCTGTACCAAGATCTTCTTACAGTCAACAGTAGGTGAGTTCATAAAAGACAAGAAGCTTGCTCTGATGCAGACTCCTCACCACTTCTACTCACCAGACCCTATTCAGAGAAACCTGTATTTAGGTCGTGATATTCCACCAGAGAATGATCTTTTCTATGGTCCTATTCAGCGTGGTAACGATAATTGGAATGCAACCTTCTTCTGTGGTTCATGCGCTGTTATCCGCCGTAAGGCTTTAGAGGAAATCAACGGCTTTGCTGTTGAAACCGTTACCGAGGATGCTCACACCGCTCTGCGTCTGCAGAGAAGAGGATGGAAGACTGCGTTCCTTGATCATATCCTGGCAGGCGGTCTTGCAACCGAGCGTCTGATTGACCACCTGGCACAGCGTAACCGCTGGGCTCGTGGTATGGTGCAGATTTTCCGTCTTGATAATCCTTTATTAGGCAGAGGTCTTAACCTGGCACAGCGTCTTTGCTATCTGTCAGCAACCTCATATTTCTTCTTTGCAATACCTGTGATCATCTTTACCATCACACCTATTTTATATCTGGTGTTTGGTATTTCCATTGTTCACGGTTCGGTTGGTCTGCTGCTTTCATATGCGCTTCCGCATCTGATTCTGTCCATATTCTCAAACTCAAGACTGTACGGTAACTACCGCTACAGCTTCTGGGGTCAGATTTATGATATGGTCCTGGCATTCCATCTGGTGCTCCCAACTGTCGTAACCCTGTTTATGCCTCACCACGGTTCCTTCAACGTTACCGATAAAGGTCAGACCGTTGACAAGAGTTACTTTGACTCTGTATCAGTAAGACCACATATGATTACTGCTGCCTTCCTGGTTTTTGCAATTATCTTTGCGCTCGTGAAGCTGAGTATTCCTGATTACTTTGATATTCAGTTTGGTCCTACCATGCTCAATATCTTCTGGGCATGCGTAAACCTGGTTTTATTAACTGCAGCCATCTGTGTGGGCAGAGAAACTGCCAACAAACGTAAGATGCAGCGTATGTACGTTGAAACTCCAGTTAACGTATATCAGGCAAGCGGAGCCTGCACACGAACCATCATGCGAGATCTTTCAATGAGCGGTTGTCGTGTTGACGGCTTTAGAACTCCAGGTTCTGACTTTGATGAAGATCCTGTTACCGATCTTGAGATCGTATCTGACTACACCTCTGTATGCGTAAACGTAAAGAGAATTGTAAGACAGGGTGAGAGTGACGATTTTATCCGTTTCAGTTTTGAGAATGTGGATCTGGCAACCCGCCGTGAGTTCGTGCGCATGCTGTTCTCCCGTGCAGACACCTGGGTTCGTCCAGACTATAAGAAAGACAATCCAATCCGTTCTTTCTTTACCATTATTGCATGTATCAAGGATTCACTGTTTGGTGTAAGACGTACAGATGATATCCACGTAGCTGTAGTAGGTAGCAATAATGACTAAATTATTTAAAAATTTATTGATTTTGTCAGTGCTGTGCTTTGCCTCTAACAGCATGGCTAATGACAGCAGTACTTTTGGAACTGAAGACGAAGGTATGCCTTCAGCTCTTTCTGATATTCTTTTTGGTGGTGAAGATGTTTCTGAAAGTCAGGAAAACATCATTCCATCAGATGGTTTATCAATTGCATCAACCGATATGGAGGATCCATCCTTAAGAGTATATTCAAGCAAGCTTACATTAACCAAGCTAGGAAGAAAGGATGGTATTGTCATGTCAGCAGGTCAGAAGGCTGCCGGTGTTAACTTCACCCTGCCTGTAGACAAAATGGTCGTATCTGGCAGAATGGAACTTTTCATCTCCATGACTGAAGCTATGGCTGAACGTGCCTCCCATTTGAATGTTAAGGTAAATGGTCAGTCAATCGGTACTCTGCCATTAAACCGCTCTGAACTTACTGATTTTGAACTTCAGGTTCCTGCTGAGTATATGTCTCAGGAAAACGGCATTACCTTTGAGATTGACGATGATGAAGAATTTACCTGCATGATTGATTATTCAGGTAAGTACAAGATCAAAATCGATGCTGAAAGTTATCTGGCTTTAAACGGTTACAGAATGGATATTGATCCATCCTTAGACCTGTTCCCTCTGCCATTCCTTGACAAGTACGAGAACGGTAAGACTACCGTAAACTATGTGCTTCCTGAGGAGTATGATACCGGCATGATTAAAGCTGCCACCATGCTTTCTTCCTTCTTCGGTCGTGAAGCAGAGTATCGTGGTGTGGACTTTAAGGTAAGCTTTGATTCTCTGCCAACTGCTCATGCCATTGTTTTCGGTCATCCTGGCCAGAAGGTAGCAGGCATTGAAATGCCAGAGAAGCCTGGTGTATATATCAGAAGCAATCCTTACTACAGTATTTACAAGAATATTTATGTGGTAGCCAAAAACGACTCTGAGTTTGTAAGAGCCGTAACTTCTTTATGTGTAAAAACTGAAGAGGCTGTTTACGATTACCTGGCACCTTCTGAATATGCGCTTCCAGTATCAGAGGCCTATGATGCACCATTCTGGCTGCCAACCAACCGCAAGGTGTACTTAAGAGATCTTTTAAAGGGTGATCAGTCACTGGTTACAAGAGGATTCTGGCATTCTGCCTTAAATCTGTCCTTCAGAGCAGCTCCAGATCTGTATCAGCTCTATGAAGGTCAGGGTGATCTCTACATTAACTATGAGTTCCCTCTTGAAAGAAGTGTAAACGAGCAGGATTCTGGTCTTAACATCAGCCTGTCAGGTCACTATCTTGATAAGCTGCCAATGAACAAGAAAGGTCTTTTAGAAAATATCTGGAGACTCTCTGGCGGTGATATTCGAGAGACTGAGCGTCATCTGCAGATCCCACCATCAATGATCTATGGTGACAACAATCTTGAGATGTACTTTGATTTGCGCTTAAATCCAAAGACTTCATGCGCAATCATGCAGGATACCAATATCAAGAGCGTTATTGATGAGAGCTCCTATATTGATTTTACAAATTCTGTACACTACGCAAAGCTGCCAAATTTAAGCTTCTTTGTCGGAGCCTCATTCCCATTCAGCCGTTATGCTGATTTCTCACGCACTGCAATTTTACTTCCTAAGAATCCAAGTGCTAATGAATTCTCAATGCTGTTTGATATGGCGGGCAGAGCAGGTAACGCAACCGGTACTCTGGTGTACAACGAGAATATTTATCTTGGCAACCGTGCTTACAATCAGGATGACGCATTCCTGATTGGCAAGGACATTCTTGTAGTTTCAACCTTAAAGAGAAAAGAGTTCCTCGCTCCATTATTTGAGAACTCAGCCTTTGAACTTGGCCGTGAACTGCACATCTACGATTATGGCGTGTTCAGTTTAAGAGGTGGCTTCTTTGCTGGTCTTACCCGTTTCTTAAGCGGTGACTTCAGATCTGAGAATGTTGATGCTAACCGTTATGTAAGAACCTCATCATCATGGCGAGGCTTTCTCAGTCTGGTTTCTCCTTTTGACTCAGAGCACATTGCAGTGCTGGTAACAGCAACTGATGACAATGAGCTTTTAAAGATTACATCAGATCTTGACAAGGACAGCGTAAACCGTGCTATCGGCGGTGATATTTCTATTATTACAGGTGCCGACAAGGTTGTTAAATATACAGTAGGTGATCATATCTTCTCTGGAGATGTATCTACCAGCTTTGAAATTCTGCACTTTGCCGGTGAACACGTTTTCTGGCTCTCTGTAGTAGCTTTTATAATCATTATTGTTTTATCCTTCATCGCTTCTACTTATCTGCAGAAACGTGCTAAACGCCGTCTTGCTGAAGGCTATGAAGATAATAACCTTAAGTAATGGAAGTAAAGGATAAGAGAAAATAATATGAAACAGTTTAAAAAATCTACTCTGGCATTATGTTTACTGCCAATCCTGTTTCCTGTAACTGCAATGAGTTCTGACTATGATGAAGATAGAGCATCATCATTAAGAGGCAGAATGAATATGAACGGCACTTCACTTGCTGAAGCCAAGTCAAATGCCGGCAATACTAAGGATGTATCTGCTGAAAATACAGCTCCTGTAAATGATGCTTCTGATGTTCAGAAAGGTGATTCAGCCAAGGCCGCAGCTCCAAAAGCAGAACCAAAGCCACAGCAGAAGGTTCAGGAACAGCCATCTGTATCTAATGCCTCTGCTGGCATGGAAGATTATGTAAAGAACAGTTCTGGAGATTCAATTATTTCAGGACTTATCAAGCAGGCAAAGTTCTGGCACGACAAGATGCAGCATGCAAAGGCAATGCAGTCATTAAACCGTGTTCTACTTTCAGATCCTCACAACGAGGAAGCCTTATATCTGATGGCTTTATGGTCTGGTGAAATCAATGATCTTGATGCGGCAACCAATTACCGTAACAAGCTTGCCAAGATTTCACCTAACAGCAGTTATATCCAGATGCTTGATAATCAGAGAGGTATTTCTGATTTATCATCTGATCAGTTAAAGCATGCCCGTGTACTGGCAGGTTCTGGTAACGTAAATGCCGCTTTAATTGAATATCAGAAATTATTCACCGGTGCTACCCCTCCAAAGGCTCTGGTATCTGAATACTATCTGACCATGGCAGGTGATCCTAATTACTATGACCGTGCCAAGAACGGTATTGTAAGTTACATCAAGCAGAATCCAAAGGATATAAATGCTCAGGTAACCTACGGTAAGATTTTAACCTATCGTAAGAGCACCATCAGAAAGGGTATTGAGCTTTTAGACTATCTTGCTCCTCACTCAGATGATGCCGACAAGGCTCTGCGTGATGCTTTAATGTGGCTCTCTCCAACTGAAGAGGACGAGAAGTACTATCAGAAGTTCTTAAGCCGTCATGCCAATGATAATGAACTGCGCAGACATTATGACGATACCATTATCGGTAATCTCTCTGCACAGGCCTACAACGATTCAGAACTTGACAAGGAAGACGCAATTGCCACCTTTGAGAAGATTTTAAAGAAGAATCCTAATAACCAGGATGCCTTAGAGGCAATCGGTTATCTGCAGATGGAACTTAAAAACTACATCAAGGCAAAGGATTATTTAACCAAAGCTGCATCATTAGGCGGCAGCAAGGAAGCCAAGTTAAAGCATGATGCCAATATCGCCACCATCAATCTGGCTTTACAGACTGGTGATATGGTTCTTGCAAGAACTACAGTTGATCAGATTTTAGAAGCAACCCCATACGATATCGACGCTCTTTTATTAAAGGCCGATATCTGCAAGAAGCAGAAGAAGTTCTCAGAGGCTGAATATGCTCTGCGTACAGCTTTAAGCGCTGATTCAACTCATCCTGGCGCAAATGAGATGCTCTATTATCTGTACAGAGATCAGGGACAGAAGGAGAATGCTGCTAACCTTTTAGCATCAATGCCTCCTCATGTTGCAGACAAGATTAAGGAAGCAACAGCTGGCAAGACCTATGTTGATCCTATTCCTCCAATCCGCAACAAGGCCCGTGATCTTGCTCAGTCAGGACAGATCCCTGCTGCAATTGAAACTCTGCAGAACGGTATCAGCAAACACCCTGATGATGCATGGCTGCGCTATGATCTGGCAAGACTCCTTAATGAGAATGGATTTGTTGCCGGTGCTCAGACTCAGGTTAACTTCCTGACAAGACCTGGTGCTGACAACGAAGATCTCTTTGCTGCTGCAAGCTACCTGAATGAAGCTGGTCTTTACAATCAGGCTATGGCTGTAGTTAAGAGAATTACCAATGGCTCGGACAAGGTTAAAAAGTTAAGACATGATGTTGAGATTGCTCAAAGCTTTGGCACTGTAGAGGAGTATCTGCGTTCGGGCAACAAGCAGGCTGCCTACAACTCTCTGCAGATGATGCAGTTATCACCTAAGTCGCTTACAACTTCTCAGTTAGGTCATCTGGCATTCTTATACCTGCAGTGCGGTCAGAAGCAGAAGGCTCTTGATCTTGCAGATCTTGCATCATCACGTGCTATTGATCCTAATGCCGGTATTGGTGATTATGCTGATCTGGTAACTGTCTATAATTCAACCGGTTATTACGACAAGGCTCGTGCTCTGACAGCAAACCAGTCAATCATTTCAAATTCAAAGCAGTCTGATCTTGATAAGATGAACATCGGTGATTCTATCAGAAAGGCAGACGCTCTGCGTGAAATGGAACATTATGCTGATGCATATGATTTGTTATATCCACTAATTGAGCAGGATCCTGAGAACGAAGATCTGAACATGGCTATGGCCCGTTTATATCATGACAACGGTGAATATGCTGTAGCAGGACAGATTTACAAGAAGATCTTAAAGACCGCTCCTAACAGCCAGGTTGCTCTTGAAGGTGCAATCAATGCCGCATTAGGCGAAGAGGATTATGACGAGGCCACTTATCTTGCTGACAGACTTGTCACTTCAAATGATCCTCGTGTTCTGACTCTGCTTGCAAAAGTTGATGCCAAGAACAAGAATTATCGTGGTGCCATCAATAAACTGACCTCAGCCAGAGCTCAGCTTGACCGTCGCTATAACTATCCTACAGCACAGTCAAGTCAGGCATCTTTGGCTACTCATTCAAGTGCCTCATCTCATATGCCAGGCAATCCTTTCAAGAACAGAAGTTCATCTTCTGATGTAAAGAAGCAGACTGTAACTTTACCTTGGGAGGACAGTGTAGGCACAGTTTCAATGCCAGTTGCCACCAATATGTCTGCTCAGGATCGTGTTGATGCCTTAAATGACATTAACTTTATGATCCGTGAGATGCAGGACAAGGTTGCAATGTCTGTAAGATTTGAGGTTGAAGCAGGTCAGAAGGATGGTGATCCTGGTACTTCAAAGCTCAAGTATGCTGCAATACCAGTTACCTTCAACGTGCCTATCACCTCAACAGCCCAGCTTTCACTGGTTGCTGAGCCAATTACCATGGATTCAGGCAAACTGGAGTCAGAGTCTTCAATATACGAGCACGGTTCAAATGCTCTTTTAACCGGATACTCAAATGCCTCAATCATTGTAAACGGCGTGATCGCAAATGTTGAGAATCTGAGAATTGACTATGCCGAGATGCAGAATACACTGACAGAAGCCGGTGTTACTGCTGAGAGTATCGGTCCTAAGGTAGTTGAACTTCAGACTCAGGCTGCAGACTTCAGAAAGTCAATGAACAAACTGTATGAGCAGATGAGTCTTTCAACTGATTCATCTCAGATTCAGCAGATTAACAATGCCATTCAGATCCTGAATGTAAAACTTAACGAGACTCTTGAGAAGACTAGTCAGTTACAGCAGATTCAGGCTCAGTTAAATACTCTGAGCCTTACCTATAATCTTGATAAGCTGACCCCAGCAGAGCTTAATACTCTGTTAAACGATCCTCAGCTGTTAGGTTCATTAGGTGAGCTTGCAAGTATTTCAACTGCAGCTGACAAGGAAAAGCTTGTAAACATCGCCACCAGATACAAGGGCATTATTCAGTCCATGAAGGGCAATCAGACCGCCAATTCAATCATGTCTGGCGCCAAGGCCCGTCGTGCTACCGGCGTTGCCTTCAGAGCTGCTGTCAAGTCTGATGACTACAAGTTTGATATCGGTGTTACCCCTGTAGGCAAGAAGTCTACCAATGTTGAGGCAGGTTTCTTCTACAGCTTCAAGCTTGACAGCCATTCAAATTTAAATCTTAACATTGAGCGTCGCGGCATGCGTGATTCTCTGCTGTCATACTTTGGTTACAAGGATGATGCCTCCGGTACTGTCTGGGGTGCTGTAACCAAGAATGGTGCTTCGCTTGAATACACTTATGATGACGGTTATTACGGACGTACCTTTGGCGCTTCAGCATATGCCTATCGCGGTAAGAATGTAGCTCACAACCACAGCTACAGCTTCTCAGGTACCATGTATGTTCATGCGATGAAGCCTACTCTTTATGAGGATATGACCATTGGTATTTCTCTTTTCTATCAGAACTTCAAGCAGAACCAGAACCACTTCTCATTAGGAAACGGTGGTTACTTCTCACCTCAGAACTACCTGATTGCGTCTATTCCTTTCACTTATATGAAGAGAACAGACAATCTTACCTTCAGGCTTAGTGCTTCTTTAGGTTATCAGACCTACAAGCAGAAGGAACAGGATTTCTATCCTAATCACACCTACTTCCAGCAGAGTCTTGAGGAGCTTACCGACTTAGGCTTCGCCTCTAGATCAAAGTTTGCATCAAAGGATGAAAATGGTGTTGGTGGTTCTATCAAGGCAACTCTTGATTACTATGTGTTAGACGATCTGGTCGTTGGCGGTTCCCTGTCTTACTCAACCTTCGGCGAGTATAAGGAAATGTATGAGATGTTATATATCAAGAGCATTTTAGGAGATCTGTAAGAAATGGCAGAATATTTCGAGAATAATACAGCTCCAATGCAGGGCTACTTTGAAATCGTTTCTGAATTTATCAGTATGATGCTCAAGAATGCTTCAACCGATGATGTGAATGATTTTCTCTATGAAACAGGTAAGAATCTTTCTGAAAGATTTCCTGTTCGTACCAGAGACAGTCTTTCAAATCTGCACCTTGAGGTAAATTCGCTATTGTCTTATCTTGGTTTCGGCACAGCTGATATTGAAGATATTTCAAATGGTATCAGGATCGTGCACAGAAACATCAAGACTATTTCTAACAAGAAATTTGCTGATGACTGGCTAAAGAGTTTTTCTGTAATCCTGTGCGGTCTTTACAACGGCTGGTTCAGACAGACAGGTGCTCCTGTTGCCCTTTTCTGCAAGATTGAAGAACTGCACTCTCCTGATGAAGTAGTGTTTATTCTGAAGAAACGTAGCTAAAGGATTATCTATGGTAATAGGATTTGTAAAGAAGTTTGCACTGGCTGTGTCACTTTTGGCAGCCAGTGCCTCTATGGCTGGTGCTACTGCCTGGGATGACTACAAAGCAAAGTACCTCGCTCAGGACGGTGCCATTATCGATACCGGTAACGGCAATATGTCTCACACCGAGGGACAGAGCTACGGTCTGACCTTTGCTCTTGCATATAACGATAAAGAGGCTTTTGCAAGGATCTTAAAGTGGACAGATGATAATCTTGCAGATCCTGTTTCAGGTCTTTACTGCTGGGCTTATCGTCGTGACGGTGGTGATCCTGTTGCTGATAAAAACAATGCAACAGATGGTGATCTGATGATTGCCTGGGCTCTTTTAAAGGCAGGTCAGAAATGGCATGTAAAAGAGTACACCAAAAAAGCAGAGAAGCTTGCTAATGCCATCAGCGCACTTACTGTAACCAAGTTTGGCGGTTACAACGTGATCCTGCCTGGTGCTAATGCCTTCTTTTACAATTCATACATAATTGTAAATCCTTCATACTACATCTATCCTGCTTTAACAGCTCTTGCAAAACAGACTTATCAGAAGCTGTGGAAGGATGTTAATGCAGATGGCAAAAAGCTTCTGTCAAATCTGCAGGGCCAGACTCTTATGGTATCTCCTGACTGGGTTAAGCTGCTAATAAGTGGTGAAAATATGCCTGCAGAGCAGTGGCCTCCACGCTTTAGCTATGATGCCATCAGAGTTCCTTTGTACCTTTACTGGGATGATCCTAACTGTAAGGAGCTTATACCTTACCGCAAACTCTGGTCTGGTTATTCAGAGTTTCAGACTCCGGCCTGGTTCAGTGTAGTGGGACCTCAGAAGGCAGATTATATGATGTCGTCTGGTTTAAAGGCTGTAAGAGATCTTGTAATGGGTAAACCATTAGGTGAACCTGATATTAAAAAGTCTGAAGACTATTACAATGCAAGTTTACATATGCTTGCGTATATGGCATATCGAGATCATCACTGATAAAATTCGGTATACTATCAGTCTTGTATGAACCTTTTTTTATATTAGGGAAGAATGATGTTCTGTTCAAAATGCGGTAAGGAAAACCTTGAAGACGCCAATTTCTGCGCATTCTGTGGTGCTCCGTTAAATGATTTTACATTAGGCAGGGCTAATGTTAAGGAAAATACCGGCACCCCTGAAAAAAAGAATAGTGAACTGGCAGCACAGGCTGAGAGCTGCAATACCATTATGATTGTGAGTCTGGTTTTTTGCTGTTTAAATTATGTACCATACTTCAACTTTCTTACCTGTATTCCAGCCATAGTTCTGACAATTATTGCCATGAATAAGGCCATTTCATTTTGCAGTAACTACGCTGTCATAGACATTAAGGCAACAGAAGTAGAGAAGTCTGTCAGAAGAGTGCGATATCACTATATTTTAAGCATTGGTGCTGTGGTAATTGTGATTGGGTTTTTTATAATTGCTGCGGTGGTAGCTGCTCTGCTTGACAGTTCTGGCAAAGAATCTTATGAATATCTGTTGTGGCCAGCTATATTCACTTTATTCCTCGGTGTTGCCGCTTTTATTTATAATATTGCAGTTTCAATTGTCTGTCTTGTAAAGTGGATTTCATTAAAACCATATTTTGAAAATGCTCAGAAAGAGCTTTCGCAATAGCATTATATAAATAGACAAAGATCCTGAAGATTTCAGGATCTTTTTTTTCTGTTCATTTTATGCAGCTTTAATCATGTAAAAGCTCGTTAATTCGTTATGCTCTGCCTTTAAGCGGAGCTGCTGTTACATTTGTAAAAACAATTATATTTATGTGATGAATGTATCTGGTCTCATTACAAATCGTATTATCGCTAAAAGCTGCATGAGAACCGTAAATATACTGTTCATACTGTTTTGACAGCGCTATCGCGTTTACAATTACTCTTATAAATGCCTGTATGTTCACTTCATGCCGTTATGTATTTAAAAACAGTTCAAATAAAAGTCATTAGATTTGAGAATAGAAATCTTTAATTTAAAGCATGTCTGAGATGTCAGTTTAACGAAAAAAAGGACGACTTTGTCATAACTGATTTGGTTATATTTATTCATTTTGTTACAATGCGATATCATCATCTGATGACGATAAAAAACAATCAAAAATGATATTTGGAGTTTATATGTTTTCATTAAAGAGCAAGCTCTCACGCCTGCCTGATATGTTGTTTACTCAATTGTAACTTTCCTTCTGTCTATATCAGTATTCATTGGTGCCATTATTGTTCCAGTATATCTTTCTGGTATAGATTTTGATGATCCTAATGCAGCCGATTTGCTGGTTCATAAGATTCTGGAGAATCTGGTTGGATTAGGCTTAACTGTAATTTCAGTTATGGTGGTATATACCATTCTCACTGTAATTCAGGCTATTGCAACTGTAAGACGTGTTAACGATATTACTGACGGTAACTTAAAGATTTCTCTGCTTGTTGGTGGTGTATTCCTGCTGTGCGCATTAACCATTGGCATTATTTCAGAAGTTGGATATTTAGCCTTTATCATTTCTCTGGTATTATGGTTCGTTCCTGGTGCTAAAAAAGAATAAGTCATTCTGACAGGATCTGATCCTGTACTAAAAAATAAGGCGCATACTTTTTAAGTCTGCGCCTTATGCTTTTTGAAAGCAAACAAATGATATTTATATCTTGGTTATCAGATTATTGTTACCAATTTTCAGTCAACTTTTTTTGGCAGATTTATGTTGTCAAAGGTAACAGCTACAATCCCGTCAGTATTTGTTTTCTTAATTATGTCTCCACTGTAAAGATATGGAGTATAAGTCATAGTTTCTTCATTGGCAGGTGCAAAGTATAATGTGGTTGAATTATCCTTAAAGCACTTATCATCGCTGCACTCTTTCTGCCTTAAGGCATTTGACAGAATAGTGCCGATTAAAGCCTGTTCTGATGAATGAAAGCCGTTTCTCCAGAAATGAGCTTTTCCTCCTCCAAACTTTACTTCTCCGTATTCTTTATCTGTTTCATTATTAAGAACATTATACAGAGTATTTGGAATGTCATTGTCTCCTGTAAGTGCAAGGGTGAGGGCCGTCTGATTAAGTTCAGCGCATACCCACCATGAAGCACCATTAAAAAGCTCATCTCCAAAAAATTCATAGCCGTTTGCTGATACAGCCTTTTTATGAACATCTATCATCCCGTTTTTTGAAAATTCTATTAAATCCTTATCATCAAGTCCCAGTGCAGTCATATACTCCATCCAGTAGGATTTGACTCTGTGGCCATAATCAAGGTGTTTTCCTTTTTCAAGATCAAAGCAGGACGGATTATCTGTGCAGCCGTTAAAGCGCTTTAGCTTTTCGTTGTAGAATTTAGTGTTGATAATATCAACCACTTCCTTCATTTTTTCTCCCCACTCTTTTCTACTGTTATCAGGGAGCATTCTCCAGGTTAAAAGCATATAGGCATTTAGCTGATCAAGTTGTGCTACAAGCTCCTCCTGTGACATTTTGTCAAAGTAGGTATCTTTTTTGGACCAGATTAAAAATCCCTTATCTTTATCGTAATAGTTGTCAAAGATATAATCTTTTGCTTTGATAATTGCACTGATTGTTTTCTTATCACCGGTTAAGTAGGCATTCATTGCCAAACCTACGAGCGCATAGGACAGATCCTGTGGGTTTTCTGCAAAGATTTCTGAATCTGTTACTGGTTTTCCTTCTTCAAAGAGACTGTAAAAACCACCGTCCTTGCGCATCGCTCTTTCAAGCAGAAACTTTACACCAGCCTTATGCAGTCTTAGAGCTTCTTTATTTCCTGTAAGATTAAACAGAGCACCATATGCAAAGGTCTGACGGGAGAGCATTCTTGTAAAATCAAGATGCCATATTTTTGATACCCAACTGGTATCACCTTCGCCTTCACATGCTTTTTTGTTTCTCAGTTTGCCATTATCACAACGCCAGGTAGGGAAGTAACCATCCTCCTTTCCTTTGGCATCATCAACAAGATAAAATTTTAAGATGTGATTGGCGTGTTCCTGCCACTCATCATAAGATGGTAGATTCTCAAGGTTAGCAGCATCTGCAGCTTGTGTCATTGCAAGACAAATGGAAGCCACAGCAAAGATCTTGGATAATTTTTTCATGATACCTCTTATTTTTTATGCTTTGAGAGTGTTCTCACAACATCACCAACTTTTATTATAGAATTTTAACTCGAGTTATTCATATTTCCGTTTATATAATTCACGAAACAGAAAAAGAGTGGATCCTAAAAACACATGGTGAATATAACTGATATAGCAAATGAGCTGGGTTAGTTACAGTTGCGTTAAATGTATAAATTGTTTACAATGTCTCATAATATATATGAGGTATTGTTGACGTTTATGAATAAA
>ONCB01000041.1 GCA_900316175.1 uncultured Succinatimonas sp.
AATGATTGCCTTCACGATCTACGCTGACTAAAACGTTGTTGGTTGACTGCCAGTCACGGTTGTACTGTGATGAAACAGCGATACGTGAATTTACTGACCATACGGTGTCGTCTACGTTAGCAACGTCGGTACCTAAGAAAATTTCACCATAAGTATCATTTTCAGCACCTAAACGACCAACCTGGTGTACTAAGTCATCTGACTTGTTGAAACGCTTTGACATAACGCCTGAACGGAAATAACCGCCAAAGTAAGCGTTTGGAGTATAAGCATTAGCTGATGGAGCAGCTGCAACAGCAGCTAAAACGCCTGCAGCTAAAAGAGTTACTTTCTTCATTTTTACATCCCATAATAATATTTTGAAGACACGCCAATTCGTGTCTGTGGCTATTCTCTTTTATCTGACCTTCTAACTCAATCTGCTTTTTTATAATTAGTGATCTTTATCACATTTTTTAGTGTTATACTCTCATTTTTAGTGCTACAGATCACACTTTTTTGGCTTATTTAAGCCATTCTCTATTCTCTAGACCTCCTTTACACAAAACTTCGAAATGCCGTCATAAACCTCACCTGTTATTAAACAAACATCTTAAAGTTGAGCTATGAGAATGCCCGCATTCTCATAGGAAATTACTCAAGTGATGCCTGCAGGAAAAGAAAATAAAATGGCCAGCACAAAGGCTGACCATTTTAAATTTTTTTGATTTACTAATATTTTCTAAAGTCTATTAGGCTGTTGGCATTTGCCTTGGTAAATATGCTCTCTTCAACAAATATGCTCCTTGGGACAAACTCACCTTTTAAAACCTTTAAAGCAATATCAAAGAAAAGATCTCCTTGCAGTGGATTGCATTCGATTGTTGCATTTGCTTTTTCTGCTATTATTTTTTTTAACATTTCTTTAGTTGCATCAATTGAAACCACAAGAACATCCTTGCCTGTTTTAACTCCGGCCTCTTCCATTGCTTCAATGGCTCCTAAAGCCATATCATCATTCATGGCAAAAAGCACATCTATATCATCTTTATGTTTTTCAAGGATCCTCAGCATTGCAGCTTTGCCACTTTCCCTTGAAAAGTCACCTTGTTCGACAGTGAACACATTGTACTGTCTTGAGGTTTTAGTTTCACTCATACTATCATAGAAACCGGCTCTTCTACCGGCAGTAACTGAAGCAGATTCAGTTCCTTCAATGATTGCAATATTTATCTGATGACGACCGTATTTTGGCTGAAAAGCATGACCTACTACGTAATCATCAATAAAGGTAAAGGCCTTGCTGCCTTCTGTATAACTGTCAGAACCAATTTTGGTTAGATATAATGATGGATCTGATACCTTAAGATCTCTATCTAAAATAATAACTGGAATTTTGGCTTTCTTAGCTTCTCTTAAAACCTCATCCCATCCTGTTTCGACAATCGGGACAAAACCAATCAAATCAACATTATCTTTAATGAATCCGCGAATTGATTCAATCTGATGCTGCTGAGAAGACTCTGCATTCTCAAACTTAAGGTTGATGTTATGATCTTTGGCTGAACGAATAATGTCTTCACTTAAAACAATACGCCATGAGGATTCTTTACCTATCTGAGAAAAACCGATATTAATGATTGCTGCATTTGCAGCTGAATTAACAGAAGATATAGAAATCAGAAGTCCCATTGCAAATGATGCAAGAACTTTTCTTAAAGCCATATAGATAAAACCTCTTGAATCTGGCATCAATCACAGGTACATGATGATGTTTCAAAATTCAAATCGACATTCAGACAGAAAACAAAATGTTACAAAACAGATCCCATTACACTTTATACAACAAAATTCGTTCAATTAAGAAAATGGGGATGTATTTAAGTCTAATCTTTTGATTATGGTCGCAATTTACAGCTTTTTTAAAAAATCATGATCAAGCTTTTTTAATGCATCAATAAGCACATTTTCAAAATCAAGAAAAGTAGGATTGAATGAAGCTTCTCTGTCAAGTTGAGAGCAAAGTTCCTGATAAAATTTCTTTAGCCTGTCGTTGATTTGAGTTTTAGATCTTCTGTAAAACCAGTAATACCCCTGCAGAGGTATCATTATGAGAACACACATAGAACAGACGGTGACGCTTAAATTTGCAGTCAGCGCATAATACAATGGTATTCCTTTAAAGTATCCCCCAAGATATAGAGTCCAGCCAATCACCAGCACCATAAATGGAGGGATCACTCTTTTTGCAAGACTCATAAGTTTCTTTGCTCTGCATTCTGGAAATACCGGATTGAGCAGAGGCTCCGCTGGCCATCTTTCCATGTAATGACGGCCATCTTTTAAAATCTCAATAATATTCATAAAAACTCCTGACTCAAATTGTACTCCAAAGCCAGAAATTTTCCTTATAAACACACCTTGATTTTGAAATTTCTTAGCACATATAAAGCCCACCTTTAGCCTGTGTGCTATAATTGACAAAGTTTAAGGTATCAATCCTTTATTTATTTGTAATTCGAAAATAATGGAGTATCACGTGACACGTAACGTTATGTTGGTTCCAACTGGCAAAACCACTGGAATTTTCACTGCAAGCTTAGGCTTAGTAAAGGCATTAAACAGCAATGGCGTAAAAACCGCTTTATTCACACCTTTTTATACCTGTACCTGCGCTGAATGCGACACCAAGTCTTTAAACAAGTACTGCGCCGCCAAGAAGATCTCATCTGGCAACAAGACTGAAGTTATTGAAGCAATCGTAAGCAACTACAACGCATTAAAAGCCAGCGATAATTATGATGTTATCGTAATTGAAGGTGTAACAGATGCTCCTTTTGATGTAAATGAAATCAATGCAGCTGTATGCCACAGCTTTGACGCTAAGATCATTACTGTTGTAAATGATACATGCAAGTGTGCAAAAGCAGCTTTAGATGCAACTTTACAGTATTTTGGCAACGCAGCATCAAAGAACCTTTTAGGTTCTATTCTTTTAAATCCTGTTGCTCCAAAGGATGCATCAGGCAATAAGAAGCTTGTATTATCAGGCTGCGGTCACTGCTCATGCACCAAGGAAGATTGCTGTGAGAAATCAGAGCCAGTATTAACTGACTTTATCGCAACTGTAAACTTTGATATGAACTACTATGCTCCTAAGGCATCCTCAATTGCCGCATACTTAGGCGCTAAGGTTGTATCAGGTGATGAGAACGCTGTTGCATACAAAGTAACCCTCTCAAATGCAAAGGCAAATGAAAAGTGCGTATTAGTAACTGATGAAGTTCCTGCATCAACTCAGGCCAAGGTTGTTATCTTAACCGATGGTGTTGCAGGTGATGTTGCTGGTGCAACTGTTATTTCAACAGAAAAATCTTCATGGGCAGTAGCTCAGGCCTTAGCTTCAATTCCTGTAGTATTATCAAAGGATGCCGAGCGTGTAGCCTACATTGAAGATAATGCTTCAAAAGACTTTGATGCCAAGGCAATCGATTTAATCAAGGGTATTGAAGAGAACGCAATTCCTTTAATGAGCCCTGCAGCATTCCGCAACAAGTTAACCGAACTTGCCCGTGCAGCCAAGAAGAAGATCGCTCTTCCAGAAGGTAATGAACCAAGAACCGTATGCGCAGCTGCAAAGGTAGCTGAGCAGAACATCGCAATCCCTGTTCTCTTTGGTAACAAGGACGAGATTTTAGAAGTTGCAAAATCTCAGGGTGTAACCTTAGGCGCCAATGTTGAATTCATCGATCCTGAAACAACCAGAAACAAGTATGTTGCAAGACTTGTTGAGCTTCGCAAGAGCAAGGGTATGACTGAAGAGATGGCATTAAAGATGCTCGAAGACAACGTAGCACTTGCCACCATGATGATTGAGAACAATGAGTTAGACGGTCTGGTATCAGGCGCCGTTCACACCACTGCAAATACCATTCGTCCACCACTGCAGATCATCAAGACTGCTCCTGGTGCAAAGCTTGTTTCAGCTATCTTCTTCATGTTAATGCCAGAGCAGGTTTACATCTATGGTGACTGCGCATTAAACATTGACCCAAGCGCTGAGGAAATCTCTGAGATCGCAATTCAGTCAGCTGACACTGCTAAGGCATTCGGTATCGATCCACGCGTAGCTATGGTTACCTATTCAACCATGAACTCAGGCAAGGGTGCTGATGTTGATCTGATGAGAGAGGCTACCGAGCTTGTTCGCCAGAAGAGACCAGATATCTTAGTTGACGGTCCTCTGCAGTACGATGCAGCTGTAATGCCAGAAGTTGCAGCCCAGAAGGCTCCAGGTTCACCAGTTGCCGGTAAGGCTACTGTATTTATCTTCCCAAGCCTGTCTGTAGGTAACACCGTATACAAGGCAGTTCAGCGTTCAGCTAACCTCGTATCAATCGGACCTATGCTCCAGGGTATGAAGAAGCCTGTAAACGATCTGTCTCGTGGTGCTTTAGTTGATGATATCATCTACACTATTGCTGTTACCGCAATTCAGGCAACTATGAACTAATCACTACTTTATGAGGAGGGCAGCGCATGCTGCCCTTTTTTATATGCAGATACTGATATCTGGTGGATCTGGATTTATAGGCAGAGTTCTTATAAGTGAACTGTTAAAAACTGACATAAAAATCTTTGTCCACACCCATACCGATAATAAAGAACATGGTCTTGATAACAGGGTAACTGTATTAACCCCTTGTGATGAATTTCCTCTAGTTGATGTAATTGTTAACCTCTCTGGAGAAAGGATTGATAAAAAAAGACTTACCCAAAAAAGACTGTCTCTTATTGAACAATCCCGTACCGATACCATCTCACTTATAGCATCAAAATATACCAAAGAAGAAAAAAAGAATATTCTCTTCATTCAGGCCAGCGCTACAGGCATCTATCACAATGATGCTGACACTGATGAGACAGGAGAACTAAATAATTCAATTTACGCCTCCATCTGCAAGCACATTGAAGATAAGGCAAAAGATAATTTTCCTCTTTGCACTCAGGCAAGATTTGGTGTTGTGACAGGAATTGGAGGCGGACTTGTAAGAAACCTTCGTTTCCTGCCCGTAATTCACTTTGTAAACGGCAATAATCTTATCCCATACATCACAGTAGAAGATTGTGCCAGAGCCTTAATGCTCTGTATTAACAGAAAAATTACAGGTCCTGTCAATTTCTGTTCAGACAGACCTCTTACCTTGAACGCTCTTTTAAGGCTTTGTGCCGGCATAAAAAAAATCACAATCCCAAGTTTCATGTTTTTATTAAACTTTGACTCAAGATGTGATCTTTTAAAAGTAAACCAAAAAATAAAGCCTTCAAGGCTACTCCAAGAAGGCTTCATTTTTGAAGATCCGGTTATTCAAAATGACCTTTAACCTTAATCATCGACTCTACAATGTAATCTGTATGGGCTGATGAGATTTTATTAAAGTAGTCATGGATCTTTTTGACTGCCTGATATCCCTGAATTTCTGGTCCCTGAGTTACCACAAAGTCAATGATATTGTTCTTAACAAGCTCTTTGGTGGTGTAGATTTCATCACAACCAACGGCAAATCGCTCCTGATCACCATCTGCAATCAGGGCTGCTCCAAGACCGCTGACACCGCCACCTGTTGCGATAAACACAACGTTAATTTCAGGATGCTCCGATAAGGTTTTCATAACCACCTGCTGAGTTACAATATCCTGATCTTCACCTTCTATGATATCTACAACTTCATATTCATGATTTAATGATTCAAGACAACTCTTAAAGCCTGCAATTCTGTTCATATGACCTAAATGGTGCTTAGAACCTACAACGCCTAAAAGGTTAATCTTCTGCTTGTACTTGCACTTATCTACCATGCAGGCAGCAATTCTTCCCTGTTTTTCATAGTCAGGGCCTACAAAGCACAATTTCTTGCAGTCTGGAATAAAATTATTGAGAATTACGGTTGGATATCCTTTGGTGTTCAATTCGTCAAGCTTTTCTCTGATTTCATCGCAGTCAAAAGCACAGACAATAAATGACTTGCAACCAACAGCCTCAAGCTCATCTATCATCTTTATCTGAGTTTGACTGTCCCAGCCTTCCTGCTCTTTTAAAACTACATCAAAGCCTAAATCTTTAAACTCTCTTAAGGCATTGTTAATGCCTTTCTTGATATCATCAAAAAAAGGGGAATTGATTGAAGGAAGAGTTACACCTATGTAGTTAATACTCTTCTGAGATGACAGGGCTCGGCCGGCTCTGTTAGGAACATAACCTAACTCCTGAGCTAGCTGTCTGATGCGTTCTGAGGTTTTCTCACTTACTTCGTTCTTATCATTTAAAGCTCTGGATACAGTACCAATTGATACACCAGATGCTTTAGCGAGATCTTTTAATGTTACGCTCATTATTTCCTCTGTAATTTACGCAAACGATTTAGTTTCTAAAATCATTATGGTACATCATACTCGTTTTTTCTAAGATAATTAAGGAAATTTGTTATTAAAATCGCATTTTATATTTTGCGCACATTTGCGATTTAAGTCAATTTTTCAAATCTTCCACAAAGACTGTTTATTTGAATAAACAGAAAAGTGTAAAATCTGCATATGGATAAAAATGAGCATAATTGTGAAAGTAGAAGGATAGATAAGGTCTACCTGCTTTGCGACTGCAACAACTTTTTTGCATCCTGCGAAAAGCTGTTCCGCCCTGATTTGAAAACCAGACCTGTAGCTGTGCTGTCAAACAATGACGGCATCGTAGTGTCGCGCTCATATGAAACCAAAAGCCTGGGTATTCCCATGGGCTCCCCTGTCTTTAAGATTCAGAAGGAAATAAACAAATATAAAATTGCCACATTTTCTTCTAACTTCTCCTTATATCTTGATATCTCAAACAGGGTCATGAGTACATTGGAGTCATTCTGTAACGACATTGAAATCTACTCTGTAGATGAGGCTTTTTTAATCTTTCATAACATCACTAAAGAAGAAGCATTAAACCTTGCATTCAGAGCAAAAAATGCGGTTGCAACCTTAGTCGGTATCCAGATAGGTGTAGGCGTTGCAAAAACCAAGACTCTGGCAAAACTTGCAAATCACCATGCAAAACAGCACCGAAACGAAACCCATGGTGTCTTCAGCGTACTAGAAGATGCACAAAGACAAAGGATATTACTTGAAAACCCTATTGGAGAAATCTGGGGAATAGGTAAAAAAAATGAGGAACACTTGACAGAGGACGGGTACAGAACCGCACTTGATCTGTCCAAAGCAGATCCTGATTTAATGCAGAAAAGATATTCAATTGTTCTTTCTAGAACCATAAAGGAATTAAATGACATTGACTGTATAGCAAGTGTAATCAGCGATGACGTGCAGGGACAGATCTTATGGTCAAGAACTTTTAAAGAAAGAATTACAGATTTTGATGATCTGCTCGAGGCAATTTCAAACTATGTTGCTGATGCTTCATCAAAATTAAGACAGATAGATCGCTATGCAAAGAAAATAACCATTTTCATAAGAACATCGTTCTTTGGCAATAAACCAAAGTACGCAAATGATGCTACTCTCTGTCTTGATTATCCTTGTCGTGATACCAGAGTATTTCTGGCGGTTGCAAAAGAACTTTTAAAAGTCATATACAAAAAAGACTTTGAGTATATGAAAGCAGGTGTGGTTTTATATGATCTGGTTGAAGAGCGTACTTTCCAGGCAGATTTATTCTCAAAAGCACCTGAAGAGAGCGAGCTTATAAAAAGCGATCTCCTGATGGATACAATAGATCTGATAAATTCTCAAACCAAAAACAGCATCTATTTTGGGGCACAGAATAAACTTACCAAAGAAAGAAAATTCAATGGACCGGATCATCTGTCTCCCCGCTATACCTCATCATTTGATGAACTGCCAAAGGTATATTAAGTTTTATGGAAGAAAAGATCTTATCTGAGCTCAAAGAGCTGTCTGAAGATAAATACCAGGAGTTCTCAAAAAAGTTAAGTCCTGGTGTAACCATTATGGGAGTAAGGCTCCCGGCCTTAAGAAAACTCTCAAAAAAACTTTTAAAAGAATATGGAAGTGATCTTCTTCTCTATCCTCTTAAAGAAAACTCATTTTTTGAAGAAAAGTTTATCTATGCCTATGCCATTGCATCAGTACCAGTACCCGTTGAAAAAAGACTATTATTTATCAGAGACTTTCTGCCTTTTCTTGACGGCTGGGCTATAGTCGATTCCTTCTGCACCATGTTAAAAGACTGCAAGACTTATCAGGATGAATACTTTTCCTTTATAGACAGTCTTTTTGAAAGTAATCACAGCTTCACAGCAAGATTTGCCATTGTTATGTGCAACAGCTATTTTGTGGATGAACGCTATATGAATGATATATTCAGTAAGCTTGAAAAGGCAGATACTTCTTCTTACTACGTGCATATGGCAGTATCATGGGTGATTGCAAGCTTTTACTGTAAATATAAAACTCAGACCATCAGCTGGCTTTTATCTTCAAAAATTGAGATTAAAACCTTTAATAAGGCTATTAGCAAAATGATTGAGTCTCTTATACCAACAAATGAAGAAAAAGCCTATTTAAAAACATTAAAGCGTAAAGCTTAAGTCCTAGACTTTTTTAAAAGATAGGCTCTGGCATATGAGCATGATAGCTTTGGAACAAACTCATATGATCTTTCATTTGCAAACCTGAAGCACTCGTCCATAAGATTTCTTGCTATACCGCGCCCAGAGATTTCTTCAGGAACCTGAGTGGTTAATACATCGATTCTTCCATCAGTAATCTCATATCTTAAAAAAGCTTTAAAGCCATCTTCTATCATAAAAAAGATTTTCTGATCCTTGTCATGCTCTACCATATAAACCTCATTATTATTTGAATTGTCATTAAAAAAGAATATAATCTTAAACACGGAAAGGTGGCAGAGAGGCTGAATGCATCGCACTCGAAATGCGACAATCACATTGTGGTTCAGGGGTTCAAATCCCCTCCTTTCCGCATAAATATTTTTTTTACTATTTTATCTTATTAAAATTTCACGTCTTTTTATATCATTATTTCCTTATAATTCTGTGCATTAACTTATCATTTTTACTTTAATATAGCTTTACATAACTTTTGTATATTTATATAAATGTAGCTTTGTGTGTAATTTGTGTGTGTAATAATTATAGACAGTTACACACAGTTTAAAAAATTACACACAGAGTTATTTATGCTTACACAATTGCAAATCAAGAATGCAAAAAGCAGATACTCCTTTTCAGTTATCAGATGTACCAGGACTATTTCTTAGAGTAATGCCCAATGGTAAAAAAATTTGGATCATCAATAAGTCAATCAAAGGAAAAAGAATAAGCAAACAGATTGGTGTTTATCCTGAAATGACTATCAAAGATGCAAGAGCGTGCCTAGAAAGGTATATAGCTGATAACAGTAATAGAGCTATTAAATTAAAAACCTTTTCTGCAGTTTATAACGAATGGCTTGATATTAAAAAGACACAAATTAAAAACTGGTGCGATATACAACAATGATTTGAAAAATATATTCTTCCTGTCTTTGCAGAACACACTTACGAATCTATTGAACCTTACGAGATTATTGGTTCTCTCAAGAATTCTCTTTTGTCTCAAGGAAAGCTTGAAACAATTAAACGCATCTGTGGACCTTTAAAAGAAATCGAAATTTACGCACTGAACTGCGAATATATAAAATCTTTAAAGTTACAAGGGATGATGTCAGTAATTATGGTTGCATTTTATGCATTGTTAAGACCTAATGAATACTGCTCGTTGGAATGGGACTGGATTGATGAAGATATGACTACAATTACTGTTCCTTCTGTTAGTATGACCTAGAAACTTAAGTGATCAATTTCTGGGGCCATACTATCTAAGCTGATGATTATTTCTATTCATTCAATTATTTTTACTTAACAACTTCGCAGCCTTCAACCAGCCAGTCAAATTTATCAAGTAATGCTTCATCTGACACAGGATCAGTCTTATCAAAACGCAACTCATCGTGATTATCATAGACAGTTCCATCAAAGACATCTCTGCCCTCAATCAAATCACGTCTGGCGTTCTCAAGCATAATGCCATAACTTGGGTCAATTTCACTTGAGATACCGTCAATGCCGACAACATCCTCATTTACACCAAGCCAGGCAACAGGGATATTTTCAATTCTACCAGTAAAGTATCTTACGATACGACGCAAAATAATACCGTAAGCTTTCTGCCAGTTAATTACAACTGAAGTTAGCTCCTTTGGATCATTTACATCACGGCGTGAATTAAATCCAATTGAATAAATACCATGTTCTCTTGCTGCTTCCTTATAAGCATCAGGAGTGTTGAGGTAGCCGGTAATAATATCAACGTCATGATTCTTGATGAGATTTTCTGCATCAGTTTTCTGTTTTGCGATATCGTTCCAGTTATTGGTATATTTTACATATACAGTAGCTTCTCTGTTTACAGTTCTTACACCAATAGTAAAGGCACTCACCGCTCTCTGAGCCTCGGCCACATTATAACCTACAAGATATCCTATATTACCAGTTTTTGACTTCATACCAGCCAGAAGTCCTGCAAGATAATGAGCCTGATAGCTTCTTATGAAGTAAGGAATTGTGTTTGATGAAATATTCTTCTTTGATGTGGTTAAAAAAAGAATTTCAGGATGCTTTTTAATCGCAGGAAGAATAGCTGAGTGGTAATTATGATTATTTATAATAATTGCCAGGGCACCTTCATCAATTAAAGACTCTACTGCTCTTGAAGCAGGATCCATTGCCTCAGGCACATTGTCACGATAGATAAGTTCAAGACCCTGATGGGCGCAGGCCTTTTTTACAGCATCATAATGCTCCATATTCCAGCCCTTTTCGTTAACAGGACCAGGGAAAATATATCCAATCTTAATGCTGTGAGCTGTAAAAAAAATTTTATAGAAAGCGGCGGCACCTATTGATAACAGTAATACCGCAACAACCAGAATAATAACGTGTTTAATGCTTAACATAACAGCTGTAACTTAATCTTTATTGTATACATACATAATATCTTTCATTGATTATAGAATATATAAAAATTACAAAAGTGTACAAGATCAACAATTTTGTTATTCCGTATAAAAAATAAAGCCGGTAAATTTATTTTTACCGGCTTTATAAGCTTAGGAGTAATTATTTTTCATTATTAGAGCATGGTTGCACGAAGCTCTTCACCTGATAAAGGAGATAAATATGCAGGAGCAATATCAAATACAGTCTTGCATCCAAATGAAGCTTCCTTGTACAGACGTGCTACAGCACGGGTGTAAGCTACGATTACGCTTGCAGTAAACTCTGGGTTTGAATCAAGCTTTAAGCTGTACTCGATAATGTGCTTGTTCTGACCGTTAACGCCGGTTGAACCAGAACGAATTACGAAACCACCGTGAGGAATACCGCTGTGATTTGCATTTAACTCTTCCTGAGAAATGAAGTTTACAGTGGTGTCATAATCTGAGAAGTAGTTTGGCATAGTCTTAATCTGCTCTTCTACTTTCTTTGCGTCAGCGCCTTCCTTTAATACTACATAGCATAAACGAGTGTGCTTCTGACGGGTGGTAAGATCTGGATTTGAACCGCTTCTAACAGCCTCTAAAGCGCTGTCAACAGGGCAGGTGTACTGCTTTGCATCCTGAACACCTTCAATTCTTCTGATAGCGTCTGAGTGACCCTGACTTACACCCTTACCCCAGAAGGTATAATCCTTGCCATTTGGAAGAACAGCATTAGCATATAATCTGTTTAATGAGAACATGCCTGGATCCCAGCCAGCTGAAATTAAAGCTACGTGCTTTGAACCCTTTGATGATGCATCTACATTTGCAAAATGCTCAGGGATCTTAGCGTGAGTATCAAAGCTGTCTACAACGTTGAAGAGCTTTGCTAAAGCTGGAGTCTGAACTGGTAAGTCAGTTGCTGAACCGCCGCACAGGATCATTACATCAATCTTATCCTTGTAAGACTCAACATCATTTACGCTCACAACAGCAACGCCTTCAGTTAAAATCTTAACAGTTGCTGGATCGCGACGGGTGAATACTGCAACTAATTCCATATCTGATGCAGCCTTTACAGCGCACTCGATACCCTTACCTAAATTACCATAACCGTAAATACCAACTCTAGTAGTCATTTTATTTGTCCTAATTAAACCTGTTAGTGTATATCACTGTGATCAGTGAGTTTTGTTTATGTCCTAAAATGTAGCAAATTCGAATTCATTAGTCCATAAAAAAACATATTGTGCACCAATATTAAACATATTTTATATATCCAGTAGAAAACACAACTTATAATAATGATTTTGATCACACTTTTAAGTTGGTAACAAAAATAGAAATACTATTTTCATATTCATCTTTAAAAAAGCAAAAAACTTTCCATAGCAAAAATACAAAAAATTATTAAATACATAAATTTTTATTATTTATTGTATAGTTACATCCATTTTTTTCATAATCTTGCATTAAGAACTTTTGAAAATAACTATCAGTTTTATTGATAAAACAATTAAAAAAATTTACATTTGTAAGTATTAGTTATAAAATGCAACGTGTTTTTTCATATTTTTATTGACGAATTTTCAAAGGATCAAAAGTGAGCATTTTAAAGAAGCTGAGCAACCCTCAGATTAAAGCTTCAAAATCAGACAACAAGCTTATTCATTACTTCCTAGTTAATGGATTAAAGGCATGCTCTTCATCTATTTCTGAAATATCAGCTGACTGTGATATTTCCCATGCAACCGTAACCAGATTCGCAAGAAAATTCGGTTTTGAAACTCTAAAAGATTTTAAGATCTCTCTTGCTCAGGACTTAGGAGCTCAGGACAGTGATTCTCTCTCTAAGAGATCTGCCATCAATTTAAAGGAAAGCTGCGAAACTACAGCACAGAAACTTTTACAGTTAAATCAGACCCTGCTCTCTCAGACTGCTGTTGAAATAGGTTTTGAATCTGTATCCAAAATCGTAAAGGAAATGGTTAACGCCAAAAGCGTAATTTTCTTTGGCATTGGAAGTTCAGGATTCTTAGCAGGTGATGCTGCAAGAAAGATTTCCAGAATCGGTATTGACGCAAGATGCTACACCGACTCTCATGAAATCATGTCGCATTCTGCTACCGTATCAGCACAGGACGTTGTAATCTACATCTCCAATTCAGGTAAGACAGGAGAGCTTGTACGCTCTGCCTCAATATGTTCAAAGAAGGGAGCAAAGATCTGTGCTATTACAGCAGAGACTACATCACCTCTTTATTCATTTACCGATCTTACTGTACTGCACGCAGTTCATGATTATGATCTGACTCAGGGCTATGCCGACTCAAGACTTTCTGTTTTCTTTATCATTGATCTTATCTATATTGAACTTGTAAAACTCATAGGTGACAAGGCAATCAAAGCAAAACAGGAAACTCAGGACGCTATCGATTCGCTTTCTATCGATTAGATTTTATGGCTAAAGTAAAAGTAAAAATAAGATTCATAAGTCTTACATACTTATTAAAACTGTTTTTACTTCTCTGCCTTAGCTTTGTTCTGCTCTCAGGACTCTGTCACCTGTTAGATCTGCACATCAACGTAACTTCTTCCCTTCCCTATGGTCTGTATAAAAAAGTAGATAAAACTGATATCTGCAAAGGTGACATTATTCTTTTCTGCCTTGAAGGTGAACAGGCAGAGTTTGCAAAGAAAAGAAACTATCTTACTTTTGGCAGCTGCCCAAACGATATGGCTCCAATTGGCAAAAAGGTTATTGCAACAAAAGATGATCATATCACTCTTAACAATGAAGGTATTAAAGTAAACGGAACACTGCTTGAAAAAACAGCACCACTTGCATTTGACGGAGAAGGCAGAGACCTCCCATTAAAAGTGATTGACCGTAGCTTAAATGATAATGAGTACTTTACAGCCTCACAAAAAGAAGACTCTTTTGACAGCAGATATTTCGGCGTTATATCTAAATCTCAGATTTCAGGAGTGCTTATTCCTGTATTTACCTTCAATCAAGATCACGAATAGCAACAAGCTTTTCCTTTGAAAAAACTTTTTTCAGTATAATTATCAGAGTTTTTTTAACTAAAGGAAACAACTATGATTGATTTTATTACAAATCCAATCATTGCTTCAGTTGTGGTTCTGTGTGTCCTCTGTCTGTTAAAAGTGAATGTTTTGATTTCACTTTTAATTGCTGCCATTTTTGGCGGTATTTTAGGAAACATGAGCATTTCTGATGTAATGAGTACACTCATTGGAGGTATGGGAGGAAACTCTGAGACTGCACTAAGCTACATTCTCTTAGGTGCCTTTGCAACTGCTGTTACACACACCGGTCTTGCACCAATCTTATCAAGAAAGATTGCTTCAGCAATTTCACAGAAAAAGTTCCTGTTAATCTGGATATTCGTGATTATGGCTATCATGTCACAGAACCTTATACCTGTGCATATTGCCTTCATCCCTATCCTTGTACCACCACTACTGGCGGTTATGAACCGTTTAAAGATTGATAGAAGAGCTGTAGCCTGTGCGCTGGCATTCGGTCTTAAGGCCCCATATATTGCAATTCCAGCTGGTTTTGGTCTCATTTTCCAGGGACTTATTGCTGACAATATGACTCAGAACGGAGCACAGACAACCAAGGCTGAAATCTGGCAGTCAACCTGGATCTTAGGCCTTGCAATGTTCGTAGCACTTTTAATTTCTATTTATATAAGCTACAGAAAAGAGCGCACTTATAAGGATGTAGAGATTAACACCGAAACTGTAAAGGAAGAGCCTTGTAATGACAAATTAAAGTTTTCTCACTACATCACTATCATTGCAGCAATAACTACTCTTGCAATTCAGCTTGTAACTGGTTCTCTCCCATTAGGTGCCCTGTGCGGTTTAGGCATTATCTTTACCTTTAAGGCTGTTAATTTCAAGCATATGGATCAGCTCGTTGATGGCGGTATAGGTCTTATGGGATACATTGCATTCATTATGCTTGTAGCAGCAGGCTATGCAGCTGTTATGAAGGCAACCGGTGGTGTTGATGCTTTAGTATCTTCTGTAATTCCTTATATGGCAGGCAGCAAGATCCTTGCAACAACCCTGATGATGTTTGTTGGTCTGTTTATCACCATGGGTATCGGCACCTCCTTTGGTACCATCCCTATTCTTGCAGTGCTGTATATTCCTATCTGCACCAGCATGGGCTTCTCTATACCTTCAATGATTATAGTTATTGCCTCAGCCGCTGCTTTAGGTGATGCCGGCTCTCCTGCATCTGACACTACCTTAGGACCTACAGCAGGTCTTAATGCTGACGGTCAGCACAATCATATCAATGACACCTGTATTCCTACCTTTATTCACTACAATGTAGCCTTAGTAATTGCTGCTATCGGTGCCGTTGCTGTATTAGGTTAATTGTCATACAATTTAAAAAGGTGGCTAAAGCCACCTTTTTTATTGCCTGAAATTTTATCAGTATAAGAAAAGCCCGCAGATGCGGGCTTTCAAATAGCTTATAAGACTACTAGTCAACTCTCTTGAAGAGGATAGAACCGTTAGTACCGCCGAAACCGAAGTTATTTGACAGAGCGTACTCAATGTCATGCTTCTGAGCAGTATGAGGAACCAGGTTGAAATCACCAACCTCATCCATTGGAGTCTCTAAGTTAATGGTTGG
>ONCB01000106.1 GCA_900316175.1 uncultured Succinatimonas sp.
GATTTGTCTTGAGGATTCTGAGGATTTAAGGCAAGAAAGCATTTGAACATGTCAAGAGTCAGAGTCTTGCCGAATCTGCGTGGTCTGGTGATTAAAAGTCCTTCACTTGAATCGTCTTTAAAGATTGTTTTAAGCAATGAGGTTTTATCTACATAGTAGTAATCACTTGAAATAATTTTTTCAAAATTACCATTACCTACAGGAAGATTCTTTAACTGCTCTGACATCTTAAATACCTCAAATTCTTTTATCTAATTTTAGCTTTTTTTGCCTTTATTTTCAAAATAAACAGACCGATTCTGAAGTATTGATTGATTATGTTTCAATGACTTTTGCAGTACATACATTATTTGTTATATTCAGTTTACTTTCGCGCCTAAAAAAAACTCTTGACAAGTCATTGACTAAATCAGATAATATGCAACGCAAATTTTCAGCGGATAGATGACCGAGAGGCTGAAGGTACTCCCCTGCTAAGGGAGCATACGGATATAAAGTCTGTATCGAGGGTTCGAATCCCTCTCTATCCGCCACTTAAAAAAATTTTTAATTTGCTTGCAAATGTGATTTTTGATGGTATAATTTGCGCGAAGTCACAATTTTGAGTGCACCCGTAGCTCAGCTGGATAGAGTAATCGGCTACGAACCGATCGGTCAGGAGTTCGAATCTCTTCGGGTGCGCCACTCTCAATTAGCTTCAAATTTGAGTGCACCCGTAGCTCAGCTGGATAGAGTAATCGGCTACGAACCGATCGGTCAGGAGTTCGAATCTCTTCGGGTGCGCCACTCAGAGACTGCATTATGCGGTCTTTTTTCGTTTTAGAGCCCCCCCTAATTTCCTTTTTCATTAAGTTTCTTGATTTAACAGGCATAATTGAAGGTAAAAAGTCTATAAATTCAATCAAAGCCTGCCTTTAATGTTAAAATATCCAGGTTATAAATTATCAAAATTTTTCTGGTAGGTATTATGGTATTTCTTGCAAGCTTTCTGGTGTTTCTGTTCTTTGTTCTGGCGCTGTCTTTAAGCCTTATCTTAAAGAGAGGCCCTATGAAGACAGAGGATGAGGCTTTATCTTCAGTTTTAGACGGCGGAGCCTGTGCCACCTGTTCACAGATGTGTGCAATGGCCGGTAAGAAGACTGAAAAGAAACCTGAAAAGTGCCTTATCGGATCACAGGAGATCCCTCATAAAACTGTTTAAGTATCGACAGTCAGGGAGTTGCCTTATGTTAAAAAGATTTTCAAAATTAACTCTTGTCTCATTATTTCTGGCCATGGCCTCACTTAGTGCCTGTAAAAAGGAAGGTCAGGAGAGTGAAGCTTCTTCACAAAAGGTTTTAGAAGCAACAAAGATCCATGGTAAGACTATGGGTACTTTTTATGCTGTAAATGTGGTTGGCGGCTTTGAAGGCGGAGAAGAGGCCCTGACCGAGCTTTGCGAGGGTATTTTTAAGGAAATCTGTGACAGAATTTCAACCTTTGACAAAAACGCGGAGCTTGCCCGTTTCAACGATTTTAAATCCACAGAGCCTTTTGAGATTTCAAATGAGCTTGGTATCCTCATTCAGGAGTGCGTTTACCAGTCCCGCCGTATTGAAGGAGCTATGGATATTTCTGTAGGTCCTTTAGTCAATCTGTGGGGATTTGGTAAGGACAGACGTTTGGAAATAGCCCCTACTCAGGCAGATATTGATGAACGTAAAAAGCTTGTTGGTCTTGATAAGTTTGAATTAAGAACCACAAAAGACAAGAGCTACCTTGTAAAACATCATGCAGATGTTCGTCTTGATATGGCAACTGTAGGTGAAGGCATCGGTGCTGATATGGTTGCTGAAGCTTTAGTAAAACGCGGCTACAGGAACTTTATGGTTAATGTGGCTGGTGCCTCAAGATCACTTGGATTAAATGAAAAGGGCAGAAAGTGGAGGATCGGTATTGAAGATCCAACTTCAATGGCTCCAAAGGTTTTAGTTCCTGTATGTCCATTAAATGATGCTGTAACTACAGCAGGGTCTTACAGAAACTTCTTTAAGGATGAGAACACAGGCAGGGTTTACTCCCATGCCATTGATCCAAAGACTGGCTATCCGGTATCTCACAGCACTCTTTCAGTTACTGTGATTTCTCATTCAGCCTTTGAGTCTGACGCACTTGATACAGGCTTACTCGTTTTAGGTGCTGACAGGGCATTGAAGTTTGGAGAGGACAACAATATGGCCATTGCCACCATCGAGTATGTAGACGGCAAGGTGCAGTTCCGTCACACCAAGGCTTTTGAGCGTTATTTAGAGTGTAAATAAGCTTAGATGGTACTGATTTTCTGATGTCCTTAAAATCAGGACTCCAGTTAGATGATTAAAAGAATTAAGTCACTGCAGTAAAGGTAACTGCAGTTAAAGGATTAGATTATGCATATTCATATTTTAGGTATCTGCGGCACCTTCATGGGCGGTATTGCCATGATTGCAAAGCAGGCTGGCTTTAAGGTTACAGGTTCTGATAAAAACGTATATCCACCAATGTCAGACGAGCTTGAGGCTGCAGGCATTGAGCTTTATCAGGGTTTTGATGCAAAGCAGCTTGATATAAAGCCAGACCTTGTAGTGGTCGGCAACGTTATGAAGCGTGGTATGGAAGTTGTTGAGAGAATGTTAAATGAGAACATTCCATTTGTCTCAGGTCCTCAGTGGCTTGAAGAGCACTATTTAAAGCACAAGACCGTGCTTGCTGTTGCCGGTACCCACGGCAAGACCTCCACCTCATCCATGCTGGCCTGGATCTTAGAGAAGAACGGTAAAAATCCTGGTTTCCTGATTGGCGGTATACCTGGTAATTTTGGTATTTCTGCAAGAAACTCTGAAAGTGAGTATTTTGTAATTGAAGCAGACGAGTATGACTGTGCCTTCTTTGACAAACGTTCAAAGTTTGTACACTATCACCCAACTGTGCTTATCATGAACAACCTTGAGTTTGATCATGCCGATATCTTTGATTCTATTAAGGATATTCAAAAACAGTTCCATCATCTGGTAAGAACAGTTCCTTCAAAAGGACTTATTGTAATGCCAAATGACGATAAGAATCTTGATGAAGTTGTAAAGATGGGAATGTGGACTCCTCTTTGCGTGATTGGTGATGAGTCATCAGTGCATGCAAAAATCTTAAAGCCTGACTGCTCAAGCTTTGAAGTTTATGACGGGGATAAATTCATTGCAACAGTAAACTACAGCTGCACCGGAACCTACAATGTGCATAACTCCCTAATGGCAATTAAGGCGGCAGGCTACGCCGGCATTTCACTTGAGGATGCAGCCAAAGCACTTGAAACATTTACTCTGCCAAAGCGCCGTATGGAGCTTAAGGGCGTGGTCAACACCGTAAGCGTATATGATGATTTTGCCCATCACCCAACCGCCATCAAGTTAACCTCTCAGGGACTTCGCAACAGAATTGGCAGTGACAGGAAGTTAATCTCTGTATTTGAGCCTCGTTCAAACTCCATGAAGATGGGGGCAAATCATGAGCTGCTTGCCAAGTCTTTTGAAGATGCCGATGAGATTTTTATTTATGCCTCACCTGATGTAAAATGGGATGTAAAAGCAATTGAGTCTCAGTCAGAAAAGCCTCTGCATGTTATTTCAGACTTTGACATACTCACAGATGAAATAGTGAAGGCCTGTGTGCCTGATACCTCTGTGCTTGTGATGTCAAACGGAAGCTTTAACGGTATTCATGGCAAGCTTCTTGATAAACTTAAGAGCAGATCCTAATTTTTCTGAAATTCAGCAGTTTTTAAGACATTACACTCAAGAAAATTAAAATACTTAAGATAATATATATAAGACTATAAAATATTCAGGATACATAGAAAATGTCAGACTCTTGGAGCAACAGATCAAAAAGCACTGTTTCAGAAGATGCCAGTGCACCTTCCATGCAGTGCCGTATCTACGATAGAATTCCGGTGCAGGATAAGAATGCCAAAAGCTACTTTTACTGTCTGGAGCTGTCTGCCGGCAATACCTTTGATTTTGGTTTCTGCCGTAAAGAGAATGTTCCAAGTCTTTTAAAGGATGTTTTAACCATCGGTACCACCCGTGTGGTAAAAGGCGCCTATCATGATCTTATGATCCCTACCGTTCCATCAAATCTGTGGGTAAGACAGTCCCGTAAGTACGATCCAAGCCATATCATCATGTGGCTTGAAAACTCTATCGTTTTAACTGAAGAGTATAAGGATGCCATTACCCGTCTGCGCCGAATGGGTATGCGTTTTGCCATCCGTATCGATGCCATGGGGGATATGGCAAAGACCCCAGAGATGCTGAATAATCTTGATTATCTTTTAGTGGATAATTCAAAAGCATCTGAGTTCTTTACCGTAATTCAGGGATTAAGACAGAAAAATCCTAACTTAAAGTCCATTGGCTTTAAGCGCGAGGTTTCAATCTTCAGCTTCACCAAGGCTGAAGCTAAAAACTTTGATCTTGTATTAGGCTGCGTACAGAATGATCTTCTAAAGTATGAAACCTTCCGTCCCAAGTGGCAGCATGAGATGTTAAGAACCTTTGCTCAGCTCTACTCAGGCATCTATGATGTTAAGGAAGTAGGCAACCTCGTATCTCACTATCCTTTAATGGCTACCGCTACCAAGGGTATGATGGGTTCTAAGCCTTTAACCAATCTCACCATCAAGAGAAATAATGCTGCTACCTTAAATGAGACCCCTGGTTTAACTCAGTTTGATATTCGCAACTATCTTGCAATCTCTGTAGGCTATAACCTCTTTACCTTAACTGAAAAGCAGGTATGCGAGCAGAATCATAAGGAATTTGACTTAAACGATGTAAACTATGAGCCATTTGTAGCTTCCATCCTCTTTGGCAAGATTGTAGATCTCATGAGTCAGGAAGGCTGTGATGATGTATCTGCACCACTTGGCTTTATGACAGGATTCCTCCGCTATGCTCATGTATTCTTACATGATGATGAGAAGCGTACCTTTGAAGAGTTTCCTTTATCAGCTGTAGCAGAGTGTTACAACGGTGGCGGCGGTCAGCTTGGCACCATCATCCGTTTTAATAAGCTCATGGCTGAACATAAGGTTGATGATGCACTTGATTTTGAAGGTGGCCAGGCTATTGCAAAAGAGCAGTTCTACTCATATATCTCCCATGCCTTTGCCTGGACTGATGCAGTTATAAGAGCAATCGGTATCATCAAAGATCCTAAGAATGACGATTTTGATTAGCATTAAATCCTTTACTGCTGATTAAGATTTTCGTCTGTTAAAACTCAGTATGCTGTTCATACTGAGTTTATAGCGCCTACCGCATACAGCGGAATATTCACAATTTTATCCTGTCGCTTATAGTTGAGCGTTGAAAAACGTACAGCGTACTCTGGAGCGAATTTTTCAGTATAGGCCTTTAATGAAGGTGAGTGAATATTTGAAGAAGCCTTTACCTCTACAGGAATAACCGCACCATCTTTCTGGATTAGAAAGTCCTGTTCATAGGTTGCATTGTCAGATGCATAGTAATAAGGCGTAAAATCGGTGTTGCTTAAAAGTTCTTCAAGCACAAACTGCTCGGCAAGCGCGCCCTTGAACTCTGAAAAGATCGCGTTATCTTCCAGTATTTCTTTGGCATCAAGATCACTTAATGCTCCTAATAAACCAACATCAAGCATAAACAGCTTATAGGCCGCAAGATCAATATATGCCTTAAGAGGAAGGTGAGGAACACTAACCTTGTTGACTTTGTAGATTAGTCCTGCATCTGTAAGCCATTGAATTGCTGTCTCAAATTCTGAGCTTCTTGCCCCCTTTTTGATTTTTCCAAAGAAGAATTTTTTATTCTCTTTGGCAAGCTGCATTGGAATTCCATTCCATACCATATGAACTCTTGGAATATCCTTAGATGGTATATGCTTTCCAAAATCGCCTGCATACTGATGTATGATTTCATTTTGAATGTTTCTAATGTCCTTATAATTCTTATGCTCAGCAAAATACTTGACGGCTTCAGGCATTCCGCCAACATACATGTAATTCTTAAGGTGGAAGATAAGCTCATCTGAAAAGACTGATGCAGTCAGAAGATCACCAGATCTTATAAGCTGTGACATTCTGTTCTTTCCGATTGCACACAGGAATTCACAGAAATTCATTGGATAAAGAGTCATCGTATCAACTTTTCCAACAGGATAGGATACGTCTTCATGAAGTGCCACTCCCAAAAGTGATCCTGCTGCGATTATATGGTACTGATTGGCATCCTCATTGAAATACTTTAAGGCATGAAGAACATTTAAACAGTTCTGGATTTCATCAAAAATAATTAATGTGTCTTCTGCTGTAATCTCCAAATCAGCTTCAATGCTCAGTGAAGTGACAATGCGGTCAATGTTCAGTCCGCCTTCAAATACACTGCACAGCCTTGGATTGTTATAGAATGAAAAGTAGGCAACTTTTTTATAGCAGGTTCTGCCGAATTCTTTTAAAAGCCAGGTTTTTCCAACCTGTCTTGCTCCATACAGAATTAAAGGTTTTCTTTGAGGTGAAATTTTCCACTCTTTAAGCGCCTCTATCTTAAATCGCTCCATAAATTTAACCTCTGAAATATAACTATATAATATATCATCAAAATAACTTACTTATAATAAGATGATAATGTAATATTTACAATTTATGTGATTAATTATAAGCAAAAAATTACATTTTTTGGAGGGTTAGTTTGCTTTAAGATTACATTTTCTGTTCCTATATTTGTGCGCTTTACAAGGTTGTGGTCATATCTTAATTGTTCTGACACTATTGATTCTCAGTTGTCCTATCCTCACTTTGTATAAATGATTGTAAAGATGTCTAACAGGTCTAAAGAGTAATTAACCTGATAATGTCGTCATCTATGTGGACTTTAGCATCAACTGTTAATGGCGATTTTTTTCATTTAACTTCAGGTAACTGTCAGCTATTGCGGATCTAGAGTTTTTTCCTTTTAAAAATATACTGTTAGTATAGTTTTTTTATAAGGAGAACTTCTTATGTCCAGTCAAACACCTCAAATCACTCAGCTGATAGTAAACGACATCGCCAATTCTCAGCTGTCCTCTTACCAGA
>ONCB01000077.1 GCA_900316175.1 uncultured Succinatimonas sp.
TCCGTAAAGAAATTGATTTTTAAACAACAAATACGGTGCTGGACCGCATCACTAAGCCATTTGTTAGCAAAAATTGAAATGCAAAACTTCAGTTAATAATACACAACTTTTAAGAGAAAGAACGTAGTCATCTGAAAATAAGCGTAATGACACAGATCTAAAGACAATAGCAATCAAATAAATATCCATCAAAGGATAAACGATGTATCACTGATAAAAGCAATTAAACTTTATATAATGATTAGAAGCAAAACCGAGTAAAACTGGCCAAAAAAGTGCATTTACAATAAGAGCACATAATAAAATCAAACAAATATTCTTACTAATTATTTTTCTGTTTAATTATGCTTTTTAAGAATATCCTGCAACATTAAACAAATCATAACATTTAATAAAAAGGATTAAATTCATTTAAGTAATTAGATGATAAAGTTTTTTTATCTATTTTATTCAATCTAAATTACGTTATTTTAATGAATTTTAATGAATATAATTATAATTACAAACCGGTCAATTATATTCACGATAATTACTCCTAAGACTCCTATAAAAACAGATATAATTGACTGATATTAAAACAATATATCAATTTTCAAATTCAATATCATTCCCCCATTTTCTTAAGTTGTACTAATTTTATTGCAATGTTCAAATTAAACTTAATCCATTATTAATACTATGAAAAAGTAGTCATTTTAATCTAAAATATAATATTGAGCGCATATAAATATATGCATGTTTTTTTTACTAAGAGGTTAAACTGATAATGAAGCTACTGTCTTTTTGCCTTTTTAGCACCGCTTTAATCGGTGCGACAAATTGCGCAATGGCTGAGAACAGCAATAAAGTAAATATTTGGAATTGGAGCTACAACATTGGAGAACATACTGTAGCTGATTTTATTAACGATACCAAGCTTGACGTTAAATACGTTGAGTACGATTCAAACGAGCAGCAGGAAGCTATTCTGCTCTCAGGCAAGAGCGGTTATGATGCAGCAATTGTAGTTAGTTACTATGTACCAAGACTTGCAAAGTCTGGTGCTCTACAGAAAATCGACCACTCAAAAATACCTAACTGGGTTAAGTTAAATCACGAAAGACTTGAGCTTTTAGGTACTATCGATCCTGGCAACGAATATGCCTACCCTTATATTGAGATTTCAATCGGTATCGGTTATAACAAAACCAAAATTGAACAGATTTTCGGCAAAGACTATAAAGTAGATTCATGGGATTTCCTTTTAAATCCAGAAAACTCTGCAAAACTTAAAAAATGCGGTATTGCAATCATTGATTCCCCTATTGAGGTTATCTCAGCTGTACAGCACTATTTAGGCAAAAACCCAATCTCTGAGAACGCAAAAGACTTTGAAGAGGCAAGAAAACTCTTAACAGGTCTTGCTAAGAACACAGCTTATTTCCAGTCAAACCGTTACGTAAATGATCTTGCTTCTGGCGAAATTTGCGCAACCATTGGCTACTCAGGAGATATCATTCAGGCTCGTCATTTAGCACAGCAGGCTGGTATTACTGATGAAATTGAATACGTTGTGCCAAAGGAAGGCTCTATCATGTGGTTTGACAGCTGGACTATTCCATTAGGAGCTGAAAACCTTGATAACGCTTATACCTGGTTTAACTGGCTTCAGGATCCAAAAAATGCAACCAAGCTCTCTGATGAAATCGGTTATGTAATGCCAATTGATGAATCTATGGCAAACCTTTCTGATGAGCTCAGAGCAAACAGCAGCATTCTGCTATCTAAAGAAAAGTTAAAGACCATGTACTTTATGCAGTCTACCCCTGCAAAGACTTCAAGAATCACCAACAAGGTATGGAATTCTATGAAGACTGATTCAGGCAAGACTGAAGAAGAGGATGGCAGCTGGGATTAGTTAGATACTTTTCTTGGTACCTTTCTGCTGCTCTGAACATTTTTGAGCAGAATATTCTCGGGCGAAGCTGACTGCTTCGCCCATTTCATTTTAATCAGTTCTTCGCGGGAAATTTCAGACATCAGATCATGGCTCTGACCAAAGGCATGTGCTGAAGCTAAAAGATTCATCTTTTTTCTTGCCTGCATCACTACACGATCTTTAAGTTGTTCTTTAGACATCTGACCATTAAAAAGTTCTTCTTTTTTCTGTCTTAAATCTTCAGAAAGTCTTAACAAATCTAATGGAGTAGGCATACGGTTTTCTTAAAATCCTGATAGTAAGATAAATCAATTAAAAAGGTATTCTTTTTGACGTGACAGGTGCCAAGTACAGAATTTAACTTATAGTACCTTGCCACATGCACATTTGCAAAATAATTCCTGCTGTCTGAGATATCGCCAACAAAAATATATCTTGACGGTTGCACATTATACGACGCTACAACCGGATCTGTAACCCCCTGTTCAGATAAAGCTCTGATAGCCCGATCTCTGTGATAGTCCTCTGAGTGCAGCAGATGTGTACCATAAAGGGCATTAGAAGCTGTAATAAAAATTAAGAGGCTAACTATCGTATAAAATATCATTGTCACCCTGTTACTACAGATCTTGATGCCACTCTCCTCCAGGATAAAATACACACCAAGCACACAGATGATGGAACAGACACAAAAAGGTGTTGCAGAGCGAGCAGGAAAATTAGGTGAAAACACCATAATGGCAAGAGATGCAAAGCCCACGCAGAAGATATATACAATACCTCTTAAATTATGCTTGTTTTCAAGCTCAAGATTTGCTTTTTTAATTCTGGTAAAAAGATAGAAATAGGCAATTACAAGTGGAATCGATAAAACCAGAGTCAAAATAAAAATAATTGCTGCATCCTGAATATGCTCAATATAGTTAAAATTTCCCCCCATTTTTCCAAATCTTACAACATTGCCAGGAGCTAGTGTAAGTAACAGGAAACCTGCGCACAAACCTAAGGTACCTGATAACTGCCATAAAAAGAATTTCTTTTTATAAAAGAGGTTATAGATGCATAAAATTCCAGTAACAGCACACAAAGCAAATGATGTATTCTCATTTGACCAGCCGGCAAGAACTCCCAAAATGAGCATAAAAAGGGCGAACAAAATCCCCTTATCTTCTTTAATACCCTCAGAAAAAGAAAAACGGTAAGGTAACATAAAAATCAGCACATACACAGTCGTAAACATGTAATTGCAGCTTGAAACGAGCATGAATACAACTTCAGCATAAGCTCTTAAAAAGAACCAAAGGCTGGCAAAAATGAATAAAAGCGGTACAAATTTAAGTCTTAAAGGATTTACCAATCTGCCCAATGCATGTACATAAATAAGATAAACCAACAGTATGTAGCAAAGCCCTCCGGCTAAAGCAGAGACAAGCTTGCCAGACAAAAGCAGAAGCTGTGCTATAAAGTGGGCTGGAGTTCTTCCTCCCCAGGTAAAGTAATGGGTGTACTGAGATACGAAAACATCCTTGACACTATCTATAAGCTCATCTGTTCCCTCAATGAACATATAACGGTAGTCATTTGAATAATAAGGAATAATGTAACAGACCGATGTAACGAACAAAAACCAGACAAGTAAAAGCAAAAGGGATTTATTTGTATTCATCTTTGTTTTGAAAATTTAATGTGTTTTGTATACCGGTATTGAGTCTTAGACGTTTTAAAAAAAGAAAAAATTGGTAGAATTATGTTAATGATTATAGAACTTTTTTAACATCAAAATAGATTATGAGCGCATATAAATTTAAAAACATACTCTCTTCTGATATCAGTTTTAACTTCAGCAAAACTGTAAAACATGTTGCAAACCTGAATTCAAGTGCGCTAACTGCACTTATATGTGCTCTGTATCAGGATAACGATGTACCACTTTTGGTGATCTGTGCAGACTCCGTAGATGCACATACTCTTTTAAGAACCTTAAAAGCCATAGTAAAAAGAGATGATATTTACTTTTTTCAGGACTGGGAAACACTTCCTTATGACCCAATCTCTCCGCATCAGGATATTATTTCTTCAAGACTGAAACTGCTCTCTTCTTTAAAAGATCTCAAAAAAGGAATAATCCTGACAACTGTTCCTGCCATAATGCCAAGATTGTGTCCTGTTGAGTATATAAAAAAGAACTCCTTCTCCATCAAGATTGGCGACAGACGCAATATTGAAAAAATGAAATCTGAGTTTGTCTCCTATGGCTACCTGAAAGTGCAGCAGGTCTTATCTCCAGGTGAATTTGCAATTCGAGGATCAATTCTTGATATCTTCCCAATGGGTTCAGCTCTTCCTTACAGAATCGACTTTTTTGATGATGAAGTGGACAGCATTAAAACCTTCGATTTAGATACTCAGCGTTCTGTTGAATCCATAAAAGAAATTGCCATGCTTCCTGCTCACGAATTCCCTCTTGATGATACTGCAATCAGTGCCTTCAGAAGCAATTATAGAGATGAATTTGTGGGGGCAAACCTTGCAAATCACACTATCTATCAGGCTGTATCAAGAGGTGCAATTCCTGCTGGTATTGAATACTATCTGCCTTTATTCTTCCATCACATGAGTTCATTATTTGAATATTTAAGTGATGATGTAAAAATCATCTTAATTGATGATGTGAAAAAAGCTCTTGAAGATTACGACGTAGATATTCACAAACGAGCTCTTGACTACGCCGGCAACAATGATCATCCACCTTTAAAACCAGAAAAAGTATTCTTAACTACTCTTGAGTGTCAGAATTTTATTAAAGATCACGAAAGCATCTGCCTTTACAAAGAAAGATTTGATGAAGAAACGACAGAAAAAAGAGGTTATTACAATGCATCTTTTGAAAAGGTGCCTGAAATTGCCTTCAATCAGGATAAAGACTCTCACGGTCCTTTTGTGACTTTTGTAAGTGATTTTATTGATAAGGGAGGCAGAATTTTAATTTCAGCTGTTTCAGAAGGAAGGCGTCAGTCAGTAAGAGAAATACTTCCGTCTGCACTTGTAAACAAGTATGGCATAAAGCCTGCCTCAAGCCTAGAAGAATTCATGAGCGAGGATGCTCCTCTTATGCTCACCATTTCTCCTTTTGACGAAGGCCTTATCATAAAAAACCAGAAACTCTGCCTGATTACAGAATCTGAACTTTACGGATTTAAGGTAGTAAGGCAAAGACGTGCTCAGAGAAAATCCCAGCTCTCTCACGATACCATCATTAAAAACCTTTCTTCTTTAAAGGAAGGTCAGATAGTAGTTCATATTGATCATGGTATCGGTAGATACCGTGGCTTAAAAACCATGGTCATAGGAGATGTTAAAGGTGAGTACCTGACCATTGAGTATCAGAATGGCGACATGCTCAATATTCCAATTACAGCCTTATCAAAGGTAGCAAGATACGCAGGTTCTGATAATCCGCAGCTGTCTAGACTTGGCAACGACACCTGGTCTAAAAAGAAACAGAAAGCGGTAGACAAGGTAACTGATGTAGCTGCCAACCTTTTAGATCTCTATGCCCGACGTGAAGCTGTTAAAGGTACAGCATTTAAAGTTGATTTCAGAGCTCTCGATGAATTTGCCTCTGGCTTTGGCTATCAGGAAACACCAGATCAGTTAAATGCAATTAACAGCACTATCAATGATCTTGCCCTTGAAAAGCCTATGGACAGACTTGTATGCGGTGACGTAGGTTTTGGTAAAACTGAGGTTGCACTAAGAGCTGCCTTTGTTGTCGCAAACTCAGGCTCTCAGGTGGCAGTACTCGTTCCAACCACCATTCTTGCTGAACAGCACTATCAGAATTTCAAAGAACGCTTTGCAGGAACTGCCATAAATGTTGAACTTGTTTCAAGATTTAAAACAGTAAAACAACAAAATGAAGTGATAAAACAGCTCGAACAGGGGTCAGTAGACATTATCATCGGAACTCACAAGCTGTTATCAAAAGAAATCAGATTCAAAAAGCTTGGCCTCATCATTGTCGATGAAGAACACCGCTTTGGTGTAAAGCAGAAAGAAAAACTCAAAGAAATCAGAGCTCAGGTAGATCTTTTAACCTTAACTGCAACTCCAATTCCTAGAACCCTCAACATGGCTATGGAAGGTATGCGTGAGCTCTCTGTAATTGCAACGCCACCAGAACACCGTCTTGCTGTAAAAACTCTGGTATCAGAAAAATCTGACACTGTGACCCGTGAAGCCATTATGCGAGAACTACGTCGCGGTGGTCAGGTTTATTACCTTCACAATGATGTTGCAACCATAAATCAAAGAGCACAGCAGATTGCAGAACTTGTTCCTGAGGCTAAAATCGGAATTGCCCATGGTCAGCTTAACGAAAGAGATCTGCAAAAGATTATGAGAGATTTTTGCCACCAGAGATTTAATCTTTTAGTCTGCTCTACCATTGTTGAAAACGGTCTTGATGTGCCTACAGCCAATACCATTATTATTGACAGAGCCGATCTGTTAGGTCTTGCTCAGCTCCATCAGATCCGTGGTCGTGTAGGTCGTTCTCATCACCAGGCTTATGCTTATCTGTTTACTCCTCCTAAAGCTCTGCTTACAAAGGATGCAAAATTAAGACTTGATGCCATAGCATCTATGGAAGAATTAGGTGCAGGCTTTGTGCTGGCATCACATGATCTTGAAATTCGCGGTGCAGGTGAACTTTTAGGAGAAGAACAGTCAGGTCAGATTGAATCTGTAGGTTTTGCTCTCTATTCAGAAATGCTTGAAGCTGCGGTTAAAGCATTAAAGGAAGGCCGTGAACCATCACTTGCCGAACTTACCTTGAATGACTGTGATATTGACCTGCATCTGCCTTGTCTCCTTCCTGAAGACTACATTGGTGATGTTAATATGCGTCTGTCAATTTACAAGAGGATCAGTGCCTGCAGAACCAACGAAGAGTTTGAAGACATCAAAGTTGAACTTATAGACAGATTCGGTTTCCTTCCAAAGAGTGCTGAAAACCTTTTTGACCTATCAATATTGAAAAATATGGCCAACAGACTTGGTATTAAAAAGATTAGATGTGATGGCTCTGGCGGAACAATAGAATTTGGTGAAAACCACAAGGTTAACAATGCTTATCTGATAACCCTGATGACTACCTGCAAACACAATGAATACCGAATCACAGGTCAGTTTGGTCTTAGATACAACCTTCAGGAGACTGAGGAAAACACAAGAATAAAGCTCTTAAATCAGCTTTTAAGAGCTCTGATGGCCAACAGTACTATTAATGGATAATATATTAATGTGAGGTAGGAATACCTTTTTAAACAAATGCTATATATGTAACTAAATATTATATATAATCAAAAGGCAGGTAATATTAAAAAAATCTGCTTTATAAATAATTAATATGATGGATACAGGACCCATTATGAAAAAGATAGTTTTAGCAATTGTAGCAGCTACAGCATGCTACTCAGCAAATGCAGCAACAGTTTACGATAAGGACGGTACCACCTTCGCTGTAGGTGGACGTGTTCAGGCTGTAGTTTATAACGGTAAAAGCTCCAAAGTTGGAGATAAGGACAACAGTCTTAGAAATACTGCTCGTCTAAATGTTTCAGGTAATACTAAAGTTTTTGACTGGCTTTCAGTTTATGCATTCTCAGAGTGGAACATGGCTGACGGCAATAAAGCAGGTACCGGTGATGGTATTAATACCCGTGAGCAGTACGTAGGTGCTAATTTTGGAAAATACGGCAAGTTAACCTTAGGTAAAACTTACGATTCACTTCGTTCAGCACTTGTAACCACTTATGTAACAGATGACTTTGGCTCAATTGCACAGCCAAATCATTTAGATCGCCGTACCGGTCAGATTAAATATGAATACAATGGCTATGGTTTAAACTTCCAGTTATCTTATCAGACAGCTGAAGATTCTTTAGACGTTGTAACCACCAATAAGTTCTTAAACAAAAAAGCCAATGTAAAAGCAGGCTTCTCTTCATCAATTGCATATACCTTCGATGATGTAGTATTCGGTCCATTATCTTTACGTGCCGGCTATTCTTACCTTAAAGGTCAGAAACAAGGCGATACTTTAGATGCAACAAACCGTTTCTCAAGCTACAAGACTGGCGGTGTTGGTCTTGCCTGGGGTAAGCTGACTTCTGGTCTGTATTTTGGTGCTATGGGTACATTCGGTGTTGAAAGAATGAACGAACAGGCAGCTCGCACAGAATTCACCCAGAAATTTAAAGGCTATGAGCTGGTTGCAGGTTACAAGTTTGACAACGGCTTAGGCACATACATCGGCTACAACCTGTTAGATACCAATGATACAGGTAAAGACGAGAAAGTTATCTACAGAAGAATTCCTGCATACGTAACCTACTCATTAAATCCACATTTCTTCATGTGGTCTGAAATGGAATTCGATGCAAATTCATCTGATAACTGCAAAGATAACAAGTACGAAAAAGGTACTTACTTCTCTGTTGGTGCTAGATATATTTTCTAATATTACGTAGATTAAACTTAAAACACGACATAGAAATATGTCGTGTTTTTTTATCACCAAATGAAATCAAAAAAGGCATCGGTTAAAAACCGATGCCCTGATAATTATTGACTAAGCAGATTAGATATACTTGAACTTAATCTCTTCGATCTTCTTTGACCATTCCTGTGGGCCAATGTGATGAATTGAGTTACCCTCTGAATCAACAGCAACAGTAACTGGCATATCAACAACTTTGTACTCTCGGATTGCTTCCATACCTAAGTCTTCAAATGCTAATACCTTAGCTGACTTGATAGCCTTTGATACGAGATAAGCAGCACCGCCGGTAGCCATCAGATAAGCGGCCTTGTGCTTCTTGATTGAAGCAATAGCCTCAGGACCACGCTCTGACTTACCGATCATACCGTAAAGGCCGGTATCAGCAAGCATAGTCTCTACGAACTTATCCATACGGGTTGAGGTGGTAGGACCAGCTGGGCCTACAACTTCATCACCAACTGCAGGTACAGGGCCTACGTAGTAGATGAACTTCTTGTTGAAGTCTACGCCATCTGGTAATGGTTTGCCTTCCTTAATAAGATCTGCAACTCTCTTATGAGCTGCATCACGACCGGTAAGAATAGTGCCTGATAATAATAAGGTATCACCCATCTTCCATGAAGCGATTTCTTCTTTAGTAATGGTATCAAGATTTACTCTCTTAACATTAGCAGAAGCACCGCCGATCTCGATATCAGGGTAATCATCTAATGAAGGTGGAGTAAATACAGCAGGACCTGAACCGTCTAACTCAAAATCAATGTGACGGGTTGCAGCACAGTTAGGAATAATGGTAGTAGCCTTTGATACTGCGTGGCATGGATAGGTCTTAACCTTAACATCTAATACGGTGGTAATACCGCCTAAGCCCTGAGCACCAATACCTAACTTGTTAATCTTGTCATATAACTCTAAACGGAGTTCTTCTTCGGCATTCTTAGGACCACGTGCGATGAGTTCCTGAATATCGATAGGATCATTTAAAGCTTCTTTAGCAAGAATAGCACTCTTCTCTGGAGTACCGCCAACACCAATACCGATAATGCCAGGAGGACACCAGCCAGCACCCATGTGAGGGATCTCTGATAATACATAATCAACAACACTGTCAGATGGGTTTAACATCTTCATGTGGGTCTTGTTCTCAGAGCCACCGCCTTTTGAAGCAATAGCAACTTCAACCTTGTCGCCATGAACCATTTCAATGTGAACAACAGTAGGAGTGTTATCCTTGGTGTTAATTCTCTTGCCAAGAGGGTCAGTTAAGATTGATTTACGTAAAGGATTGGTCTCATAGCAGTAAGCTCTTCTGGTGCCTTCATCAACCATTTCCTGAACAGTCATGTCGCCTTCAAAACGAACATTCATACCAATCTTTACAAAGCAGGTAACAGCACCGGTATCCTGACATAAAGGACGGTGGCCGATAGCGCACATCTTGGAGTTAACCAGGATCTGAGCAATAGCGTTCTTGGCTGATGGATTCTGCTCAATATCATAAGCGTGCTTCATAGCTTTTAAGAAGTCACGTG
>ONCB01000157.1 GCA_900316175.1 uncultured Succinatimonas sp.
GTTTTAACTTTTTACGATTTTTTTAATTTACCAAGATCAAAAAAGCGTTGTTTTAGCCATTCTTTAAAAAATTATTTTATTCATGCGTACCTGCTATTTTATATCTTTTATTATGTTAATTCTCCTTTCTAGACTATTTTTTCACCTTCTAATAAAATATCACCAATAATGGAGATTAATATGGATATCGTAAAACTCGACTGCAGGGGAAAATGCTGTCCTGAACCTTTGACAGAGCTTAGAAATGCTGTAAGAAAAGGTCAGCCAGGTCAGCTTTTTGAACTGCTTTCAGATGATCCAGTTTCTCTTCGTGATATACCAGCTTTCTGTAAATTCATGAAGCATGATCTTGTTGCCACGCCCGATGAAAACAATCCTCATCTTTTCATCGTCAGAAAGAAAAACTCAGGCTGAAACTCAATTCTTTTTTAAACAGATTAATTTTTCACGGTTTTTCTCATTAAAAATGCATTTTTTTCTAACGTTAAAAGGCTCAACAAGTCCTATTTAATGCTAAAATACTGTATCTTTTTTTGTTAATTTTCTGCGTGTATCACGCAGTTTTCACGTTTCAAGGTTTACCAAGATGTCTAATAAATACGACCTTCAAACTTTTCAGGGGTTAATTTTAACTCTTCAGGACTACTGGATGCGCCATGGCTGCATGATTGCAGAACCATTTGATCTTGAAGTGGGTGCTGGTACTTCACACCCAATGACCTTTTTAAGATCATTAGGCCCTGAGCCAATTTCCTGTGCTTACGTTCAGCCTTCAAGAAGACCTACTGACGGTCGTTACGGCGAAAACCCTAACCGTCTTCAGCATTACTACCAGTTCCAGGTTATTTTAAAACCATCTCCAGACAACATTCAGGAACTGTATTTGGGTTCTTTAAAGGAATTAGGTTTTGATCCAACTGAAAACGACATTCGTTTCGTTGAAGATAACTGGGAAAACCCAACTTTAGGTGCTTGGGGCTTAGGCTGGGAAATCTGGCTTAACGGAATGGAAGTTTCACAGTTTACCTACTTCCAGCAGGTAGGCGGTTTAGAGTGCTATCCAGTAACCGGTGAGTTAACCTACGGTTTAGAGCGTCTTGCCATGTACATTCAGAAGAAAAAGACTGTATATGACTTAATCTGGGCTCACACCGCCAACGGTGATGTAACCTATGGTGACGTTTTCCATCAGAACGAAGTTGAGCAGTCTACCTACAACTTTGAGTATGCTGATACTGAATTCTTATTTACCATGTTCGATAAGATGGAACAGGAAAGCTCATATTTATTAAATCTTGAGAAGCCTCTTCCTCTTCCTGCATATGAAAGAATCTTAAAGGCAGCACACTGCTTCAATCTCTTAGATGCAAGACATGCTATTTCTGTAACAGAAAGACAGCGCTTCATTTTAAGAATTCGTACTCTTTCAAAGTCTGTTGCAGAAGCCTACTACAAGTCAAGAGAAGCATTAGGCTTCCCAATGTGCAAGAACAAAGCATAACAAGGACTGATTAAATGACCGCAAAGAATTTATTATTAGAATTAGGTACCGAGGAATTACCTCCAAAGTCTCTTCTTACACTGGCTCAGTCTTTACATGATTCATTCGTAAAGCAGTTAAACGATCAGGGTTTAAGCTTTGTTTCTTCAAAGTGGTACGCAACTCCAAGAAGACTAGCTCTTTTCATCGAATCTTTAGATGAAGTTCAGAAGGATCGAGAAATTGAAATTAAAGGTCCTGCTGTAAAGGCAGCTTTTGATGCTGACGGCAATCCAACCAAGGCTGCATTAGGATGGGCATCAGCTAACGGTATTACCATTGACCAGGCAGAGCGTTTATCAACTCCTAAGGGTGAGTGGTTATATGTTAAGACTGTGAAGAAAGGCAACACCACTGTTTCTTTAGTTCCTGACATGTTCAGAACTGCATTAAAGTCACTTCCTATACCTCGTCTCATGCACTGGGGCGACAAGAAAGAAGAATTCGTAAGACCTGTGCACACTCTGTGTATGCTTTTTGGTTCTGACTTAATCGAAGGTTCAATTTTAGGTGTTAACTCATCTAAAACCATCAACGGCCACCGTTTCTTGGGCAAGCAGCAGGTTACTATTAACAGTGCTGATACTTACGTAGAACAGTTACGTAACGAGGGTGCTGTTGTTGCTGATTATCAGGAACGTAAGGCCTCTATCATCAAGCAGGTTACCGATATTGCAAATTCAGTAAACGGTGTTGCTGATTTAGATGATGATTTAGTTAACGAAGTAACCTCTATCGTTGAAGAACCACACATCTTCAAGGCAACTTTCGAAGAGAGATTCTTAAAGGTTCCTGCTGAAGCTCTGGTTTATACCATGAAAGGTGATCAGAAGTATTTCCCTATTTATGATAAGGATAAGAAGCTTCTTCCTGCCTTTGCTTTTGCATCAAACATCAATCCAGCCGATACTACCTCTTTAATCTCTGGTAACGAGCGTGTTGTAAGACCAAGACTTTCTGATGCTGAGTTCTTCTTCAATACTGACAGAAAGCAGTCTTTAGAATCATTCTTCAGCCGTTTAGAAACAATCGTATATCAAAAGGATATCGGTACCATTGCATACCGTTCTAACTGTGTAGAAGAATTAGCAAGGTATATTGCTAAGGCTATCGGAGCTGACGAGTCAAAGGCTGCACGTGCAGCTCACCTCGCTAAGTGTGACCTTGCTTCAACCATGGTAACTGAGTTTACTGATACTCAGGGTGTTATGGGTATGCATTATGCTGAGCTTGACGGTGAAGACAAAGATGTATCTGATGCTATTTTTGAACAGTACTGGCCAAGATTCTCAGGTGATGCAATTCCAACCAAGGGTGTTCAGATTTCGCTGTCACTTGCTGAAAAGATTATCACTTTAGTTGGTATTTTCGGTATCAACATGCTTCCTAAGGGTGACAAAGACCCATTTGGTTTAAGACGTGCTGCTATTGGTCTTTTAAGAATCATTCTTGAGAATTCAATTTCTATCAACTTCGTTGATGTTATTGAGAAAGCATGCGAGATCTTAAAGGATAAGTTAAAGCTTGCTGATACTAAAGATCAGGTTGTAAGTTTCATCTACAACAGATTAAAGGCTTACTATCAGGATCAGGGCATTGAGGCTTCATTGTTCTTAGCTGTTTTATCAACAGCACCTCAGGATCTTGTTGATTTTGACAAGCGAGTAAAGGCTGTAAAATCTTTCAAGGCTTTACCTGAGGCGGAGAACCTAGCTTCTGCATACAAGCGTGTAAACAACATTCTTTCTAAAGCAGAGTCAAAGGATTCAACAATCAATGCCTCACTGCTTCAGGAAGATGCTGAAAAAGCTCTTGTTGCAGCTTTAAATGAAGTTACACCTAAGGTTAATGCTCTTTACGATTCAGGCGACTATAACAAGGCTTTAGCTACTTTATCAGAGCTTAAGGTTTCTGTTGATAACTTCTTTGACAAGGTTATGGTTAACGCAGATGACTTAGCAATCAAGAACAACCGCATTGCTATCCTTGTAAATCTGCATGACTTAATTGGTAAGACTGCTGATATCTCTGTTCTTTACTAATAAGTTATCCTTCTTTAAAAAACCTCAATTTGCGATTTTCAAATTGAGGTTTTTTTATTTCTGCAATATTTCATACAAATCCATCTAATCTTTTTTTATTCCATGTTATGGAAATAATTTGATGTATCGTTTTTTGGGTTAGTTACAGTTGCGTTAAATGTATAAATTGTTTACAATATCTCATAATATTTATGAGGTATTGTTGACGTTTATGAATAAAATCATTTCAATTGG
>ONCB01000078.1 GCA_900316175.1 uncultured Succinatimonas sp.
AAAAATTCCGTAAAGAAATTGATTTTTAAACAACAAATACGGTGCTGGACCGCATCACTAAGCCATTTGTTAGCAAAAATTGAAATGCAAAACTTCAGTAAGTAAAAAAAGATTAAGTATGGTATTTATATGGATTACTCAAAGTTTCTTGGAAAAAATTTTACACGAAAGATAGAGCTGAAGCCTGCAACAATTGAAGATACGCAGGAGTATTACAAAGAGCATAAAGGAGAGTTTGTTGAGTTCTTTAAGGTCAGAGTCTGGCGCTCAATGAGCTGGATTAAAAAAGCAGCATCGGTTACCTCTGATGATGATCTGGATTTTAAATTTGTCTCTTTATGGATAGCATTTAACGCTCTTTATGGTAAAGAGCTGTCTATGGCGATGAACGCTAATCTTAAAGAGGATTCAGCTGTTAAGATTTTTTTAAATCAGATCTGCAATTTTGACAGAAATAATGAGATTAACTCAGTGATCCTGTCTTCAACCTCACGTTCTATCATTCAGAGCCTTGCTGAGAACAAGTACACCTACAGTAAATTCTGAAGTTATGTAAACTCAGGTAAGGACAATAGCTGGGAAGCCGATTTTGAGGTGGACAAGGACAAGTTTATCAAGGCACAGAGAGAAGGTGACACTGTAGAAATACTGTCAAGAGTGTTCAGCCGTCTTTATACTATAAGAAATCAGATCATTCACGGAGGCTCAACCTGTGGCAGCTATCTGAATCGCCAGCAGGTAAGTGATGGAGCATCACTGCTTTTAAAGGTACTTCCTATTATCCTTATCATTATGATGAAGAACTACTCAGATGATTGCACCTGGGGCCTGCCTTTTTATATGCCACAAAAAGAAGATTAAAAAATTCAATCTCAGTTAGATCTTCTTTTGATAACGCATAAAATTATCCTTAGAGTTAAGGAAGACAGATCATTGCCTAAAAAACAGCCTGATTTTAAGTCATATTCAGGAATTTATGTATGTAAAAGATGGCAATGAAATGTTATCACCGGTGTAATTAAGAGCACAGCTCCTTATTTAACACCTTAAAGAACTCTAAAGCGCCTTTTACATCAAGTTCACTGTGGGCAAAGGCAAGGCGTTTTAAATCCATGCTGATAAAACCGTCATGCTTATCTCTGTCAAGATTGTTTATCTTTTTGATAAGTTCAATTTCATCAATTTCCTTGGTATCAAGAATATTGTGGACCGCTACCTTTAAAGAATCCTTTGGGGTATATTCAAGTTCGATATGTGATTTGTAGGCTACAGCACTTACTGCTTCGCGCTTTAACATCAGCACTATGGTTCTGATGACCCTGTCACCCTTCCATGGGAAAAGGGAGATTCCAAGAGGGCCTTCATAGATATGGCTTGTATCAAGAGCGCGGTCATGAAAGAGTGCGATTCCTTTTTGCAGATGCTCTTTAGCTGTCTTGTTCAGATACTGAGGGATCTTTCCTTCCTTATAAATCTTAAGCATTCTCTCTCGTACCCTGTCATGGACATGACCTGCAGAGCCATTCATAGACAGAGGCTGTGCATCGTGAGGGTAAGGTTTTACACCGATTACATGGCGTTCCTGAGAGAAGAAGTTAACTTTCCATCCGCGGCCTGCGAACAAGAAGGTATCATCAATCATCAGATCTCGGGTTAATGGCACGGTACCGATATTCTGACCATCATGCTCGATGGTAAATTCTGATGGGGTATCAAAGGCAGCAAAGAAGCTCCAGGCAGAGAGCATCTTTTCACCTTCTAAGCCTAAGGCAAGAGTGCCGTCGTTTAACTGAACGATTAAATCCTTTTCGCCCAGGCACTTTAAAAACTGCATGTAAATCTTTGGAGTATTTAAAGAGAAAGGCCCCGTCTTACATAAAAGATCATAAAGGGACTTTGCTGACACCGAGCCAAAGGATGCGATCACAGACAGAGTCTGCTGTAGCAGTGTAGAGAATGCATACTCATGATCCAAAGGCGGTTCATACCAGCGTTCTAACAGAAGCTCAATCATGGCTACAGTTAAAGCAGTGTTTTCAAAAAGCTCAAGATGCTGAGTGTCACTGTCACCTTCTGGCAGGAATACTCTTAATACTGCATTGTGTTCACGGCGTCCTGCTCTTCCTAATCTCTGGCGCAGTGATGCCACATTTACCGGGTGATCTACCTGAGCTATGGAGGATACATCAGAAATATCAATGCCAAGCTCAAGGGTGGCTGTACAGATGGCTGTAGTAGGCCAGCGACCTTCCTGAAGTCTGTATTCTAAAGACTCTCTTAAATCCCTGGATAAAGAGCCGTGATGAGGAAAAAACTCAACCGGGACAAACTTTTCCTTGCACAGAGTTTCAAGCTTTGATGCTAAGGCCTCGGTGCAGAATCTTGAGTTGCAGAACACCAGATTGGTAGAGCCTCTTAAGAGTCTGAAGATATCATTTGCAATGAGGTTGTATTCATCTGGAAGTCTTGAGATTTCATCTTCACCATTTTGAGCTACATGCTCATAGCCTTTGATCTGAATAGAAAGCAGATCTTTATCTGATGAAGGTGTAGTAATGACCTGACATGGAATTTTTGAATTGGCTCTTAAATAACCTAAGACGCAGTTGGCATCAGAGAAGGTCGCGGACAGGGCAATTCTGTAAACCCGCTTTGAAATCAGATTTTCGATGCGGTGGAGCTGAGACTGCAGCTGATAGCCGCGCTGAGTTCCCATAAAGGCATGAAACTCATCGATAACCACATAGAAAAGGTTTTTCATGGCATCTTTAAGCCACTCTACGTGATTGATTAAAAGCGATTCAAGAGATTCTGGTGTAGTAAGGATGATACCCTTTGGATCTGATAATAAGGCATTCTTTTTGGAAGCGGAAACATCGCCATGCCATGGAGTTACCTTCAAGTTAGTAAATTCAGTCATTTCCTCTAAGCGCCTGAACTGATCGTTAATCAGTGCCTTTAACGGGGAAATATAAAGAATTCTGATACCACTTAAATCCTGAGAGTTTAAAACTCCTGTAAGAGCAGGCAGGAAAGCTGCCTCAGTTTTACCAGAGGCTGTTGATGCTGAGATAATCACATCCCTGTTGCGATCTAAAATAGGCTTTACAGAAGCCTCCTGAATTGGTTTTAGCTCCTGCCAGCCTTTTTTAAACATGAACCTTTTCAGATCCTGATGAATGAGATCCAGGATGCTCTTATCTGCCATAGGACTTCTTACAGTGTAAAAGAGGTTAAATCATCGTCATCATCAGATGAGCTGTTTTCACTTACTGATGATTTTACTGTATCTTCAGTATCATCCTCATCAGCATCTGTGATGGTGACAAGTGAGGAGTCGGTTTCTGAGGCAATGGAGATATTTCCAATAAGTGACTGCCAGTTAACCTCTGGATTCTGCTCAACCACGCTTAATAAATCGACAAAAGCTTTAATGGTGTTGCGTGGAGTTCTGAAATAGGCATCGCCAATATTCTTTGAGCAGTGCTCTAAGAATGCGCTTAAAGCCTCGTCTGGAAGCAGGTACTTATCTTTGTTGCCAGATGCAAAGACATTTCTGATGTTGCAAAGCAGTACATATACTTCCTCTGGAGAGAGGTTCTGCAGCATTAAAATTGGGCTGTGATAATCAACCACATTGGCAATTTGAGCAAAGGTGTTTTCTGCAAGGCGTGAGTGCAGAGCTTCATAGCTGTATAAACCTTTTCTCTGATCCATTAAAAATTCAGGGGTTCCTCCAAGGATAAAGCCTAAATGTTCAGCGCTGCCCTGCAGACAGTCATTTAAAATTCTTAAGACCTGTTCATAGTTTGAAGAGCGGGCTCTCTGGCTTGGGAGCTTGTAGAGGTTTACCACCTCATCAAGATTTACTAAAAGACCCTTGTAGCCAGCCTGAGTTACAAAGCGGGCTAACAGTTTGATGTGATCGTATACGTTATGATCTTCAACAATGGCTCTTACACCTAAATCCTTTCTTGCATCTGCTCTTGAAGTGTATTCACCTCTGAAGTAGCGGACTACTGCATTTTTTAAATCTTCATCATCCTCGTTGAAAGCCTTCCAGTAGGAGGCGACAACCTGGGCAAAATCATAGCCGTCAACAAGCTCTGAGAGTGAATTTAATTTGTCTTTGATTACTCTGTCTACATCAAGGCCCTTTTCCTCGGCAATACGGCGCTGTTCAGTCAGGAACTTTTCGATGACTGAAATCAAGGCGTTGCCTTCAGGATGAGCGCGGGTAGATAGGTTTCTTGCAAGTTCCTTGTAAAGGTTTCTGGCCTGTCCGTTTGAGGCAAACAATCTCCTGTCAGGGGAGAGATCGGCGTTGATTACCACCATACCCTTTTCAAGGGCAATATAGCGGATTAACTGTAAAAAGAAGCTTTTACCGGCGCCAAAGTCACCTATCACGATTCTGAAGGCACTTCCACCGTCAGAAATATTGTCGAGATCTTCAATTAAAGCCTTAACCTCATTAACACGGCCTACCTGTATATACTCAAGGCCGGTTCTTGGGGTAACACCAGCTCGTAAAGACTGGATAATTGCAGATCTTTCGCGTGGTCTTATGCTTGCCATAAGTGCTCCTTATTTTTTGCCAAACTAGGTATTATATACCATGTTTTGCGGTATGTTTATGAATATTGCACCAAGGTTTTCACTATTTTGAAAATCTTTTTTCAATTTCGGTCTCTAACAGAGCACGTACCTTTATCTGCTCTATGGTTCCATAACGTGGCAGAACTATGTTCTTGTATAAATATCCGTCAAGTTTCATAGCATTTACCTGTCCGTGTGCATCAGCATAAACGGTAAGTTCTGTGGTTTTGGTTGGAAACTCAAATTTTCCGGTGGCAGGATTGAACCTGGATTTATGTGGCATGGTTTTCACATACTCATAGGTAATGAGTAGAAAACCGTCTTCTTCCCTGCTTCTTCTTGGGTGACGGCAAAGCTTTGTCTCAAGCTCTGCTACGCTTATATCTTTTATTTTTACTATTTCATCAAGATCGATGGTGCTGTTTTTTCTGCTTTGACTGTTATCAGTACCTGCACATGCACAGAGAAAAATAAAAAGTACAGAAATTATAAAAGAAGCTGTCTTTTGGCAGTTAAGTTTAAAAGCGTTAAAAAAAGTAAAAAAAATGTTTTTCATAGTGCACCTCATGATTAATTCTAGTTTTTTTGTCCGTATTGTCATATTCATTTACAAAAATTATTTTTGATAGTGATATAGTAGCTTTATGTATTAAAACCAAAGGATCTGAACGGCATAATGATAAGTCTTAATTTTTTTAAAAGTGCTCTGTTATTAAAGACAATTTTTACTGGTAATTTAAAAAACATCTCTTTTTTTAAGGGTATGGCTCTGCTTTTTTGCGCTGTGCTTTTCATTTCTCCTGTTGATGCTATAGCATCTATCAAGGTTGGAGACACAGTTTCCTTTGGTAATTTCTATATCAATTCAAACACTCAAAAAGAAGCTGTTCTTTTCAGAGTGTTAGATGAAAAGGACGGAAAACTTCTTATCCTCTCTGAGAATGTGCTTGACTGTCAGCCTTTTAACAAGAATTCAGAATCATCCGTATGGGAGAGTTCATTCATAAGAAAGTACCTCAATGAAGAATTTTTAAAAAGCTGTTTTTCTGATAAAGAGGCCTCGCTGATTGTAGATACAGAAGTTGTCAATTCTGATAATCCTGAGTTTGGCACTCACGGTGGTCAGAACACAGTAGACAAGGTGTTCCTGCTTTCAGTTGATGAAGTTGAAAAATACTTTAATGATTCAACTCCATATGCCAAACCTACACTGTATGCAAGATCAAACGGAGCCTACTATTTTGACTATGCCTACAATGAAAGAGGACTTTATAACTTCAACGGCAATACTACCTGGTGGCTTAGAACTCCAGGTAAACTTGGCACCTATGGTGCCAGAGTAAATCTCTTTGGTGCCATATTCTTTGGTGAGGATGATATGGTTTTTAGCCACAATGTAGGTGTAAGACCTGCCATGTGGGTAGATGGCGCAGCCCTAGAAAACAGTATTACCTTAAAAGAGCCTGAAATTATCGCTAAAGCGTTTATCAAGACCCCTGAATCAGAGACAACAGCAAAGCAGATTCCTGCTAATGCCATGAAGGCAATGTATGACAGCAGAAGTTCCAATACTTCATCTCAAGAACCTTCAACAGACAAAGCTTTAGAAAAAGAGCCTCCTTTAGTGCTTCCAGAAAAGGTAAAGGCAGGAGACATCATTACCTTTGGCTCCTACTATCAGGAAGATCTGAAGAAAAAAACTCCGATTGAATGGAAAGTTCTTGATGTTGATGGTGATACTGCCCTGATTATTTCCGAGCGCAGTCTTGACTGTCAGGACTATAACCGCTGGGAGTTTATTTCAAACTGGGCACAGAGCACTATTCGCGACTGGCTTAATGAAGACTTTTTAAACGCAGCCTTTACTTCTCAAGAGCAGAAACGTATCGAATTTACTCATGTTATTAACTATGACATTGAGGCTGATACAGCCGCCGGTGAGAATACCGATGACAGAGTTTTCCTGTTATCCATAAAGCAGGCAATGAATTACTTTAAAGACGATGACTCCCGTGTTTCAAAACCTACCATGTATGCAAGAACCAGAATGGCTAGCTTTGTGCGTGACTATTACTCTGAGGGAGATAAATATGAAAACTGCGGCTACTGGCTGTTAAGATCACCTGATTCAGCAAAAGAGCGCGCAGATTACGTTGATTACTCAGGAGCATTGTGTGACGGTGTTTTCACTGAGTCTTTATATTATGCTGATATCAACATTTCCATTAGACCTGCTATGTGGATTAACTTAAAGCAGGATGCTCAGATCCCTGAAGATCTGGTGAGAACTTCATCTTCACAAAAAGAACCGGTTTTACTTAGCAAAGATGTAAAGGCAGGGGATAAGGTTTACTTTGGTAATTACTATATCAACTCTAAAGATGTAAAAGAGCCGGTGCTCTGGCAGGTACTTGAAAGTGACGGCCAGAAAGCTCTGCTGATAACTGACTATGGAGTGGACAACCACTGCTATCACACTGAAGACACAGAGATTACCTATGAAAACTCATCTGTAAGAGCATTCCTGAATAATGAGCTTTTTGAGAACATGTTTGATGAGTCGCAAAAAGCTGCAGTTATTGAAACTGAGATCTCAAACACTCCAAATGTCGAATACGGCAATAATACTCCTGCCGGTAACGATACTAAGGATAAGCTGTTCTTACTGAGCATTGATGAGGCAAGATATCTCTTTGCAGACAATAAATCCCGTCGTATGGGGGTTACTCCTTACTGTAAATCCTTAATGTCAGATTCTCCTGCAAAGAATTACGGATGGTGGTTAAGATCACCTGGCGAGAGCATGGATACAGCCTCAACAGTAGTATTTGACGGTTATGTAAGATTTTCCGGTCATAAGGTAAATTTCTTTACAAACACCTATGTAATAAGACCTGCAGTATATGTTGACTTAAATAAACTCAGTTCTGATGAAAAAAAAGGTAACTAATAGTTTTTACTGATTATTTTTTGAGTATAAAAATTTGAGCTGTGCTGAAATTTTTAAAAGTACTGACACATCTAAGTGATCTATATCAAATTATCAGATAATTATTAATGCAATGAAATTCAGATAGGCGTAATTTAATTTCACGGTAAAGTTTTTTTAGTTGAGATCCCAGCCATGAAATTTAACTGCACCTCTCTTGCAAAGACTTTCCTGGTGAGTCTTGGCTTAGGTCTAATATCTTCTGCATCTGCTGATGATGCGCAGTGGTATTTCCATGCGGCAGTATCAAAAACTGATACCAACAAGATTTACAGCCCATTAGGCTATGATTTAAAAAGAGAAACCTTAACACCGGAAATTGGCAACAGGTATTTTTCAGCTGGTGTTATTCTTGCACACTATACCATCTACGATCTTGGCAGCAAACACTTTAAGATGCCTTATATAGAAGGCAAACTTGATGAAGACATTTCTTCTTCAGTTGCCATCAGAGGTTCATTGAAGTATGGTGCAGCTCATGAAACCCAGTTCCACTTCAAACGTAATTACGACATCAATGCCGACCTTTATCTGCATACAAAAATCAATGAGGATTTTGCTTTAGACACTGGTATTAAAGGTCAGGTAAATTTTGTAATGAAAGAGGCTTTTCCTCATCTTGTTCTTTATTATCGTGATGAAAAAGACAGAGGTCTTTCTTTTAAAATTGGTTATCCATACGACAGCATCACTTATCGCTTTAATGATGAGTATGCTCTTACCCTTGAGGTAACAGGTTTAAAATGCACAGCTGATTTAAGAGATGGTTCTGTCTTTACAACCAAGGCCTTTGCAATACCTTATGCACTGCCGGTTTCTTTCCTTACAGATGATTCTTTGATAGGTGACTTAAAGCTTACTTATAATCCAACTGAAAACTGGAATATTGAATTAGGTGCAGGCTATACTTTCCATCATTATGTAAAGATGTATGATGAAGGTGGATCTCAGCTTGCAAGCTTAAAAGTTAAAAATGGTGTCATAGGTTATCTTAGAGCAAGATATACTTTCTAGCTTTTATCAAAAGATAAAAAAAACAGGCCGCTTTTGCGGCCTGAAAAGTATGTGAAATAAGTGGAACTTGAAATGCTGCTATCTGATCCTCTGATAGTCCTCATTATCATAGAATTCACCTAAGGCAATTCTTACGCTGTCTTTAAGCTCTGGTGAGTAAATTCTTTCAAAGGCAGTTTTAATGATCTCGTCTTTTAAGAAGGTATTGTTAAAGCTTACAGTCTTGATAACCTTAACTCCTTCAGGAGAGAACACTTCGATAATCTCGTTAATGGTGTTATTGGTGGTTACATCTTTTAAATGCAGAACACAGATGTACTTGCTGTTATCCTTGTAAAGCTCATACTGGCGGGCTACAGAAACATTTGAATATGCGCTTCTCTTAGCCTGTATGCTCTGGCAGAAATTTTCCTTTGAAAAATCGATACCGGCAAAATTTGGGGTATTATCGACCTCAACAGAAGCCTTATCCTTTTCGTTAATTAAGGTCAGCTTCTCAAGAGCCTGATTATTGCCCTCAATTGGCTTTGAGAGTACAGCAATAAAATCAGATGGCACCTGTACGCTTAAGGAAACACTGTCTACTATTTCATTTTCAAAGAATACATTGGCCTCATACTTGCCTTCTTCACGTAAAGTGTAGAATTCAGATTTTTCTTTTCTCAGTCTGTCTAATTTGGCTTTACGCTCAATTCTGGCAAGGCGTGCCTTTTCTAAAATTGTCAGGCCTTCAGTTTTCTGAGCTCTGTTAATATCTTCATCGCCAGAGCTTCCATGAGTCTTATAACAGGCAGTAACAGCCAGACCAACTGCAACAGACAAAAACGCAAGAGCAACGATCTTTTTAATGTTCATGGTACTTTCGAATTTAATATTAAAATGGAGAATGTAGTTAAAGTGTATCAAAATTGTGAGTTATGTCAAATAAAAATTGTGATAAATATCACGCAAGCATTTCAGTAAAGTATATTTATACTCTGTTTATGGTGATAAAAGATATTAAATATCAATAGGATAAAATATATTATACGGGTTTTTATAACAATATAATTAAAATGCGCTCTTTAAATAAATGTAAAATGTCAGATGTTTGTTTGGATAGTCAAAAATAGAGTTAAAAAGACTTTGATTAGGAAAATTATTGCTTCTAATCAAATAGTTAGTATGAAGATAAGGAAGATTAAGAGGTGATAAAAAAGCCTGAAAGATAATTCAGGCTTTTAATGTGATTATTTCCAGATCTTCATAAAAACATGTTGAAAAGAGAGCAAATATCAAAGCTCAAAAATTAGGATCAACACGTAATAAATGAATTGCTTTTAGGCTGAATATAAAG
>ONCB01000040.1 GCA_900316175.1 uncultured Succinatimonas sp.
TATCTGATTGCTCCTCATTCATTTGCTTATGATGGATTTAGATGGCATATTAGAGCTTACTGCTATGATCGTCATAATTTCAGAGATTATGTACTTTCAAGAATTTTAAGTACAGATGCTCCTAGAATTACTGCTCCTAATGATCGTTTCCCAGATCCAATTGGAAATGGTTTTAGAGAGGTAGGAACTTCTGGTTCAGATGATAAAGAGTGGAATGAGTTTGTTACCTTAGAGTTAATTATTAACCCTGAGCTTCCTGAGTGTGCCAGAAAGGCGATTGAACTTGATTATGCTATGCCAAAGGATGGTGTGTTAAAGCATGAAGTTCGTAAAGCTCTTCTTTACTATGCAGTACGTGGACTTCATTTAACAGACGAATATCTGTGTCTGCCTGCTGAAGAACGTCATCTGGTATTAAAGAATAGGGATGAGATTCTGCCTTTGTTAGATTAGTAAGTCAGCATCTTAGATTCAAAAAAAAGTCCGTTATTGTTAAATTCAATAATGGACTTTTTTTCTTCAGGAAAAATTTGAAGTTAATTTATCTTAGAGCTTTTCTATAGCAATCAATATCTTAAGAAATCTTTCTTCTTCAAATCCAATGTATTCACAGGTTAAAATTTTAAATAAGATTGGATGTGAGTTAATACCGTTTCTTCATTAGAAGAGCGGTATTTAGACAAAGAATGTTAATTTTATTTAATAGCGGTTTTTTGTTAACTAATACAAGCAATTGCACTTATATAATTATATTCATCTGTTATTTGTAGTAAAATTTATTAAGTTTAACAGGTGAAATTTATGTCTGAATCAAAATACGTTTTATATGTCATTACATTGGGAATGCTCTGTGCATTTGCTCCGATGTGTACTGATATGTATCTTCCAGCTTTGCCGTCTGTAATGGTGGATTTTAATACCTCAACAAGTCTTGTTCAGATTTCTTTGGCATCTTCATTTTTAGGTCTTGCCACAGGACAAATCCTGATAGGTCCTATCTCTGACGTATATGGCAGATTAAAACCTCTTTTTATATCGTTACTCCTGTTTATTATTTCTTCTTTTCTTTGTTCCATTGCTGATGACATTTATTCTTTTATAGCATGCAGAGTGTTTCAGGGAATGTCAGCTTCAGGCGGAATTGTCCTAACAAGATCAATTGCCTGTGATCGTTTTAAAGGAAACGAGTTAACATCATTTATGGCATTTTTAATGTCAATTAACTCTATTGCACCAATACTTGCACCGATAATTGGCTCTACAATCATTACCTTTGCCTCATGGAGAGTCATCTTTATTGTATTAACTGTATGGGGCGTTCTGCTTATATTATCCAGTAAATGTTTTGTAAAAGAATCTCTTGCAAAAGAACACAGAGCTTCAAGTATTATTCAATCTCTGTCAAAGATGAAAGATGATATTTTCAATCTGAAGTTTATGCTTTCTTCATTATCACTTTCTTTTGTCATGGGTGGTTTTTTCTCATATCTTGCAGCTTCGCCATTTGTGTTTGAAAAAATCTACGGTTTTACTCCTTTTGAATATTCACTTTCTTTTGGATTTATTTCAATTCTGATGTCCTGTACCGGCTTTTTGGCTGGAAGAATTGCAAAAAGAATAGGTGAGTTAAAATCCTTATATTTTGCATTCACGCTTCTGTTTTCTGCTGGTTTAATGATGTTAGTAGAAGCTGTATATGTTCCAAAAAGCTTTATTCCGGTATTGCTGACTATGGCAATATTCTGCTCCATGATGTGTCTGTCTCAGGCTGCAGGCTTTAGCCTTGTTATGGAATGTAAAAAAGGTGGTGCAGGTGCGGCTTCAGGTATATTTGGAGTAATGCACTTTTTAGCAGGATTTATTGCTACACCGTTAGCTGGTATTATGGGGGAGTATTCTATGATCCCGCTTGCCGTAAGTATGCTTGTAAGTGCTGTTCTTGCTACAGTTTTTATGAAAATTTCTCGCTCACTTTAGGAAAAACATGAAAAAGACAATTATTTCTGCTCTGCTGGGGCTTTCTCTGTTACCTCTGTGTACTAACGCAGCTATCGACAGTTCAGACAAAAAAGAAATTGAGAAGATTGTCAGAGAGTATCTTCTTGAGAATCCACAGCTGATTGTTGAGGTTATGCAGAATCTTGAACGAAAAGAGATGGAAAAAGCTGAGAGCAATATTCCAACTGTTGTAAAAAAGGTTCTTGCATCTGATGATCTTCCTTCCATTGGTAAGAAGGGTGCAAAGCATTACATAATTGAGTTTTTTGACTATAACTGCGGTTACTGCAAAGTTATGGAGCCTTATTTCAAGAAAGCTATTGAAGAGTTTGATCTTAGAATTGTTTATGTAAACATTCCTGTAATCAAACGCGAATCTGAGCAGCTGGCAGTTTTTGGTCAGGCCATTTACAACATCGATAAGAAAAAGTATTTTGCATATCATGACTATTTTATGAAGCCTGGTAACAAGGGAGCTTCTACAGATGTTTTAAAGGCTGTCTGTGAAGAGATTGGCATTAACTTTGATGATGTTTTAGCGGAGCTTAAAACTATGAAGGCTCAGGAGACAGTTCGTGACTCAATGGAAACATCTCAACTTTTGAATATAAGAGGAACTCCATATCTGATTATTGATGGTAAGGAATATCGCGGTGCGATTACCTCTTATGAAATTTTATCAAAGATCTTAAATCAGTAATTTTAAAAGAGTGTTCAAATGATATATATAGTACTTGCCATATCTGTTCCTTTCCTTTTTCTGGTAGGTACTGTATATAACGCTATTAAAGCTCAGAAAAAACTTGAAGACAGCGTATTAAAGGACATTCTGGAAAAGAGAAAACAGGAAAAAGAATACGCTATGAATCATCGTTCTGATGTTAATGACGATGAAAAATAATTATTTTTACGAAAATTGCGATTTTAATTTTCTGTAATATTTATCTGCATTTCAAAAACACTTCTATTACTTAAAAGTATTTTTCTTTTATTTCAATAAAATTGTGACGTATTTTACAAACTAATACAGATTATCATTTTATTTGCAAACGTTTGCGATTTTACATTGCAAAAGTACAAAATATCATTTATAACTAAGATAAATAACAATCATCAAAATTTTTATTTAAGGAGTTATAAATATGCTCAATATCCCTACACTGAATTTAGGTATTATTGCAGTATCAAGAGATTGCTTTATCAGAACTTTATCTGAGCGTCGTCGTGCAGCTGTTGTTGCTGCCTGTGACAAAGCAGGTATCAAGATTAACGAAGTCAAGGTTACAGTAGAGAACGAAAAAGATGCAGTTGCTGCAGTTGAAGAGGCTAAAAAGCTTGGCTGTAACGCTCTGGTTGTATTTTTAGGTAACTTTGGTCCAGAAACTCCAGAAACCTTAATCAAGAAATTCTTTGATGGTCCTTGCATGTTCGTTGCCGCCGCAGAAGAAACAGGCAAAGATCTTGTTGATGGTCGTGGTGATGCTTACTGCGGTATGCTCAACTGCTCATACAATTTAGGTTTACGCAAGCTTAAGGGATTTATTCCAGAGTATCCTGTTGGCACTGCTGATGATATTGCCAAGATGATTGCAGAGTTTATGCCTGTTGCAAGAACCCTAATCGGTTTATCAAAGTTAAAGATTGTAACCTTTGGACCACGTCCACAGGACTTCTTTGCATGTAATGCTCCAATCAAGGGATTATATGACTTAGGAGTAGAGGTTGAAGAGAACTCTGAGTTAGATTTACTGGTTGCTTACAGAAAGCATGCAGGTGATCCTCGTATTAAGGACATCATTGCAGATATGGAGAAGGAATTAGGTTCAAGAGGTAATACCTATCCAGATCTGTTAGAACGTATGGCTCAGTTTGAATTAACATTAACTGACTGGGCAGAGCAGCACAAGGGTGCAAGAGAATATGTTGTATTTGCTGATAAGTGCTGGCCTGCATTCCCAGAGGAATTCGGTTTTGAGCCTTGCTATGTAAACTCACGTTTAGCTTCACGCGGTATGCCTGTAGCTTGTGAGGTTGATATCTTCGGTGCTTTATCAGAGTATATTGGTGCATGTGTAACTGAAGATGCTGTAACTTTACTTGATATCAATAATTCTGTACCACAGGATTTATATGATGAGGATATTAAAACTTCATTCCCTAAGTACAAGTTAACAGACACCTTCATGGGCTTCCACTGTGGTAATACTCCTTTCTGCAAGCTGACTGACAATACCTGCTGCAATATGCAGCTTGGCAAGATCAACTATCAGATCATTCAGCACCGTCTGTTAGAGCCAAAGGATTCACAGCCTGATTTTACTCGTGGTACTTTAGAGGGGGATTTAACTGCAGGTCCAGTAACCTTCTTCAGATTACAGACCACCCCTGATACCAAGCTTCAGGCATATGTTGCTGAAGGTGAAGTACTTCCTGTTGGTACACGTTCATTCGGCTCAATCGGTATCTTCGCAATTCCAGAGATGGGCAGATTCTATAGACATGTTCTGATTGAAAAGCGTTATCCACATCATGGTGCTGTTGCATTCAAGCACGTTGGTAAAGCTCTGTTTGATATCTTCAGAATGTTAGGTATTGAGACTATTAACTACAATCAGCCAGCAGGTGTTCTGTATCCAACAGAGAACCCATTTGCATAATTTCTGATCCTCGTAATTCGGACTTTAATAAATAGTGCTTTATTAAATTAAGGCACTATTTTTTTTTGATATATGAAAATTAAACTGAAAGTAAAAAATATTAAGTATCCTTTAAAAAAAACTCTCATAGCTAAAGTGAACCTGCTCAAATATTGTGATTTATATGCTCTATATTTGTGCAAATCAATATTTTACTCTTATTACTGATCACTTTTTTACCACCATATTGATACAAAAACACTCATTTTGTATCTTAACTACAGGTTAGTTAAAACTTGAGTTAAGGAGATTTATATGAGAGTTTTAAAAGGTGCAGCACTGGCAAGTGCTCTTACTTTAGCTCCTGCAGCATTTGCTGAAGAAGCTGTTCTTGACAGGGCAGATAACGGATTTATTCTGATGTCTGCAATGCTGGTATTACTTATGTCAATTCCTGGCATTGGTCTTTTCTATGGTGGTTTAGCTCGTGCTAAGAACGTGCTTTCCACAATCATTCAGACTGTAGCAGTGTTCTGCATTGCCATTATGTTATGGGTAATTGTAGGTTACTCAATCAGCTTCGGTCCTGTTGAGGGAGCCTTAGGTGATTTCTTCGGTGGTTTTGATACCTGCTTCCTGGCTGGTATTACCCCAGATTCCTTATCTGGTTCTATTTCAGAATATACCTGGGTAATCTTCCAGGGTGCATTCTGTGCAATTTCTTCATGCCTTGTAGTTGGTGCTACTGTGGGTCGTGTTAAGTTTTCAGGTCTTCTGATTGCAATGTCAATCTGGATCCTGCTTTCATACGCTCCTTTATGTCACATGGTATGGGGTGGTGGCTTCATTGATTCTACCTTCCATTCATATGACTTTGCAGGTGGTACCGTTGTTCACGTAAATGCAGCGGTTTGCGGTCTTGTAGGTGCATTCATTGTTGGTCGCCGTCATGATCTTGGTCGTGTTGCAATGGCTCCTCATAACTTAAGTTTCTCATACATTGGTGCATGTCTGTTATGGATTGGCTGGTTAGGTTTCAACGCAGGCTCTGAGTTACTGGCAGATGGTATTTCAGCATTAGCATTCATTAACACCGTTATTTGCCCAGCATCTGCAGCAATTGCATGGTGTGGTGCTGAATGGATTATGTTCAAGAAACCATCAACTTTAGGTGCTGCATCTGGTATTGTTGCAGGTCTGGTTGCTATCACTCCAGCATGTGCTTACGTAGGTCCAGTTGGTGCAATAGTTATCGGTGTTGCATCTGGTTTAGCTTGCTTATGGGGTGTTCACGGCTTCAAGCGTTTAACCAAGATCGACGATTCTCTTGACGTATTCGGTGTACACGGTATTGGTGCTATCTTAGGCGGTATCTTAACAGGTGTATTCTGCTCACCATCTTTAGGCGGTATGGGCTTCAAAGAGGGCTGGGACTCAATTGCAGGTCAGGTTTACGGTCAGGCAATGTCATTAGTAGTATCAATGGTATGGTCACTGGTTGTTTCTGTAATCGCATTCAAGGTTGCCGGTCTCTTAGTTGGTACCCGTGTAACAGCTGATGAAGAATCTGAAGGTCTTGACCTTGCATCTCACGGCGAGCGTGGTTACAACATTTAATTAGGAGTACATAAGAATGAAACGTATTGTAGCAATTATCAAACCATTCAAGTTAGACGACGTTCGCGAAGCACTGGCTACTATTGGGATCTCTGGTATGACTGTGTCAGATGTTAAGGGCTTCGGCAGACAGAAGGGTCACACTGAGTTATATCGTGGTGCTGAGTATGTGGTTGACTTTTTACCAAAATGCAAACTCGAAATCGTAGTTGCAGACGAGGATGCAGACAAGTCAATCAAAGCAATCGTAAATGCTGCTCAGACTGGTAAGATTGGTGACGGCAAGATCTTCGTATCAAACGTAGAAAGAGTTGTTCGAATCCGTACCGGTGAAGAAAACGAAGAAGCTATCTAATCATTAGGTTAGAATGAATATAAACCATCATCTGAACTTGCAGGTGATGGTTTTTTGTTTTCAGAACCTTATTCTTTTTTGTTGTGATAACTTTCAAGAAGAAGTTTTGGATAGGTTCTGGTCTTAAAAAGATAGAATGTTCTGGAAGCAAAAAGCACAGCAGCAACTGACAGGGCAAAAATAAAGCCAGTCCAGATCCCGTAGGCGTGAAGCTTATCAGTAAATAATCCCCACGCAAGTGCACTGCCTAGAGGAAGACCTATTACCCAGTAGGCACTTACAGTTACATAAAAAATTACTTTAGAATCTTTAAAGCCCATCAGAACGCAGCTTAAAACACTTTGAACTGAATCTGGAAGCATATAAATGCAGTTGAGAATAAGAAGACCTGATGCTAAAGCTATAACTTCAGGATCAGAAATATAAAGACCTGCAAGATTTTCTCTTAATAAAAATACCAGAGAAAAGTAGATAAAGTATAGCAGCAAATTGATTGAAAGAATGATCTTTAAAATCAGACGTGCATGATCCCAGTTTTTAGTACCCATGGCATAAGCAACTCTGATAGTTCCTGAGATACCAAGACTTAATGGAATCATGAAGATAAGTCCGGAGATTGAAAGAGTAATAGTATGCGCTGCCATAACTACAGGACCGAATGGACTTAAGATCAGAGCTGCCATTGTAAAACCTGTTACTTCTACAGTTCTTGAAATACCAATTGGAATGCCAAGTTTTAAAAATGATTTAATATCTTTTAAGAAGAGTATTGCTGTTTTCTTTGTTGTTCTGTATTTATCAAGAAGGGTTGAGTGGCGTTCGTAAAAGATAATAACAACGGCACAGATAGTGTAGATGAGACTTGTGGTAAGACCGCAACCGGCACCGCCAAAAGCAGGCACTCCCAGTTTTCCAAAAATAAAGATATAGTTTAAAGGTATGTTAAGACAAAGCTCTAAAATACCAAAATACAGAGTCAGTTTGGATATGCCAAGCCCCTGAATAAAGGATAACCTTGAGTAGAAAAAGCTTACTGAAGGCAGTCCTAAGGCAATGAAAAGAATGTAGTCTGAGGCAATGCTAACCATCTCTTTGTCTGCCGGTATAAAGTCAATTACATACTTCATACTTAAGAGTAAAATTGATGTTATAACAGCTATGGTAACACTGGTAACAGTTGCATTAAATGTAGAGATATGGATACGGCGCAGTTTATTTAATGCAAGCAGGTGAGATACTGTTGGAGTAATAGCTGCAGCAGTACACTGCAAGAACAGGTAGCAGGGAAATGTGAACGTTGTTCCAAGAGCAACACCTGACAACTCAATTGTTCCTGCCATACCAGACATTAGGGTATCCACTGCAGACATCGCACAGTTAGACAAAAGACCTAAAAACAAAGGAACGAAAAGGATAAACAGAGTTCTGCTTTCCTTTTTTACAGACAGTGCATTTAACATAGTTTTTATCGTAAAAAAAGCCACTGTCTTTAAACAGTGGCTCTGAGTTAACTAATAATTTTAGTGAATTCTGTCGCCGTTTACAGCTCCAGAATCAACACCCAACAGGAATACTTCTGTAGCACCAGGACCTGCTGCAGTCACCATACCTTCAGATAAACCAAACTTCATCTGACGTGGCTTTAAGTTTGCAACCAGCACAACCTGTCTGCCAATAAGTGATTTTGCATCAGGATAAGCCTGTTTGATACCTGCAAATACCTGACGGGTTTCAAAGCCGATATCAACCTTAAGCTTTAAGAGCTTTCTTGCTTCAGCAACTTCTTCTGCTTCGATGATGGTGCCAACACGTAAATCTACTTTTGCAAAATCATCGATGGTAATTTCAGGTGCTAACGGTTCAATTCTATCTTCAGAAGACTTAGCTTCATTTTTGGCTTCCTTCTTTGGAGCCTGTGCATTAGCTTCTTTAAGATCTTCTTTAGAAGTTTCAATCATAGCATCAATCTGAGCCTTTTCTATTCTGCTGAATAATGGCTTGAACTTGTTAATGGTATGGCTTACTAAAGGATTTGCAACAGTTGAAAAATCAAGCTTTGAATTGAGGAATTCTTCGGCGTTTGCTGCAACTTCTGGTAATACAGGCTTGAGGTAGGTGATAAGTGCTCTAAAGAGATTGATACCATCAGAGCATACTCTCTGAAGTTTGTCATCTTCACCTTCTAGTTTTGCAATTACCCATGGAGCCATTGCATCGATGTAGCGGTTTGCTTCATCAGCAAGACCCATGATGGTACGGATTGCATCAGCATAGTTGCGGCTCTCATAACCCCTGATTACGTCATCTTTTACAGCAGCAATGCGATCAATGATTTCCTGATTGAAAGGAGCATCAGATAACCTGCCGTCAAAGCGCTTTGTAATAAAGCCTGCAGTGCGTGAAGCCAGGTTAACCACCTTGCCAACGATATCAGAGTTTACCTTTGCCATAAAGTCATCTAATGAAAGATCAACATCAACACAGCTTGAGTTCATCTTTGAAGCAAAGTAATAGCGAAGTGTTTCTGGTTTGAAATACTTTAAGAAGGTCTTTGCCTTAATGAAGGTGCCTTTTGATTTAGACATCTTTGCGCCATTTACAGTCACATAGCCATGTACGTAAATATGACTTGGAAGTCTCATTTCAGCAGCCTTCAAGGTTGCAGGCCAGAACAGAGAATGGAAATAGAGAATGTCTTTACCGATAAAGTGCACCATTTCGATATCTGAATCCTGTTTTACAAAATCCTCATAGCAGATATTGTTTTTGGCACACAGGTTCTTTAATGACGCAAAATAACCGATAGGAGCATCCATCCACACGTAGAAGTATTTGTCTTCAGTGCCAGGGATTTTAAAACCAAAGTATGGGCTGTCACGAGAAATATCCCAAGGCTTTAAGCCCTGAGTGAACCACTCTTCAAGTTTGTTTGCCATCTCAGTCTGAATTACACCTGAATTTCTGATGTAATCATGCAGGAAGTCGTTTGCTTTTGGCAGATCAAAGAAGTAGTGAACAGATTCTTTTAATACTGGCTTGGCACCTGATACAGTAGAGTATGCATCCTTAAGCTCAGTTGGATCATAGGTTGCACCGCAGACTTCGCAATTGTCACCATACTGATCTTTTGCACCGCACTTAGGGCATGTTCCTTTAACAAATCTGTCTGGAAGGAACATATTTTTCTCAGGATCGAAAAGCTGAGAAATCTTGTTGGTAACAATATAGCCATTTTCCTTGGCTTTATTGTACATATAAGATGAGATTTCCTCATTTTCTGGAGAATGGGTCTTATAGTAGTTGTCATATGAAACTAAAAAGCCCTTTAAATCCTCATCATGATCTTTTGAGGTAATTTCAATCATCTGCTCAGGGGTAATGCCAAGCTGACCTGCCTTAATCATTACAGGGGTACCGTGACAGTCATCACCGCATACATAATAAACAGTATTGCCAATAGCACGATTAAAACGAACAAAAATATCTGACTGGATATGTTCAAGCATATGGCCTAAGTGAATAGGACCATTAGAATATGGAAGTGCATTTGTTACAAGCAGGGTTTTAGCTTTGGTCATAATTACCCTCAGAAAACGTGAATTTAAAAAAAAACAATGGCATACATTTTATCAAAAATGCCATTGTTTGTTAATAAATTATAAGGTTATATGAAGGCTAATCTGTATTTTTGACCTTTATAGCACTCAGATTAAATTAAAATCAGTTTAATGCCACAGATGTTTTTTTAAACAGTCTTTTTCTTAAACGAATCTGTGTTAATACTATGGCAGAAAACATAAGCACTGCACCTGTAATTTCCTTTGCACTCATAGATTCATTAAGCATGATTACACCGAAAATTGCGCCGTTTACAGATTCAAGAGAAAGAATGAGAGAGGCTATGGTTGGATTAACTCCTTTTTGTCCTACAATCTGCAGTGTATAGGCAATACCGTTTGACATGATACCAGCATAAAGTATAGCAGGTGCAGCCATCATCAGTTCTTCAGTTTTGGGCATTCCGGTTAACGCCATCATGATGAAACCTAAAAATGATGCAACAAAAAACTGTCCACAGGAGAGCATCACACCATCTACTTTGTTTATGAAAAATGAAATGACCAGAATGTGAAAAGCAAATCCTAATGCGCACAAAAGCACCAGTGTGTCACCATAGGCAAGTGAAAACTCACCTTTCATGCAGAAAAGATATAGACCAAGACATGAAAGCGCTACGGCCAACGTCAGTTTTAATGTCAGTCTGTGTCCTGCAAACAGGCCTATTATCGGTACAAACACCATATAAAGAGCTGTAATGAAGCTTGCTTTGTTTACATCTGTAAATAAAAGGCCATATTGCTGCAGTGATTCTGAGAGAATTAGAAAGAAACCGCAAAGCATTGAGCCATAAATAAACATTTTTCGGTCTGTTTTCTTTACCTGTTTTTTGCTGTTTATGACATTTAGCACTGCTAAAAGTGGTAACAGACATAATCCTCCAATCAGGGTTCTCATAAAGGTAAATGTATATGGTGAAACATGCTCAATACCTGTTTTCTGAGCTACAAATCCAGAACCCCAGATGGCTGCAGTTAAAAATAGAAGAAAATATTGTCTTAAAAGAAACATATAAATAACTTAAGGATCGAATAAACAGAATTATTTATGTGATACCAGTCACATTTATATATGCTTTTACTCTATTTATTTCTTATATTAACAGTTAATAAGATATATATCAGTCAATTTTGATAATGTTCTAATTGTATATGATAACTTGTGTGTTAGAATAGCGAATTAAAAATTTATTGATTTAATTACAGAGTGAAATATCCGAGAAAGCATAATAATGGATTTTCAAAACCCAAACAGTTTAACAGCAAATACACCTCTGTCATCTGGTGCTTCAATGGCTTCGCCCCAATCTCAGGCGGCTCCTGTAGCTCCAAAGTTTGTTCGTTCCAAAGATAGATGTCATATCTTAACAAGAACACCTATATATGACAGAACCGGTAATTTGCTTGCTTACACATTCAGATATACTGCAGGTGAGGGAAGCTTTCGCCCTGATATGATTGAAAAAAAGCACGTTAAACATATTATTATCGGTTTCTATATCAGAAGACATGCAGATCAGTTTGCGCATCAGGATTCTGTAAACATGACTGCTCTTCCTTTGACTCCTGATATCACTAAATATGCAAAGCCTCTTCCTGCCAACAGATTCATTCTGCATCTGCAGGAGCGTCAGGACAGTTCTGCATCATTCCAGCATCAGATAAGCGTTTTAAAACGCGAGAACATGTCAATTGCTGTTGATGTGTACACTATTATTTATACCAGCTGGTTTAAATCATTAAGAGCAATATCCTATTGTGTGGTTGATATGACCAAGGATATTGAAGAGCAGTTTATTCTGGCTACCACTCTTTTGAAGAAAGCTCCGTGGATAAAGATTATCTGTGATCGCTGTGACAACGTTAATAAAGCTTCTATTGCTCTTGAAGCTGGTGCTCACTATATATGCTGTCCAAGTTTTCCAAGAGATGTTTTAAAGGCAAGCTTTAATCCATATCAGTACAAGGCAAATAAGAATTACTTTGACCTTATGCTTGATATTATTGCTGATTTACTCCAGCCAAGACCAGATTATCAGTATTTTATTGATCTTGTAAAAGCAAGAGGCGATATTTACCAGATGCTGCCAATACTGCTTGCTGTTGTTCAGGGGGATGACAAACCAGATAACTCATTCTCCTTTGACGAAATCGAAGACTGTATTTACGATATTGATTCGGTTGTACTACATAAGCTCATCATTTTAGTATGTCTGATGATTTTAGAAGAGTATTACCGCAAAGAGAAGGATTATCGTTATTTCCGCTATGAGCCTTTAAAGCAGATTTTATTGCGTGCACAGTTTGTAGAAGAGCTGTTAACCTTAAAATCAGGTGATATAGATTTATCCTACGGCTTTGCTATCGGTGTATGTTCAAATATCGAGCAGATGTATGCATATCTTACACCGGCAGTTGAACAGACTTTAAAGCATATCAAAGCAAAACTCCGTAAGTTCTACGAAGAGGACAGAATTTTTCATATCGTTGTTAAGATTGCAGAGTGTATGGAATCTTTGTCTCTTGAATTCGTTGATGGTGCTATGGCTGCAGGCGTATTTACACGTCACGAAATTCTCGATTCTTACGAGAATTCTTTAATGTGGCTTGCAAACGGTATTGATTTGATGTCTGCAAAGAGCAGATACTAAATTAAAAAAGCTCTGTATACTATAACAGAGCTTTATATTTTAATAGCCGTTTTCTAACATTTTGGTTCCGTAATATAGATCTTCTAGATCCTGTTTGCTTACCCCTTCAAGTTTTACACCGTTCTGTCCCACATTGTCACCATGATATTTACCTTTATGTTTGTCATGTGGAACTGTTACAACTCTTTTGTTCTCATTAGCGTGTTCTAATGATTCTATATTTTGTGAACTGTCTTTTCGTACTACTGTAACTTTAGAAGATTTGTTCTCATTTGATGTTACATCAATGAGCTCAGCCTGTGCATTACCGATAAATACCACTACCAGCAGGAATATAGAATATTTAAAAAGATTGAATTTAAATCTGTACATACTTATGCCTTTTATTTTCTATCTACTTTAAATGTAGTAAAATTAAGAAAATATTCAATGAGGTTTAATTATGTTAAGTTACAAACACGGTTTTCACTCCGGCAACCATGCAGATATTATAAAGCATATGACCTTATGTCTGATGCTGCGCTGTTTAAATCGTAAAGAAAAGCCTTACATAGTTATAGATACTCATTCAGGTTCTGGTCTTTATCGTCTTGACGGTTTTATGGCTCAGAAAAACCAGGAGTTTAAGACAGGTATAGCCAAGATTGCTGATAACGAAAAATTAAAAGAGCTTGTACCTGAGTTTTATAAAGTCTATGAAGAGGCAAATTTCGAAATGAAAAATGCCTATCCGGGATCCCCTTTTTTTGAATCAGAACTTGCAAGAGAGTCTGACAAACTCACTTTTATTGATTTGCATTCAGGCGAATTTGAGACTTTAAGATCCAACTTTAAAAAAGATCCTCGTATCAATATTCAGTGCCGAGACGGTCTTGAAGCCTTAAATGCATTGCTACCTCCAACACCTCGACGTGGTATGGTCTTTATTGATCCTCCATACGAGGATAAATCTGAATATACTGATCTTGTTAAGGCTGTTAAGCTTGGCACCAGAAAGTGGAATACCGGTATTTTTGTAATCTGGTATCCGGTTTTAGGAAAGCTTCGAGATCATTCTAAGAATATTACACAGGAATTGAAGAGACTAAATCTGCCTATGCTTCAGGCTGAGCTGTGTGTTGAGCCTCAGGATGAGGAATTTGGAATGTGCGGTTCTGGAATGCTGATTTTAAATTACCCTTATGGTCTTGATGAGATTCTTTCACCTGTAATTGATGAACTTTACAAGAGTCTTGGTAATAAAGGTGGCCTTGCCAGATTAAAGGTATTAAATCCTTTAGAGTAATCTATGTGGAGAACCTTTTTAAAGCTTCACCTTGCGGTTTTAATCGCAGGGGGTACTGGTCTGTTTGGTCGCCTCATCTCTTATGACGCCTTTATGCTGGTTTATCTGCGCTTTACTTTTGCTTTTGCGCTGATATTAGTTTATGTCATACTGACACACCGGCTGGTTGCATTTAATATACGAACCATTATCAAGAATGGTTTTTCAGGAATACTTCTTTGCATTCACCTGATACTTTTTTATCTATCAATTAAAACTTCAAATGTATCGATAGGAACTATCACGCTTGCTGCAACCTCATTTTTCACAGCACTATTAGAACCTAGGCTGACAGGGGTAAAGTTTTACCCTAAAGATCTTATTTTTTCGATTCTTATCATTTCAGGTCTTTTATTGATTTTCAGCTTTGATATAAAGTTTAGACTGGGTATCGTGCTTGGAATTCTTTCTGCGCTCTTTTCATCGCTCTTTTCAATTTATAACAAGCGTTTTTCTCATCATAAAGATCCCTATACATGTCTTACCTGTCAAATGGGAGGCGGTTTTGTGTTTTTATGCGCAATGACTCCTTTATATGCTTTGACTGTTGGTTTTGATGGTTTTAATTTTAATCTTAAGGATTTTGCCTATCTGCTCTTGTTATCATCAGTATTTACTGTTGGTTTATATTTGCTTATTGTTCAGCTTATGAGTAGGATTTCTGCTTTCACACTTAATCTTACTTTAAATCTTGAACCTGTATATGCAATTTTACTTGCCATACTAATTTTCAATGAGGACAGAGAATTGAATTACTCATTCTATATTGGACTATTTTTGGTATTTTTGAGTGTTATTCTTCAGAATCTCAGAATGAAAAAAGCAGCCTAACAGGCTGCATTGTCATTTTTAAAGAAACGATGTAATTAAAATCGTTTCTTTAAAAACAATGTTCTCAATATTGAAGAGCTTTATCTTACAGCATGAAGGATCTTTTCAATAATCATTGCTTTTTGAAGATCAAAAGCTCCTTTTAAAAGTGCATTATCAGGTGTCTGTTTTGCACATATCATTTCTGCAAGATTATTTAGTGAGCGTTTATTTGCACTGTACCAAGGATCTTCAGATGGCCAGTGTTCAACACCGATGTAGTTACCATCAAAAATTGCAGGTTTGTAATGCCAGGTACTGCCAGTAAGGTACTCACCGATTAGCTCTAATTTCTTATCACCTTCAATAGTAATATGATGTCTGATGCCTTCAAAAGAAGTGTCTTTTCTGCATATCACATCAACTTTAAGACCATTTTTAAGCAATGCTGTAACAGTGTCATTTGAAGATTTAATTACATCAGCAATAATATCCTGGCTAATCAGTTTATGAGATATAAGAGCAACAGGATGAGATACAGTTTCGTAAAACATCTGTGCATCTGTAAAATCAGTTGTCAGTTTTAAGTTATGTGTGCATAAAATTTCAATGTGCTTAATATTCTGAATTAAATCTATCTTTTTATAAAAAAGCTCAATATCCTCAAGAAATGGATATGCATAGTTAAAATAGAGAGGTTTGTTTTCTAATAACCTGTACTGCTCATCCGTGCCTGATATTCCTAATACAGGCTTTTCACAGATTACAGGAACATTAAAATTTAGAGCTTTATTGATAACTTCAAAATGATATTTAGCGGGTACTGCAATGGTAATAACATCAAAATCATTTCTATTTACTTCATCTAATGAACTATAGAAATTTTCAATAGCATATTGAGCAGCCACGTTTCTGCATTTTTCATAGTTGACATCAACAATACCCATAACTGTATGTCCAAGTTGTCTAAATGCATTTATATGGACGTGACCCCAGTTAAGACCAACTACCAATGCTCGCATAAAAAAATCCTTACTGGTAACTACTCAGAACTAATGGATTCTGAGTAATATTACGAGCATTTTCGCTGCCTTTCACAGTCAGTGAGTTCTTTAGAAAATTACATTGTGAACAA
>ONCB01000121.1 GCA_900316175.1 uncultured Succinatimonas sp.
CTGTTTTTAAAGAACTTACTAAGATCTGTAAAAGATCTTAAGGGTAAAAAAATCATATTGAGGCTCTATGTTTTATCCACACATATGCACGAAGCCTCAATAATCATCTGTAAAAGTAAACTATAATCGTCAAAATGACCATTTCAATAGACAGCTCAACCCAACTATCTGACCTGAATGCCGGACAGATTGTTACCTTTGGCAGATACCATAAAAAGGATGTTATGACTGTTGAAGCACTCGAGTGGAGAGTGTTAGAAGTTGAAGATGGGAAGGCTCTTTTAGTTACAGAACAAGGAATTGACTGTCAGACCTACAATAACGAAGGCACATCAATTACATGGGAGAACTGCTCTTTAAGAGAGTGGCTGAATTCAGAGCTTATTGAAGAACTGTTCACTGAAGAGGAACTCTCCTTAATTCCCTTTACATCAGTTACAAATACTGATAATCCCCATTATTTAAATCAGGGTAAAGGCGGCAACAATACTAAAGACCGACTCTTTTTATTAAGCCTTGATGAAATCAGATCATATCTTCCACATAAAGAAGAACGTCTATTAACTCCCACTGAATTTGCTTTAAGCGAAGGTGTGATGGTAAATGAAAAAGGCAATTCATCCTGGTGGTTAAGATCGCCTGGTGCTATTCCTTTTGAAGCAAGTTACATAGCTGATGACGGCTCTATTATGGGGCTTGATTTATTCTGTGGCAAGGTGGATGACGGTACCAGAGCTGTTAGAGTTGCACTGTACATAAAGCTGGCATCAAAAAAGATTGATATTAAAGAGGCAAAGGCAGGCGATAAGGTTTCTTTTGGCACATACCCAAAGGATGACACAGAAAAACTGTTGCCTATTACCTGGAGAGTTCTTGAAAGAAAGGACAACAAAGTTCTTTTAATAACCGACAGGTTAATTGATGCCAAGCCATACAACATGGAAGAGCGCAATACCTACAGCTGGATGTTCTCATACTCAGGAAACTGGTCTGTTTCAACTTTAAGAAAATGGCTTAATCATGATTTTCTAAAGTCAGCCTTCAGTTCTGAAGAAGCCAAAAAGATTGCTGTGACTCATCTTGAGAATAAAGACAGTGAAAAGTACGGAACCTTAGGCGGAGATGATACTGATGACAAAGTCTTTATTCTGAGTATTGAAGAGGCAAGAAAATACTTCCCTGCAGACGAAGACCGCAAAGCTAAAGTTACCAAGTATGCAAGACAGAACAATGCTTATGCTGATGTTAAAGGCTGTGGCTACTGGTGGCTGCGTTCTGTAGGTCAGGATCAGTTCGATGCCTCATATGTTGACCGTGACGGCCAGATATGTGAGGGAGGAAGACTTGTCTACACCCAGAACCATTCATTAAGAATCGCAATTTGGGTCAACGTTTAAGAGATGGAATTTGAATTTTTAAAGCTGGAGATTTTTATTCCAGAAACACATTTTACTGTACTGCAAAAAGCACTTCAAAACGTGGATGCAGGACACATCGGCAATTACGATTCCTGTCTTAGTGTTTCAAAAGTTAAAGGATTCTGGAGACCACTCGATGGGGCTAAACCATTTATAGGAAATAAAAACGAGATCTCCTGTGAAACAGAGCTTAAGGTTGAGGTTACCATAAAAAGAGTAAACCTTCAGAAAACATTAAAAGCCATCAAGGCCGTGCACCCTTACGAAGAACCGGTTATCAATGTGCTTGCGCTGCTTGCAACCGGTCTTTAGTCTCAGATTACTTTTTCTTATCAGAGCCACCATGCAGCATTGCTGATGAAATTTTACCTGCAACGTACTTAAAAAGAGCTGTTCTTAATTTTCCCAGGCTGAAAATCTCTCTTGAATTTTCTGATAAATCAATTGGTCTTACAGCTCTGACAGTCATATAGCCAACTCTGGTAGAATAAAAACCTACAGAGACACCAACACCAAAAGAAGTTCCTGCCTTTTCTAAAAGTTTGGCGGCTGCAGAAGTCGAGGCATTAGTTGCAAGCTGCACAGATAAATCCAAAAGCAGATCAGAAAGGCCAATAAAGATTACATTTTTGGCAACTGTTTTATAGAGCTTTATTTTCGCCCAAAAGGATGGCTTAAAACCGTAAATCTCAGATATTTCTCTTACCATCCTCATCATTTTCAGTCCGGCAAGTGCCATATCAAGCATGGCTAAAGGGCTTACAGCGACAAAAATACTGGTTTCAATCGATCTCCTGATAATTACATCTTTTGCCTTTTTATCAAGGTGACGCAGGACAATTCTTTCATACAGATCAAACACTTCCTTTGCTGAAAAATGAGGCTGCAGTGATCTTTTAAAATCTCTGTACAGTTCCTTTGGACAATCACTGTTGGTCATGGCATCACAAAGCTCTGCAGCCTTTGAAAAATTGCCATTTGTTAATATTTCATTATATTTAAGTCGATTCTTGTGTGTATCAGCAATGCGCCAAACTGAAATTATTTCTTTTCCGCTCTGAACTATGATAATGACAAGCAGCAGAATAAATACCAGTGAAAAAATATCTCTTAAAAGACCATGCTGTTCAAAGACAGATATTGCCATACTGGCCGCCTCAATGCCGGCAAGCAATCCTGTAAGAACCAATATCCACAGCACCGGGCTTGACCAGAAGGAAATATGAATTTCCTTATCAGTATCTTCATCAGTCTCTAAAAATGAGTCATCATCCATATCTGTATTCTTAAAGAAGACTTCTTTTTCGTCTTTTTCATTTAATTCACCGTCATCGAATGTCCTGCCGGCTTTCATAGGTGGAATCTGCTTTTCAAAAAAATCGAGATCTTCAGTTTTTACACTGCTAAATAACCTGTCAGTACTATCTTTAGTATCATCAAGGACAAAACCGCGCTTCATAGTTTATCTCCTAGTAAATACTGCAGTAAAAGGTCCATATTCATATGAGGGAGAGGTTGGCCTAATTCCACTTTAGGAGGCTTTATCTCATTGTGATAATGAAAATTCTCCTGATAGAATTTTAGACTCTCCTCAGACCAGTCAGGAGGCAGATCACCTGGAAAGAAGCTTTTATCCTCATCATAATCAGTCTTGAGAACATGAATAGTTTCGCCCTGGTATTTTGTCTCTATGCACCTGGTACTCCTAATTGAAGAGAGCAGCATGAAATTGCAGTTTGAAAGATCTTTTTTAACTCGTCTGAAAGACTGACTTACCATGGTTTTTAAGATATTCATAAGCCTGCCGTGCTGATCTATGGTAACCATATCAGCTTTGGTGGCAGCAAAAATAACCTTATCAATTTTTGGAGAGAACAGTCTGTTGAAAAGATTACTTCTTCCGTACTGGAAATTTGAAAGAAGAATATCCAGAGTATCATTTAGATCTCTGTAGGTTTCTTTTCCGCCCAACAGAGCTTTAAAACAGTCGACCAGGATAATCTGTCTATCTAATTTACAAAAGAAATCATCATAAAACTTTCTTACAATGTTCTCTTTATAGCTCTCATAGCGCTCTTTTAAAACGGCATATAACGAATTCTTTTCCACTCTTGATGGAAAGCGCCATATCCAGGGAACAAACTCAATTATAGGGGCATTTTCAAGGGTACCCGGCATAATAAACCTTCCTGGCAGAACATAGGAAAAACCTTTTGCTTTCAACGATGCGAGCCATTCCTTATAAAGATGTACTGTTTTCTTTAACTGAATTTCACAACCAGAAAAAACCTCTGTCCCCTTAAATTCAAGACCAGACTGATACCATGGCTTAAAATCAGCAATGTTTTCAAGTTCCCCTGCCATACAGGAGATCTTCTGGCTGAACTCTTCATAGGAAAGATTAAGCAGCAGGATATCGATAAGCCATTCACCAGGATAATCATACAAAGACAGATAGACGGTTCTGTTTTCTCCTGGTATATAAAAACGCCTTTCTTTACATTTAAGCTCAATTTTGACTTCAGTTACACTGTCAGTAGGAGCAGGCCAGCGTGGTGGATTAGAACAGATGGCATCTATGGATTCAGCATAAGGAAACTTAGGTACCGACAAATCGGTGTTATCAACGATTCCACCATAATAAATACCACTATCCTTCAAGGCTGTAAATCTAGGCAGATTCACATACGCTTCAGTAGAGGAAAAATTCTGAAACTGATTTATCAGCGAGGTAAAGAAAGTAGATTTTCCGCCTTTTGACAGACCGGTAACACCAACTCGAATTTCATTTTCCAAAGCCACGTTAACTTTGTCAGTAAGGTCAGTCCATATGCTCATAAAAGTACCTTTATGCAATTATCTATCAGCTGTAATAATCTGTAACTGCTGGATTTTTATATTATTTCCCAAAATACATAAAGAGCAGTGACAGAATCAGGCACACTACTATAATCATATTTCTAATCACATTATTGTTCATCTTGAGCTCCACAGATCTTTTTATCCTCTTTTAGATAATATAAATCAAATAAAAAAGGCGCAATACCTTTTGAGCATCGCGCCTTGAACATCATGTAAAAAAACTAAGCACCAAATTCAATGGCAGCCTTTACAGCCTTATGCCATAGTGCCGTTAAATCTTTACACTTTTCTTGATTATCACGAGGTTTATACAGTGCAATACTGCCATTAACTTTAAGGATACTCTCGTCGGCAAGACCTGTGGCTATGGCTGCCATATAGGCTGCGCCTGTGCCTGATAGCTCTGCATTTACAGGTACCTCAACAGGAACTCTGCAAAGGTCAGACTGCAGCTGCATCAGATAGGAATTCTTTGTGGCTCCTCCATCCACACACAGCTTGTTAAAGCTGATACCAGCACTCTTTCCTATCAGGTCCATAATATCGTTCACCTGCAGTGCAATTGAATCTAAAGCAGCCCTCACGATTTCGTTACTGCCTGTAACTCTGCTCATATTAAAAATGGTACCGCGAACAGCTGCAGTAAAATACGGAGCACCAAGTCCAGACAGTGCAGGAACAAAGCAGCACTTATCAACAGGATTTGCCTCTTTTGCCATCTTTTCAGTATCTGAAGGATGTTCTATAAGTTTCAAATCATCCTTAAGATAGGAAATAATACCCGCCGAGTAATTGATATTACCCTCTAATACATAGGTGGTTTTACCTTTGTTATATCTTCAATATGTTCTCTTTTACGACCTAGATTTAAAAGCTCTGAAGCTGAATTTACTCTATTGGAGCACATAGAGAAAATCCCCATATATTTCTTTGCCTCATCAACAGCTTCTTTATTGAAAGATACCTTAATCGTTCCTGAGCGACTGGTTGTCCAGTTAAGGTACTTAAGAGCTCTGTTCATGGCTGCTTCACTCAGCTGATCTTCCTTGCCGTCCTCAATCATTCTTTTTAATTCATAGAGATCTTTCGTCAGTATACGTTCAGCTTCAAAACGTCGGCTGCGGCTGCGGAATATTCCCAGGTATAGTCTAGGAGTAAGAGAAACATGTTCACCTTTTTTATGATTTGCACTGGTATATTTGGCGGTATATGAAAGCTTTGGTCTTACAGTGGAGCAGATCCCGGCTATGTCTTCATCGAAATCAATAACATTGTTAATATCATCAAGATCTGCTAAGTGTTTATCTATGGCTTCACTTACCCATTTACCATCATTTCTGGTGATTCTAGAGGCAAATCTGGTGTGTTCCTGGATATATGAGACAATGTTCTCCTGCGTACAGAAACCGTTGTCTGTGACAACCATTGGCTTATCAATATCAAGGAAATCAAGCTGTTTTAAAGCATTCTCCACACAGATTGAATCGGGTATATTGCCAGGCTGAGCCCAGTATGCAAAGGGCTGTTCGGTATTAAGAGAATAAAGAGTAAGAACCTTGATAGTTGGAAGACCATCATGCTCTTTATTATATCCATACCT
>ONCB01000036.1 GCA_900316175.1 uncultured Succinatimonas sp.
ATGAATTCAGGTGCTTCATCTGAAGATCTTGATTTTGCATCAGTACAGCGTGGCAACCCTGAAATGCAGCGTCGCTGCCAGGAAGTTATCGATGCCTGCTGGGAATTAGGTGATGAAAACCCAATCATGTTCATCCATGACGTTGGTGCCGGCGGTCTTTCTAATGCTATGCCTGAACTTGTATCTGACGGCGGCGTAGGCGGTCTGTTTGATTTAAGAAAGATCCCTAATGATGAGCCTGGCATGTCACCACTTCAGATCTGGTGTAATGAGTCTCAGGAACGTTATGTTCTTGCTGTTGCAGAAGACAAGTTTGATATCTTCGAAGGTTTCTGTAAGCGTGAAAGAGCACAGTATGCCGTAATTGGTGTTGCCACCAAGGAACGCAGAGTTGTGCTTGAAGATCCTTATTTTGGCAACAAGCCAATCGACCTGCCATTAGATGTTCTCTTAGGCAAGCCACCACGCATGCACAAGGATGTAAAGACCTTAGAGTGTGCTTCTGATGATTTACATCTTGACGGTGTAACTCCAATGGAAGCTGCTGAACGTATCTTAAGACTTCCAACAGTTGCAGAAAAGACCTTCTTAATCACCATTGGTGACCGTTCTGTTACCGGTCTTGTTGCTCGTGATCAGATGGTTGGTCCATGGCAGGTTCCTGTATCAGATGTTGCTGTAACTGCAGCTTCATATGACACCTATCATGGTGAGGCAGGCTCTGTAGGTGAGAGAACACCTGTTGCATTATTAAACCACGCAGCTTCAGCTCGTCTTGCTGTTGCTGAGGCTGTAACCAACATTGCAGCTGCTAATATCGGTGAGTTAAACCGCGTTAAGCTTTCAGCTAACTGGATGGCACCAAATGGTCACCCAGGTGAGGATGCTGGCTTATATGACGCTGTAAAGACTGTTGGTATGGAAATCTGTCCTCAGCTTGGTATTACCGTACCTGTTGGAAAGGACTCAATGTCAATGAAGACCACCTGGGAGGAGAATGGTAAGAAGAAGACCGTTACCGCTCCTATGTCACTTATCATTTCAGCCTTTGCAAGAGTTGAGGATATCCGCAAGACCTTAACTCCTCAGCTGCGTACCGATAAGGGTCAGACCACCTTAATCTACATCGATTTAGGCGAGAGACAGAACCGTTTAGGCGGCTCTGCTTTAGCTCAGGTATACCGTCAGTTAGGTTCTAAGTGTGCTGATTTAGACAATCCAGCCCGCTTAAAGGGGTTATTCGATTCAATCCAGTTCTTAAACGAGAAGAACCTGGTTCTTGCATACCACGATATTTCAGACGGCGGTCTGTTCGTAACTGTTGCAGAAATGGCATTTGCAGGTCACACCGGTGTTAACGTTCGTTTAGACAACTTAGGTCAGGACGATTTAGCCGTTCTCTTCTCAGAAGAGCCAGGTGCTGTAATCCAGGTTAAGACTGAGGATGCTGAGACTGTTATGAACATTCTCTCAGGCCACGGCCTTGCAAGCTGCATCTTTGAGATTGGTTCTCTGCGTGATGATGACCGCATAGTATTCAACCGCGACGGCAACGATGTAATCAACGCTCCACGCAAGCACTTCCGCAAGATCTGGGCAGAGACCACCTATCACATGCAGTCACTGCGTGATAATCCAGATTGCGCCCGTCAGGAGTTTGAGGCTAAGGACGAGTCTGATGACAAGGGTCTGTTTGCAGAGCTTTCCTTCGATATCAGCGAGGATGTTGCAGCACCTTACATCTCAAAGGGCGTTGCTCCTAAGGTTGCAATTTTACGTGAGCAGGGTGTTAACTCGCACGGTGAAATGGCTGCTGCCTTCAACCGTGCAGGCTTCAACTGTATCGACGTTCACATGTCTGACGTATTATCAGGCAGAGTTAAGCTTAACGACTTCAAGGGCTTTGCAGCCTGTGGTGGCTTCTCATACGGTGACGTTTTAGGTGCAGGTGAAGGCTGGGCCAAGTCAATTTTATTCAACTCTGTTGCAGCAGACGAGTTCTCAAGATTCTTTAACCGCAAGGATACCTTCGCATTAGGCGTATGTAACGGCTGTCAGATGATGTCAACCATGGCTTCCTTAATCCCTGGTGCTGAGAACTGGCCTCGTTTTGTAACCAATCTGTCAGAGCGTTTTGAAGCTCGTTTTGTTGAGGTTGAGATCCAGAAGTCAAACTCAGTTCTGTTTGCCGGTATGGAAGGCTCACGCATGCCAATCGTGGTTTCACACGGTGAAGGTCGTGCTGAGTTTAAAAATGCTGAACACTTAAAGGCTTTAGAGGCTTCAGGCCAGGTTGCTGTACGTTATATCGATCATAACGGCAAGGTAACCGAGCAGTATCCTTTAAACCCTAACGGTTCACCTAACGGTATTACCTCTGTAACCAACAGTGATGGTCGTTTCACCATCCTGATGCCTCATCCAGAGCGTGTAATGAGAACTGTTGCCAACTCATACCACCCAGACAACTGGGGTGAAGACAGCCCATGGGTAAGACTGTTTAGAAATGCCCGTGTATTTGTAGGCTAATTCTAAACTTACAGTTGATTAAGCCACCGTCTAAAAAACGGTGGCTTTTTGCTTTTATGGTGTGCTAAATTTATAAAATGCAGACATAGATATAAGGAGTGCATCATGGAACTTTCAAAAGAGCAGCTTTTAAGATACTCAAGACAGATAACTCTGCCAGAGTGTGGAATTGATGGTCAGAAAAAACTTCTGTCATCAAAGGTAATGGTGTTTGGAGCGGGCGGACTTGGTTCTCCTGTTCTAATGTATCTATCTTCATCAGGAGTTGGCTGCATTGGTATTATGGATTTTGATACTGTTGAGTTATCCAATCTGGCGCGTCAGATTATTCACAGTCTCTCTTCTGTAGGTCAGTTAAAGACAGAATCTGCAAAGGCCTATATAAATAAAATCAATCCTGATGTAGAGGTGATACTTTACAATCAGCTTTGCTCTGCAGATGAACTCCCGGATCTTATAAAAAATTACGACATCGTACTAGACTGTACTGACAGCTTTGAGTCCAAGTTTATAGTATCTGATGCCTGCGTCAGGGCTCAAAAGCCAATGGTGCATGCTGCTGTATCTCACTTTAAAGGTCAGCTTATGACCTATGTGCCAGGAAAAGGTCCATGCTATCGCTGTGTTTTTGGTGAACCACCAGCTCCTGGAAGCGTAAAAACTCCGAAGGAGCTTGGGGTTTTAGGTCCCGTGGTGGGAATAATAGGAGCACTTGAGGCAACTGAATGTATTAAGTATCTTACAGGAGCAGGTGATCTTTTAACAGGTCAGCTTTTGACCGTAGATGCTCTATCCATGACCATAAAAAAGATGAAGCTTCCTCCATTAAATGAGGAATGTCCTGTTTGTTCAAAAAGAAGCTCAATTGCTGTCAAAAAACAGTCATAGCTATTCTGTTTAAGTAGTGTTATGGATGTAACATACTGATAATAAAAATAAATAATGTAGTGGCACGATCTTTGAATTAGTCATCTCAACAAGAGAGGTGACTTATGGAACAGAAAACCGAATTAGAGCTTTATAAAGAGATTTTTGAAAAAGAGCCTTCAGCCGTAATCGTGATTGACGAGCGTGGAGTAATAAAAAAGGCTAATGAGTCTGCTTTACAGATGCTGAATGTTGAGAAACTAGAAGGCCGTAAATGGTTTGAAGTTATCAATGAGGTTTTCCGTCCTCAGAAAGATGACGGTCAGGAGATTTCAACTGTATCTGGTAAAAAGCTTCAGGTTTTAACCAGACCTTTAGCTCACGGCCAGTTAATTGAAATGACTGATCAGACTGCAACCCGTGAACTTACTGACAAGGTTCACCATATGGAGAGATTATCTTCATTAGGTCGTATGGCAGCATCTTTAGCTCACCAGATCAGAACTCCTTTATCTGCAGCAATTTTATATGCTGCAAATTTAGGCAATGCCAAACTTCCAGTTCAGTCACGTGCACTTTTCCAGAAGAAGCTGATGTCACGTCTTGAAGCATTAGAAGCTCAGGTCAGTGATATTTTAATGTATGCAAGATCCGGAGAGCAGACTGTAAAGGTTATGGATGCAGTAGACATTGTTGAAAATGTAACTTCATCTGTTGCATCAGTTGTTGAAAGAAGCGGTGCTCATCTATCTGCAACTTTAGGTGAGAGACCAATGCAGATTTTAGGAAATTCCACTGCTTTAAATGGAGCAATTACCAATTTAGTGACAAATGCCATTGAAGCTGGTGCAAAAAACGTTAAGATAAACCTTGAAGCTGATGTAAAGAATATTATTATTCAGGTTTCTAACGACGGTCCAAAGATCCCTGAACAGGTTTGCAAAAAGATTTTCGAACCATTCTTTACTACCAAGAGTAATGGTACCGGTTTAGGTCTTGCAGTTGTAAGTGCTGTGGCCAAGGTTCATCAGGGCAGTATCAGCCTTAAGTCTGATGAGTCTGAAACCGTATTTACCATGATTATTCCAAAGTACGATGGTGTATTAGAACCATCAGAGAGTATCGTTCACGAAAAACAGTCTGTAGCATAGACTGATAATGGAAAGAGTATGAGCAACAGCAACAGCCAGATCCTGATTGTAGATGATGACAACGAATTAAGAGAAGCTATTGTAGACACCCTGATGATTACAGGATATGAGTGTCTTGAGGCAAAAGGGGGTGAAGAAGCCCTTGAAATATTAACCCGCAAAAAGGTTGATATGGTTATCTCAGATATTCAGATGGGTGGCATGGACGGTCATACTCTTTTAAATTCCATCCACGAAAGATTTCCTCAGATGCCGGTCCTCTTAATGACCGCATATGCAAATATTGATGGTGCTGTCAGGGCAATGAGAGATGGTGCCATTGATTATCTTGCCAAACCTTTTGCTCCTGAAGTTCTGTTAAATCAGGTTTCCCGCTATGTTCCTGTAAGAAAGATAGTACGAGGAGAACCTGTTTTTGCTGATCCGGGCACTGCAGAGCTTTTATCTCTGGCCTCCCGAGTTGCCCAATCAGATGCAACTGTGATGATCACCGGTCCTTCAGGTTCTGGTAAGGAAGTTTTATCCCGTTATGTTCACGACAAATCAAACCGCGCCGACGGTCCTTTTGTTGCCATTAACTGTGCAGCGATTCCTGATTCAATGCTTGAAGCTACTCTTTTTGGTTATGAGAAGGGCGCTTTTACCGGCGCAGTTCAGGCCTGTCCTGGTAAATTCGAACAGGCACAGGGCGGTACTCTGTTATTGGATGAAATCACAGAAATGGATCTTGCTCTGCAGGCAAAACTTCTGCGTGTGCTGCAGGAAAAGGAAGTTGAAAGACTGGGGTCAAGAAAAACCATTTCTCTTGATGTCAGAGTTATTGCCACCTCCAACCGTGACTTAAAGCAGGCTGTTGCAGAAAAGAAGTTCCGTGAGGACTTATACTACCGCTTAAATGTATTCCCTCTGCGCTGGCTGCCTTTATGCAAAAGACCTAAGGATATCCTGCCAATTGCAAAGTTCCTTTTATCAAAGCATGCAACCGACAATCAGGTTGCAATACCTACACTGTCAGAAGGTGCTGCCAAGCTTCTTTGCTCCTACAGCTGGCCTGGCAATGTTCGTGAGCTTGATAATGTAATGCAGCGCTCTTTAATTCTCTCAAACGGTGGCGTTGTTGATGAGAAGTGCATTATTTTAGATGAGGGTGGTTTTGCCTCTGTCTGTGGCGTTACTGACGACTTTGACGGTGTTGCTCCTGAACTTGATACCCTGCTTGAAGAGGAGGAATCATCTCCTGTATTTACCGGTGATGAGGCGGTACGCAATCAGAAGATCCCTCAGGACTTAGGTGGTGAGTTGAAGCAGCAGGAATATCAGATTATTCTGGATGCTTTAATTGAATGCCGGGGCTCAAGACAGGAGGTGTCAGCCAAACTTGGTATTTCACCCCGCACCCTGCGTTATAAGATAGCCAAGATGCGAGAACTTGGAATGATTATTCCCGGTTAACAGCAAAAACTGGTAAAGAGGCTCTGCAAGTTTTTACTTGGGAGCCTTTTTATTTGCCAGTGGAAAAATTTCTTACTAGAAAATCTCCTTAGCTCTGACCATACTTAAAATAGGAACGATGTATGTAAGATTATTTAAGGAGTCAAAGTATGAACAGCTTTGAAAAAAGAACTCTGCGCATAGATGTTGCGATGAAAAGAAAAGATGCTGATCTGGTTTTAAAAATGCTACTTATCTTAATGTATTTACAAAGGAATTCTTAAAAGGTGACATTGCTATGGCAGAAGGATATTTCTGTGCCATAGGTCAGGGATATAAAGGCAGACATGAGATTGATCTTAAGGGAAAATATGTGGTTCCTGGATTTATGGATGGTCATCTGCATCTTGAGAGCTCTGTTGTATCACCTAAGGAATATGCAAGAGCTGTCCTGCCTCACGGTACTGTTTCAATTTTTGCAGATCCGCACGAGATTGCCAATGTGCTTGGAACAGTAGGCATTGACTACATCCTTGATTCAACAAAAAATCTGCCTCTTGAAATATATATAATGATGTCAAGCTGTGTACCTGCCACAAAATTTGATGAGTCAGGAGCCTGCCTTACCTTCAAGGAAATAAGTTCCTATCTTAAAAATGAAAGAGTTCGCGGGCTTGCCGAACTTATGAATTATCCTGGCGTTGTATCGGCAGATGACGAGGTAATTTCAAAAATTATGGTTACAGCAAAAGAGTTCAAGCGTTGTGACGGTCATGCTCCGATGCTCAAAGGCGATGCTCTCAATGCCTATGTAACTGCAGGCGTGGAATCTGACCATGAATGTTCCGGTGCTGATGAAGCTCTTGAAAAGCTTCGTCTTGGACAGTGGATCATGATTAGAGAAGGTACAGCGTGTAAAAAACCTCAAAAATCTTATGCCTTTAATTTCTGACAGATATTATTCAAGATGTCTTTTTGTAACAGATGACAGACATCCTGGTGATCTGATAAGGGAAGGTCATATCGACAACATTATCAAAAAGGCAATTGCCATGGGTGCAAAACCTGAGCTTGCCTACACTGTCGCCTCATACAATGCAGCCTCATATTTCCATCTGAATTTTAAAGGTGCTATCGCACCTGGATACCAGGCGGATTTTGTCATCCTTGATGATGTTGAGGAAGTAAAGATTAGCTGTGTTTATAAAAAAGGCAGGCTGGTGGCTCAAAACGGTGTGGTGACCGACGAGGTAAGTGAGCTACTTGATTCATATCAGCATGAAATTATTGAAAAATACGAAGACAGGATCTACAGCACCATAAATCTGAGAGATTTTGGAGTGGAGAAACTCAGAATTTCAGATGCTGGAGCAAAGGTGATAGGTCTCGTTCCTGGTGAAATTCTAACAACTGATGAAGGTGTTGCAAAGGCTGTTGATGTCAATCATGACATCATCAAACTTGCTGTAGTTGAGCGTCACCATAACACCGGGCATACAGGCGTGTGCTTTGTAAAAGGTTACGGTATCAGAGAAGGCGCTATTGCCACATCTATTGCTCATGACTCTCATAATATTATTGCAGCTGGTGTCAGTGATGAGGATATCTGCTTTGCAGTAAACCGCATGAAGGAAATTAAGGGCGGTATGGTGGTGGTCAACAGAGGCAAAATTATATGTGAGCTGTCGTTGCCGATTGCAGGGTTAATGTGCGACAGTGGCGTATATGAAGTTAATGAGAAGATGAAGGAACTCAAGGATGCCGCCTACAGGCTTGGTGCAAGCAGGAATATAGATCCTTTCATGACTTTATCCTTTACCTCACTTGCGGTGATCCCAAAGATTAGACTTACCACCTTAGGGGTGGTGGATGTGGAGAAGTTCTGTCTTGTTTAACGTAAGTCTGGATGGTAAAGCTCTGATGCGGATATAATATTCTTGCATATTCTGTCTAAACCGGTAAAAAAGATAATAAAATATCTATCATATAAGATATTTTTTAATCAGGATGTCATATGTCAGAGAAGATCAGGGTTCCAGCACTTGAAAGAGCCTTATCCATTTTGGAGGTTCTGCAGAAGAACCGCCGCTGTACAATCTCAGAAATCATAAATTTAACCGGGCTTCCAAGAAGTTCTGTTTATGTGCTGATTGAGGATATGGTAAAGCTAAGGCTGTTGCGTCAGAACTCTGATAAGACAGTTCAGCTGTGGATGAAGCTGGTGTCTCTTGGTAATTCCGCCTCTGACTCTCTTGATTTGAAAGAGCTGGTTTCACCTTATCTTGATAAACTGATTGCAAGAGTTGACTGTCTTGCAGTTCACTTTGGTATTGTAGATGAGGATAAAGCCTACTACGTACTGAAAAAAACTTCTCCAAAATCCCATATGAGGATCACATCCCGTGAAGGTTCTGAAATCTCTATGGTACATTCGGCATTAGGAAAATGTCTTTTAGCATATCAGGACAGTGTTCTGCGTGAAAAAATTGTGGCAAGTCTTGATTATTCTGTAGCCAGAGCCGGTTTTGTAAGTTCACCTGAGTTTCTAAGAAAGGAGCTTGCCTCCATCAGACTGCGAGGTTACGCATATGATAATGGTCAGAACGGTCAGGAATTCCGCTGTCTTGCCGTTCCCGTCTTTGATCAGGATGCCAAGCTTTTGGGGGCTCTGTCAATTGTTGGCACCATCAACAAGATCACCTCAGATAAGCTTCCAGACTTACTGACACTTGCAAAGAATTCTTCAAAGGAAATATCAACAGGACTTATGCTGTAGGATAAGGTGGCAGCCCCAGTAGGAATCGAACCTGCAACTAGCCCTTAGGAGGGGCTTGTTATATCCATTTAACTATAGGGCCGCAAGCACTTGATTATTATATGCAATAATCCTTACTCTTACAATAAAGATTAGGTCTCAAAAGATTATTTTGATAAAAAAGAAGAGCCGTGAGGCTCTTCATCTAATGTGTCAGTTTCAGTGTAATGTGACCACATCGTTGATGTTCACATTCAGGATGTTGTTCTGCAGATCTACAGGTCTTAGTTTTGCGGTTCTTGGATATACAGCTATAACCTTGTATTTTCCGCTCTTGCCTTCGTATATCTCATACTCGCCGCCAAGCCCTGACTGCATGGTTGAGGTCTGCTCTAAGGTAAACTCCATATCCTTTAATATACCGCTGTCACGGCCTAAGTTGATAATGAAATCGTCACCGTCGTTATCAATTACGCGGGCTGATACACTTGCACACTGGAAAGTGGCAACCAGGTCGCCTACAGCTCTGTCAATAAGATCATACATTCTCTGACCGAAAGCAGATCCTTTGAATCTGTCTGATCTTAAATCAAGAAACTCGCTGTTTTTAAATGGCCATTCAGCTTCTGCAGTGTAGTTCTGGTGGAATACATTGGCATTGTTGATGGCATCATATACATCAATATCAAAGTTGATGCTTCTGGTTGGGGTATAAAGAAGCTTGGTCAGAACATTGTCATTAGGTTCAGACTGACTGAAGGTATTGATGGTCGCAGTCATAACATACTGAGATGAGTAGCGTGTGGCCAGGGACACCATATTGCTCTCGTTCTGTGATGGAGCTGAGTTTAAAGTCTTTTTGGTTGCGATATTGATATTAAGCGTTGGCTTTACATTAAATACAGCTGCATTAGAGAGCTTTTCAGATAAAAGCTTATCCATTTCCTTATTCATGGATTCAATGCCAATACTGCTCTGATAAGCCTGAGAATCTGCATATCTGAATGCAACCGGCAGCAGGGTCTTTTTAACTTTGCCCTGAGAGCAGCGGTTAATTCTCTTATCATCAATAAAGATCTTTACAGTGACGTTAACCTTATTCATTGATCGCTGTTCTTCTACGACCAGCACCTTGCGGATAGGGGATGCGCTTTTCATTCTGACAGAGTCTGACTCTAATACGCCGTTTTTATACTTCTGTTCAATCTGCACGGAGGCGCCAGCCTGCAGCAGCGCATTGCGGATAGCATCATTAACCGCATCATTTCTTGCCTGGGTTACGCCGTCAATGATGGCAGCTGATCCATTTGCCACATACCAGGTACAGTAGCCCTGAAAAGAGGCAAAACTAAGTGCTGCACCTACGGTCAGCTTTTTGATTAGATTAGCTATTTTCATATATCACCTGAAAACTGAAAATTGACACTTGGCATTGAATTTGCATAAATCAGACCAAGTTTAGCTGAATCGTTAAAAAAATAACGAAGGCTTCAAGAAATATAATCTTTTTGAATTTTAAAACAAAAGAAGGTCAGGATGGAGAGATTTATTACAAAAATGCTTTGCACCTCAGCATTAATCCTAATGCTCGGCTGCTCGGCAAATACTGCCCCTGGTGGCAAGGAAGATCTGTATTCTGCTCGAGGGATGGAGATCACCAAGGTTGTATCTAATATGGCTGATGTTGTTTTACAGACAATGGTGCAGGATATTCAGATTGAGCGCGAAGGTGATGCCATAGCCGCAAGAAAATCTTTTGACAAAGACGTCAAATTGTCGGCACTGCCAAAGGTTGCAATTACCTCATTTGTTGACACTGACACATATGAGAACGCAGGTTACCTTGGCCGTTCTGTGGCAGAAATGTTCATTCATGAGCTTGACAGACGTGGTGTATCCATATTTGAGTACAAGTTAACCGGTTCACTTTCTATTACCAAGGATGGTGAGTTTGTCTTCTCAAGAAACTGGAAGAAGCTTGCCCGTCAGGCCATGGTAAAGCATATTCTTGCAGGTACTCTGACAAGAAATGATAAAGGTATTGTTTTAAATGCCAGAGTCATCAATATGATGAATCAGACAGTTGTAGGTTCTGCAACCGGATTTATTCCATACGAGAGACTTCCTATGTGTTACCGTACCGGTGAGAAGAACTGCTCAATCAACGGCGTAAACTCATACTATCAGACCGAGGATGGCAAGGTAATCGTATCTGGCAGTACTTCTACCGAGACTTTAAGTTATGAGGAAAGACAGAAGAGAGCAGAGCAGAGATTCATTGAAAACGGCTACCATGATGATGATTTCAATGACAAATATTATGTAACCGGAGCAAAGGTTCCTGGCACATCTACCGGTAATTACGAGCGTTTCAGATTCAACAAGAAGAACAGTTCATGGGCATCTGTAGGTGTGAACCCTGTTATATATCCTGCACAAACCTATCAGTATCAGGGAAAACTGGTACGAGATGTGCATGATGAAAGTCAGTATTCAAGAACCGGAGATTAGAGGAAGTTATGAAAAAGTCATTTTTACTTATTCTTCCATTAGCGGCGATGATAGCTGTAACCGGCTGCAACAGCACTTCAGTGTTTAGAAACTTCACCTTTGGTGATAATGGTGTAAGCAGACCAAATGAATTTCCTGTATTAAGAGCAACAGGATATGCGTCAATTTCCAGACAGCCTGGAGCTACAGCTGAACTTAAGCAGGTTAAAGCTATGAGAGCTTCAAAGATAGAAGCTTACCGCGAGCTTTCAGAGCAGGTAAACGGTATCTATATTGAGGCTAATTCCAATCTCAATGCCAATAACGTTGAAGTTGGCAGTTCAGTTAAATCTGAAGTTGAAGGCTACGTTCATGGCGCTCGCGTCATAAGACAGTACGCTATGGGTGACATTTATGCTACCGAGCTTGAACTTGATACCAGACTGATTTACGACCTCTACGATATTCGTGGAGCATTATAAAAAATATAAAAAAATAAGTTAGGAGAGAGATTATGAACAATGCAGGTAAATTTGTATTCAGACCAACCGCTCAGAGCAGCAGACCAGTTAATGCAATTCGTCCTATCAAGGAATACCTTGATGAGCAGTCATTGATTCTTGATCGCCTTGAGAAGGTTATCTCTTCTGAATATCAGGCTTTAAAGGGAAAAAACATGGATGATCTGAAGACTTACTCTGAGTTGAAGTCAGATCTGATGTTAAAGCTTCAGTCAAACGATCAGCGCATTAAACTCCATCCAGAAGTTGACAAGTTAAAGACTGAATACCTTACTGATACCACTATCATTAAGAACAAGCTCTTAAAGTGCAAGTTCCGTAATGAGGTAAACGGCAAGCTGATTGTATTTAACATGCAGTCAAATAACCGTTTAAATGCAGCTCTTATGAATGCCCGCGACGCAAGAACCCGTAATATGACCTATTCAGGAAAGGGTTATGCCTCAGCACGCGGTCCTTCAAGACTTTCCGTTCAGGCTTAATAAGAGGTCCGGTTTTACCGGACTTTTCTATTTTTTTTCCTCCAATAAAACATTTTCTATAAAAAAACACCAGAAAACTAAACATTCTTAAAGCAAGTGTGCATTCTGATCCAGATCCTTTAAAACTGTGCATTTTTTGTTCTTACAATTATCGCCATCCCAGGAGGCACTATGAAAGATAATCATGTAGAACTTAAAGGCAGAGTAATTTCTGTCACCAGACCAAAATTTAAAGATGACAATCTTGTGAGTCTGAAAATTCAAAGCAGAAAGCAAAGTGAAAACAGAATTTCTGAGTTTGATTTTCATCAGCTGCTTTTGAGCAGAGAATTTTACAGAGCAAACTATCTGACCATTGAAAAGGCAAAATTCACGGGCTGTGAACTTTATTTTTCCGGCTATCTGAAGTCTGTAAATCAGCTCGATTCGCTTGGAAGAATATTTCATACTTCGCTTGTGGTCGTAAGAAACATTGAGGCCTAGCAGCTTCTTTCAGACAACTTCATATATCTTCAGTAATCAGTTAAGAGAATAGACAATTATGTTCAGTATCAATCTTAAGAAAACCTTCAACCATGAAGGGATCATTATCCCTGACTTTGAGATGCAGCCGTGCTCTCTGATTAACAACATACCATCCGTTGATGACAGTTATGTTTTTGATCTTAAAACCTTAAATGAACTTTTGTTGTATCTTACCCATCCAGCCAAAGACTGTCTGTACATTTCAGGTCCGTCAGGCTGCGGAAAAACCACTATGGTGCTTCAGACAGCAGCAAGACTTAACTGGGGCGTAGAGCAGGTTACGCTGTCAAACAAATGTGAATCGCTTGAGCTTATTGGTCATTCAAGTCTGAGAAAAGGCGAACTTGTTTATGAGTATGGACCTCTGGCAAGAGCCATGCTGTACGGTGAAATTTTAATTTTAAATGAAATTGATCTGATGAGCCCGGGTGATCTTTCTGTATTAAATGATGTACTCGACGGAAAAAGCCTGACTATTGTGGAGAACAACTGTGAGATTATCAGACCTCATCCTCAGTTTAGAGTTGTTGCTACTGCAAACACCAAAGGTTTTGGCGATATGACAGGCTTTTATAATGGAGCCAGACTGTTAAACCAGGCATTTTTAGATCGTTTTCGTTTTCTTGAAATGGACTACCCAAAACCTCATGTGGAATTAAGTCTTTTAAAGAAGAACTTTTCAAATCTTTCTGAAACTGTATTAAAAAATCTGATCCACTTTGCTCATGATTTAAGAGCAGTGCAGAAACAGGGGTTAGAGAACGGGGTACGTCAGTTATCAGCACCTTTTTCAAGCAGATCTCTTATTAAGGTTGCAACGCTTCTGTCTTTAAATGTTGGCTATTCCGTGCACAAGATAGTAAACATGTGTTATGCCCTCAGACTGCCTGCTGTTGAAAATGAGTATGTAATGCGTCTTTGCAACGATATTTTCGGTCATGAAAAGGAAGGAAGGGTATCATATCTAGATACTGCTGAAGGTAATGATTCAGCAGTAAATGAGGAGGAAAGTTCAAAGCAAGAGGACGTTTCTTTTAGAAGCGAAAAGGGGAAGGGCAGAAAAAAGGCAGTAAAGGTGAAGACCTCAAAGGAAAATGAAGAAACAACAGGAGATGACGGATTAAAACAGAGTGCCTGATTCTCTGGTAAAGGACCTGTCTTAAAGACAGGTTCCTTATTTATACAGCATCTGAATTTTTTGTCTGTTTTTATAATGCATTTAATATATGCAAGAATTTTGAAGCTCGTTGTATAATCTTCAATAACAATAATTGAGGATCGTATGAATAAAACCGTTTTAGGACACTGTTTCTGTGTAATCGTTGTGCTTTTCTGGGGGATGACCTTTGTAAGCTCTAAGGTACTTTTAAAACATTTTTCGCCAGTTGAGATACTGTTTGACCGCTTTATCCTGGCAACCTTTGTGCTGGCACTTTTCAGACCTAAGGCTTTAAGATTTGTATCTTTAAAGACAGAGTTTTTTGCAATGCTGGTGGGACTTTATGGCGTTACCCTGTACTTTGTGTTTGAAAACAATGCACTTATTTATTCAAATGCATCCAATGTCTGTCTGATTGTTTCAACCACTCCTCTATTTGTGGCCCTGTTCAACCGCTTTGTTTCATCAAAAGTTAAATTTAACATAAATTTCTATCTTGGTTTCGTAATCGCCATGATGGGTATAGGAATTTTAAGTTTTGGTTCTTTTACTCTCAGGTTAAATCCTTTAGGCGATCTTTTAGCACTGGGAGCTGCCGTAGTATGGGGCCTTTACAATCTGTATGTGTGCAAGCTCTCTGACAGTGGTTTATCTACCCTTGATATCACAATCAAGAGCTTTTTCTATTCACTGCTGCTCACTGTTCCTTTGATGCTGTCAGAAGGCTATGAGATAAAGGCAGACAGACTTCTTGAGCCAATCAATATGTTAAATTACATGTTTCTTGCCCTGGTAGCTTCATCTTTGAGTTTTTATATATGGAACAAGGCTATTGAATATATTGGCGCGGTAAAGACAAATCTGTATATTTACGCCACTCCTGTAGTAACAGCAGCTGGAGCTGTGATCTGCATTGATGAGAGTATTACTGTCTACACTCTGATGGGAATGGTGCTGGCTTTAGGGGGGCTTTTAATTTCTCAGAAAGGTACCACGAATCAGTAGAGATTCATGTTTTGACGTGATATTAAACAAAAACGAAAAGGCCTCAAATTCTTGAGACCTTTAGATCTATAGACTTTGCCTCCTGCAACAAAGTCTATAATTAACCGAAGATAGAGCTTAACTCATCCTCTGAATCTATAAGCTTGTTGGCTACAGATTCGTAGTTAATTTTGTATGAGCCATCCTGAATTGCAGCTTTGATCTTCTCAACCTTTGCCTCATCAATACCAGAAGACTCTTTTGCTTTGTTGGTTGCCTTTGCTAAAGTCTTAGCTGTATCAGTCAACATAACAGCATCAGTTGCTTTTTCTGCCACTTCTGCAGTAGAAACTTTTTCACCTGTAAGCACACTTGCTTTTGGAGCTGCAGGCTTGGCAGTAGCAACGGGTTCTTTTAAACCGTCTAATGAACGGTTGTTTAATGCATCGATTGCCATGATACTACCCTCAAATTCTCTTTAGATAACGTTAAAAGTTGTTTTTAATCTCTTGTTACTTATTTAACGTCAGATATTATTTTTTCTTAAGTGAAATTTTAAAAAATTTTAAAAATATTTTAACCCTTTTTCTGTAAAGAAAATTTTTATTTGTCTTTACACCAGTCCTGCCTATATAACGACAGCATATTAAAAAGCTTTAATGATTTTTTGTATTTTTTCTTATTTAACTGTGATGCAGAAAGATCATTGCATTTTATATGTAAAAACAGAGCATTGTTCACAATAAGAAGCATAAGAACAGCTATGTGTTTTGTTGAATGATAAACTTTTGTCAGACAACATAAGAGAGGCGCTTTATGCAGGATCAAAATCTAAACTTTATTGAGTTTCCGTACTTTGATGATCTGATACAGCTACAGATTTATGCTACGGGCAATGAAAATCTTCTAAATGACAACATTGAGCGTATTGCTAAAGCTAAGGGGCCTTTATCTAGAAGAGTAGTGGATGACAGGAATACCCCCTCTTTGATTCTGTGCGAGGAAAATGCCCTTCAAGCGGCTCATGCCGGGGTAATCTGCGGTGTACATATGGAAAAAGATACGGATGAGGTGAAACTCAGCTACCGCAATTTCTTTCCTGTACTCAAAGGCATAAGGAATCCAGTTAAAGTTTATCAGATCCTCAATTATCCTGAGGATATGAGTGTAAGTATTGCAGGAGAAACCGGCTGTTTAAATCTGCCGATTGATTTTTTTGACCCCTACGGAATTCCAGACCGGGAAGGTTTAAAACTTGGATCCGACGAGGAATTTTTTTATCTGTCTGGACTTGCTCTTATGATAGCTCCCGCCGGGGAATACGCAGGCAGGAGCGCAAAGATCAGATCTTATGATGAAATCAAAGACAGATACTTAAAGGAACACGAAGGCAGTAGTGAAGAGGATTTTATAAAAGAGTATCTTAAAGAGCATCAGTATGATCCGCTGACAGCAGTTGCAGGTGTTAACACCTATCAGATCCGTGGCACAGTTGAGAAAACACAGAGCTGTACTTATGAGGGAACACGCATGCTGTGTCTGAGGGTGCTTCTCAGTCAGTTTGGTTTATTCAGACTGAGGATTAACATATATGCCTCAGAAAAGATCCTTTCAAACAGCGTAATTGAAGAAGGTGATGATATCTACGCAATCGCATTTTTAACTGGTACCAGACAGAATCTGTTCTTTGATCAGGAATCAAACAATAGAGAAGCAAAACTTCAAAGTCTGTAAATTTTGTTCATCCTTCTGTGATTGGCTTTCAAAATTTTGTAAATGGTAAGAATTGAGTTAATTCTACCATTTCCAATGCTACATAAAGTTCACTTTTAACAGGTGAATTGTTCATTAAAAATTAGTGTGAT
>ONCB01000004.1 GCA_900316175.1 uncultured Succinatimonas sp.
AGCAGATAATCAGCAAAGGAAAACTTACGGTTTCTTATACAGGCTTTAGTATCATATGACAGGCTTGCAATATGCTTTTTAGAAAGAATATCAATAAGACTGGTTTTAGATGTTTGAAAATCGCTTGCAGAGTTGATAAAAATAGAGATAATTGCTCTATGGTTTTCTTGTTTAATTATTTGAATTTGAATACATTAATTATATTAAACAGAAAACCATAAATCAATTAATTCCTTTCAAATCAACTCCATTTCAACCTTTTCACAAAAATCCAATTATACGGATAAAACAATTGCAAAATATCAGAATAAAGCTCTGTATAATTTATTAACACATTGATCTATATATCAAATTTTCAAAGAACTTTTTATGCTGATTAAATTCAGCAACGGATTGCAACTGGTAACAGTTGCATATCCTTTAATTTATGCGGCTCCTAGAATAAATTTCTTAAGATCCTAGGTATGAATTTTTAATCTTTCACACCTTCTTTAAGCCACAAATCTGCAAGTTCTCTGCAGTCATCGTGGTTGTTTGCACCACCCGTAAAGCCAGACTTGTGAATAAAGGTCATGTTCTTAAGACCGGTTGCTCGGTCAAGATCTTCATCGTTAAGGCCTCTCCATGCAACAGGGGCTGACAGTCTGTTCTTAAAACGCTGTGCTTTTGAAACTGGTAATGATTGTACTCTCCAGCGCATATTTCTGTCAGGGTACATGGCTAAAAGGCAGTTTTTAAACACATCTGGATTGGATAGAACAGCCTGTGTCCAAGGCAGTCTTTCATGAATAATTAAAAGTTCGCCACCCTGATAGGCTTCTATTACTTTGGCGATACCACTTTCAGTTGAAATTGCGTTAACTGAGGCATTTAAAATGATAGTCTTGAGCATCTTTACTACTGCACCAAATGCCTTGTCCTGTTCCTGAGCGGTGTTCTTTGGCTGATTCATCATAGCCACAATATATGGAATATCAGGTGTTAACTGATAAAGCTCGTTCAGGTTGTTTACAATTTCCTTTTCTCGCTCAGTCTGAGCGTCAGCAACAGAATCGGCATAACCTGTAAGCTGACCATTGTCATTTAAGTCAATCATGGTCATCATTTCAATGTCAATTCTTTCAAATGCTTTTTGCAGCACCTTTTCTGATGGATGGAACTCAAGTTCAGATTTAGCTACTTTTCTTAAGTAGTCCATACCATACTTTTTCCACATAAGACCTGCTGTGGCATACTTGATGCCGTTGTCACGGCAAAGTGTAAAATCCTTTGAATGATGATCAAAGTGCTTTTCATCATTGATGTTGGATACATCGATAACAATGTCCCCACTTTCAAGCACGTCAGGATCTCTTGATCTGATTACTGATACATTATCAAAAAGGTAGGATAATATGGCGCAGGCAGTTGTTTCGTCGGCATGAAAGGTGCCGTCATGGGTTGCTATAATCATTTTTGCTCCTTATAGGGTCTTATAATTTTATCATAGCACCGGATTTTATCTTAAAAAAAAGAATGACAAAGCTCTTAAAATTGCTAATATATTGCAATTGAAATTTATCTTGAAAAATTGCCTTATGAATGATTTTAAAGTTTATTTAGCGCCACTTGAGGGCCTGGCTGATGGCCCTATGAGAAAGGTTTTGTGTGCTCACGGCGGTTATGATCTGTGTTTTTCTGAATTTATCAGAGTAACTGATATTATTGTTTCTGAAAAAACACTGATAAGAGAAGTTCCTGAGTTTTTAAATGACTGTAAAACTGCAGACGGTACAGATATCCGCATTCAGTTTTTAGGAGATAATCCTAAAACTATGGCTCAATCTGCCGTTCTAGCTAATAGGCTTGGTGCAAGATCTATCGATATCAATTTTGGCTGTCCTTCAAGATTTGTTCATCATTCTGGAGCTATGCTCTTAAAAGAGCCTGAGCTTATGCATGAGATTGTATCTGAAGTAAGACAGGCTTTAGATCCTGCCTGTGATTTATCGGTAAAAATCAGACTTGGCTTTTTGGAAAAGTCTGAAGCGCCTGAAATTGTAAAGGCAATTGCTGTAGATGGTGTAAAAGAAATTACCATTCACTGCAGAACCAGAAAAGATCTCTATAAGGAAGAGGCCTTAGACTGGAGTGCAATGGCAAATCTGCATGAGCTAGCTCCTCAGGCAGAGCTGATTGCCAACGGCAATATCAATTCAAGAGAAGATGCTTTAAAGTGCCGTGATATTACTCACTGTACAACTATGATGTGCGGGCGCGGTGCTTTTCCGACCCCAAACCTTGCAAAGGTTATCAAAGGTGAGGCTGAACCTTACTCAAATGCAGAGGTTCTAAAAACTGATATTGAAGTTATTGAAGAATTTTCAAAGACCGATAGAACCGAAAAAATTGTTATGGATAGAGCAAAACAGTTTTTAGGTTACGCAAGAGTTCACAGAAAAGAATTAAATCCTTTCTTTAAGGAGTTCTGCAGATGCGTAACAATCGCTGATGGTCTAAAATTATTAGAGAATGCAATCATAAGTGAGGATGACAAATGAAGTTGACAAAGCTTTTGGCTTTAATAGGAGTGGGAGCTGCACTTGAATGTTTTAATGCAAATGCTGCCATTCAGATTGCTTATTTTCCTCCGGTTCCTGAGTCATGGAATGTGACTATTGAGGCTAATACTGTAATTTACACCTCACCAATTGATAAGAAGACTCAGCCAACCCCAAGAACCACTTTAAGATTTAACTACTCAAAGGCTACAAACGGTCAGGATGCATATGATCTCATCAGAGATTATGTTAAGAAGAATTCCTGCCGTCAGACCAAGCAGCTTGGCAAAGGCTTCTATACCGCATCATGTCCTAGTATGTCTCGCGATGTGGTGATTGTAGGTGAAATCAACAATATGTACACAGTAGAAATCATAGGTGATTATTCAACTGTGGCTATGGGACTTATCAATACTTATGTAACTCAGATTGTAACTGGAAAGAGAACTTTTGACGATCGCGAGATTGGTGACAGGATCCCTGAAAAACAGAAGACCGATTATTAAAGATAAGGGGCAATAAAAGGCATATTCTGGAAACTCTGAATATGAACCTGTTTTGTCGCCCCTTTTTGTTTATGCCTTTTTCTTAAAGATAAAGCTTGATACTACACCTAATGTAAGTACAGTTGCGATGACTGCTAAAGATGTGTATACATCAACTTCAAATCCTATTCCGAAGAGCTCATGACTTGCTGATGCCAAAAGCTTGAATGAGACAAAGAATAAAAGTACGATAACAGCCTTTTCAAGATGTACAAGTGACTCTCTTAACTTGTCTAAAATAAAGTACATTGATCTTAAACCCAACATTGCAAAAATCATACAGGAGTACACAATAAACGGATCCTGTGATACTGCAATAACAGCAGGTACAGAGTCAAAAGCAAACATTACATCTGATGTTTCTACAATGGCAAGACATAAGAACAGAGGAGTTGCAAAATAAGCTGCTTTTCTCTTTAAACTGATGTCTTTGTTCTCATCTTTTTCTAAAAGCTCATCAACCTTGGCCTTTGACACGAAAAAGGCGTGACCGTACAGCTTAGGGAACACAGGCATGATCATGCTTACAGCCTTGTAGGCAGGATGTGAAGAGAAATCTGTAGTTTCCTCGCCTTCTTTGCTTTTCATCATTAAGACGGCAGAAAGACCTACAATAAAGGCAAATACAAGCTCTACATATGGCCCTAAGGCAAAGAGTGCAGAACCTATAACTACGAAGATAAGTCTGAAAATAACGGCTCCTAAAACACCCCAGTACAGAACTCTGTGTGTGAATCCTGACTTGATGCCAAACCAGGCAAAGATAGCCATAATGGCAAAGAGATTGTCAACAGAAAGAGCCATTTCAAAGGCGTAACCTGCAAAGTACAGTGAAGCTGCTTCTGCAGAATATCTAAGATACAGATATATGCCGAATAAGGAACCTGCCGCTACCCAGAATAAAGTCCAGAACAGGGCAGATTTAAATGAAATTTCGCCATCTTTGCGGTGTGCAAGAAGATCAGTTGCAAGACCTGCTATCGTAAGCAACGCAAACAGTATTACTGTAGATGCATCTATACCTATGTGATTCATATTCTATCCATATAAAAAAGATGTACAAAAGTACATCTTTAATCGCTAATTGAGCTTATTTTACAAAGTTAAACTTCTGAAGCTGCATTCCGCTTAAATACCTTGAAGTTGAATCAGAAAGCGGAGACGCATCAAAACAACTTGTGGTGCCTAAGTGACAGGTTGGGCCATCCGGACGTGCCAGAACCAGCACTGTGTCCTTGTCACAGTCACAGGTAATTGATCTCATATGAAGGAAATTACCTGATTCCTCACCTTTGGTCCAAAGCTTCTGTCTTCCTCTTGAGAAGAAGGTTACATAACCTGTATCAAGAGTCTTCTGCATTGATTCTTTGGTCATATAGCCCATCATCAGAACCTGACCAGTCTGGCAGTCCTGAACGATAGCAGGCATTAAACCGCCAACCTTATCAAAATCAAGCTCATCAATGCTCTGAAAACCGTGTAAATATCTGTTTACGCTAGTCACGGATACATACTCCTTTATTCTTTAAATAATCCTTGAGCTCTGGGATATGGATGGTTCCTTTATGGAATACTGAAGCTGCCAGCGCACCATCAGTATTGGCTATATCAAAGGCCTCATAGAAATGCTCCATGGTGCCGGCACCGCCTGATGCAATTAAAGGCACCTTGCATAAGGCACGAACCTTCTTTAACTGCTCTAAATCATAACCCTTGCGCATACCATCCTGGTTCATCATGTTTAAAACGATTTCACCAGCGCCACGCTTTTGAACTTCTACTACCCAGTCAAGAGTATTCCAGCTTGTAGTTACAGTTCTTGAAACGTCACCTGTATACTGCTTAACCTGATAATTGCCGGTTTCAGCGTTAAAGTAGGTGTCAATACCAACTACCACACACTGCACACCAAACTTGTCTGCAAGCCTTGTGATAAGCTCTGGATCAGCTAATGCAGGAGAGTTGATTGAAATCTTGTCTGCACCGTAGGCTAAAATGGTTCTGGCATCTTCAACTGACTTGATGCCACCTGCTACTGCAAATGGAATATTGATAACTTCAGCTACCTTTGCAACCCATGATTTATCTACACGACGGTTATCTGAGGATGCTGTAATATCATAGAACACCAGCTCGTCAGCACCTTCGTCTGCATAACGCTTGGCAAGATCAATAATTGACCCCATTACCTCATGGTTTCTGAACTGAACTCCTTTTACTACAACGCCATCTCTTACGTCAAGGCATGGAATTATGCGTTTTGCCAGCATTTTACAGCCTCCTCAACGGTAAATTTGCCCTCTAAAAGAGATCTGCCTAATACAACTGAGTGAGCTCCTGCTCTTGCTACAGCCTTAACGTCATCAAGACTTGAAATGCCACCTGAAGCGATAATATCAAGATCAGGATATTTTGCGTATAACTGAGCGTAAAGTGAGTTATTAGCGCCGCTCATCATACCGTCTTTGCTGATATCAGTAACCAGTACGTGCTCAATGTGATATGGCAGATAGTGTCTTAATACCTGATCTAAAGTGGTATTTGAAGTCTTCAGCCAGCCGTGGGTTGCAACGTATGGCACGCCGTCTACAAGGCGTACATCAAGAGCAAGTGTAAAATGCTCTGGACCATACATGTTAAGCCAGCCACGTACCAGCTCTGGGTTCTTTACAGCAACTGATCCAACTACAACACGCTCAACGCCTAAATTTAATAAATTTTCAATATCAAAAGCTGAACGGATACCACCGCCTGTCTGGATTGGCAGAGGAGAAGCCTTTACAATTTTTGAAATCATAGCTCTCTGACGGCGTACAGGATCTTTGGCGCCGTCAAGGTCGACAATGTGAATTAACTCTGCACCCTGATTTGCCGCATCAAAAATTCTCTTGATTGGATCTACATTAAAAACAGTCTTTAAAGCAAAGTCACCCTGTTTTAAGCGCACTACATGGCCGTTTGATAAGTCTAATGCAGGAATGATCATAGCTGCTCCTAGAAATTGTTAATAAAGTTGTTTAAAAGCTTTTCTCCAGCCTGAGATGATTTTTCAGGGTGGAACTGAACGCCCATAAAGTTTTCGTGTGCAATTGCTGAGGAGAATTTGACTCCATATTCAGTTGAACCGATGGTGAAATCTCCTACATTCATTGCAAAAGAGTGGTCAAAGTAGAAATACGCATCCTGTCTGATACCATCAAATAAAGGATGATCAGTGTGAGTTACTGTATTCCATCCCATATGTGGAAGTCTTAAGCCGGTATCAGGGAGTTTGGTTACACCTGCCTTTACAATATCAAGACAGGTAATTACATCATCAGATGAATTTAAAGGTACTTCTGATGATGAAGTGCCCTGAATCTGCATACCAAGACAGATACCTAATAAAGGCTTTTTAGTGTTCAGAATAAAATCTCTTAAAGCGTATTTCTCAACACCATCCATTACCGCACAGGCAGTGCCAACACCTGGCAGTACCAGTCTGTCAGCATCATTCATGGCACTGATATCAGATGATACTACAGCGTCATAGCCTAATCTTTTGAAAGCCTGAACAACTGAATTTAAGTTAGCTGAACCGGTATCAATGATGTAAATCTTCATTAAAGCTTTCCTTTTGATGATGGAAGTTCATTACCATGACGGGCCAGGGCAACACGCAGTGCTCTGCCGAAGGCCTTGAACAGGGCTTCAATCTGGTGATGAGCATTACCTTCAGATACATACATGTGAAGAGTAAGTCCCATGGCGACAGCAAGTGACTCAAAGAAATGAGGAACCATCTGTGCTGACATCTGACCTGCTTTATCACGTGTAAATTCAGCATTAAAGTCAAATTTTACGTGAGGGCGGCCTGATATATCTAATGCTACAGTTACATTGTCCTCATTTAATGACTCAGAGAATACCTGTGCATATACTTCATCCATTGGCACTACAAAGCCAAAACGACCAATGCCGCGCTTGTCGCCTAATGCCTTTAAGATTGCCTGACCTAAAGCAATACCGGTATCTTCGATGGTGTGGTGATCATCGACATAGAGATCGCCTGTAACCTTTGCATCTATGCTGATACCGCCGTGAGTTGCGATCTGATCGAGCATATGGTCAAAGAAACCTACACCTGTATCAAAATGGGAGTTACCAGGATTATCAAGATCTACAGTAATCTTAATCTTGGTTTCACGGGTATTGCGCTCTACAGTAGCTACTCTTTTAACCCTGGTCAGGTCATCTGCAATCATGTCCCAGGTCATGTCTTTTGCTGAGTATTGAATTGGCTTGATACCCATATTAAGACCCATTTTGACATCAGTTTCGCGATCACCGATGAAATAGCTGTGCTCTCTGTCCCAGGTTGTATCCTTAAGGTATGATAGAACAAGACCTAATTCAGGTTTTCTGCAGGAGCAGTGATCTTCTGGTTTGTGAGGACAAATCAGTACCTGTTCAAAAGAAATGCCCTGACTTTCCAAGGTATTTAAAATCAGTTCATGGGCAGGTGTGAAGGTATTTAATGGGAAAGAATCAGTTCCCAGACCGTCCTGATTAGATACCATTACAAAGGTATAGCCAAAATCCTTTAACTTTAACAGTGCAGGAATGACATTTCTTTCAAATTTAACCTTTGATAGGGCATCTACCTGATAATCTTCAGGCTCAGTTACTAAAGTGCCATCTCTGTCAATAAACAGGTACTTTTTCACTCTAAATCTCCAAAGCGGATAAATAACGCATTAACTCTTCTAATTCAGCATCAGAACCAATGGTGATGCGAACACAGTTCTTTAAGCCTTTTTTAGTCTCAAAAGAACGTAAAATTACGCCTTTTTGAGCCATGGCATTAAATACTGCAGGACCATCTGTAAACTCAACTAAAAGGAAGTTGCCAAAGGATGCGAAGATCTTCTTAACAAATGAAAGAGTCTTTAAAGCCTCTTCAAGCTTGGCTCTGCGCTCGTTGCACTTTTGTGCTCTTTCAAGAGTCATCTTCACGCCGTGATCTGTTAAGGCCTGAATTGCGATCTGAGCTACAGGATCACATACTGGATATGGATCGATAACCTTTAACATAGCCTTAATGATGTTCTCATTGGCAATAGCAAAGCCACAGCGGATGCCTGCAAGAGCAAAAGCCTTTGAGAGAGTTCTTGTAATTACAAGATTCTCGTATTCGTTAACCAGATAAGTTAAATCTTCTTCCTTTGGGGCAAACTCAATATAGGCCTCATCAAGCACAATCAATGTCTCTGGGAGAGCCTTTAAGAGCTTTACAAGTTCATCCTTAGGGAAGCAGATGCCCAGTGGATTTGCAGGGCTGTCAATAAATACAACCTTTACTGGGAAAGCAGCATTGTTAACACCATCAATTAACTGCTGTGCAGTTAAGGTAAAGTCGTCATTACGCTCAGCTTCAGCAATCAGAACATTGTTGGTCTCTGCTGCAACTGAGTACATGCCGTAGGTTGGAGGTGCAATTAAAATGCCTTCCTTTTCCTGCTCACAGAAGGTTCTTACTAAAAGACCGATAGCCTCGTCTGAACCACGGGTTGCAATAACCTGAGTCTTGTGAACGCCAGCATAATCAGCAAATCTTTCGATAAGCTCTTCTGGCTGACAGTCAGGATAGCGGTTGAGTGAGGTTGAATTTAAGAAATAACCTTCTGACTTAGGTGATTCATTGGCATTAAGGAAATTATGACCATGACCACCAATACGACGAGCTGACTGATATGGAACGAGCTTCTGAACGTGTTTGGTGATTAGTTTTTCATAGTTCATATGTATCTCCTTAAACTAAATCTTTAACTCTAACTACAACTGCATTCTTGTGGGCACCAAGGCCTTCTGCGTCAGCCATTGTGGTAACTGTAGAAGCAATGCCCTTAAGACCTTCTTTTGTTGCTCTCTGTACGGTATAGCGACGACGGTAATCATCGGTTCCTAAAGCTGAATAGGTCTTTGCATAACCATAGGTTGGAAGAGTATGGTTTGTACCTGATGCGTAATCTCCTAATGACTCTGGAGTGTAGGCACCTACGAAGATGGAGCCTGCGTTTACTAAAGAGCCTAAAATTGCGTCAGGATCTTCAACCTGTAAAATCAGATGTTCTGGAGCATACTGATTTGAAATTTTTACGCACTCTTCAATAGTATCTACAACTAAAGCAGTTGATTTTGACAGAGCTTTAAGTGCAATTTCCTTTCTTGGGAGCTCTTCTAACTGACGGTTTACAGCTTCCATTGCACGCTTTGCAAACTCAACTGATTCGGTTACTAAAATAACCTGTGAATCAGGACCGTGTTCAGCCTGTGAGAGAAGATCTGCAGCTACAAATTCTGGATTTGCCTTGTTGTCTGCAAGCACTAAAACTTCTGAAGGTCCTGCAGGCATATCAATAGCAGCACCTGATGCGTCATTTGAAACAAGACGCTTTGCCATGGTTACGAACTGGTTGCCAGGGCCGAAGATCTTTGAAACTTTTGGCACTGACTCAGTACCATAAGCCATAGCTGCAACAGCCTGAGCTCCGCCTAAATTGAAGATGCGCTTTACGCCTGCCTTGGTAGCTGCATAAACAATGGCATCAGAAATTGGAGGAGGTGAGCACAGGATAACCTCAGGGTTTTTTGCAATCTGAGCTGGAACTGCAAGCATCAGTGCTGTAGAAACTAAAGGTGCTGAACCACCTGGAACATAAAGACCTACAGAATCGATAGGGTGAGTATGAGTCTCACAAACGATGCCAGGGAAGGTTTCGAGCTTTACAACCTTTGGAGTCTGTTCAGCATGAAAATTCTTAATATTCTCATATGCTGTATCGATAGACTTCTTTAAGTTCTCATCAACTCTTTGACAGGCACTTGCTATTTCTTCATCTGATAACTCAATATTCTCACCTTCGTATCTGTCTAAGGTCTTTGAAAATTCAAAAAGGGCGTGATCGCCCTCTTTACGGATACGTGAGATGATGTTTGAAACAATCTCCTGCACTTTATCTGATGAACTCTGTGCAGGGCGGGTTAACGCTTCATTTTTTTGTGCAGCGTCAAGCTCTTTCCAAATTTTAACTTCCATCTTCAGTTTTTTATCCTTTAAGCAGGCCATTAGGCCTGCTGAATATAATTAGTCTAACATCTTCTCAATAGGTACAACTAAGATAGAGGTTGCACCAAGAGCCTTAACCTGTTCTAAGGTTTCCCAGAACAGCTTTTCACGGGAAACAACATGAAGTGCTACATGATCATCACTGCCTTCTAAAGGAATGATTGATGGATTCTCAGCACCAGGCAGAATTGCTCTGATTGCATCGAGCTTTGCCTTTGGAGCGTTCATCATGATGTAACGGCTTTCAGCTGCTGACATAACACCCTTGAAGCGCTGAATCAGGATATCAGCAATAGCCTGCTTTTCAGGATATAAAGGCTGATCTCTGCTAATTAAAACAGCTTTTGAAGTATAAATGGTTTCTACTTCCTTTAAGCCGTTTGACTGAAGGGTAGCACCTGTACATACGAGGTCACAGATAGCATCTGCTAAACCAGCACGAGGAGCAACCTCAACTGAACCGGTTAATAATACAGACTTGAAGTTAACACCTGCATTCTTTAATACGCGACGTAATAAGAATGGATAGGTGGTTGCAATTTTGCAGCCTTCAAGATCTGACAAACCATGCCAGTCTTTTTCAGTTGGAATAGCAACTGATAAACGGCAGTCACCGAAGTTTAACTGCATAACATCGTTATAGCCAACTGGTAAGCCGTCTACTTCACGCTGCATTAAGGTTTCTTCTAAAACGTTCTGACCTACGATACCCCAGTCAACTACGTGATCCATTACAAGACCAGGAATATCATCGTCACGTACTCGCAGAATGTCGATAGGCAGATTCTCAGCATGTGCAAGCAGATGATCACGGTTAGCAGAAATTTTAATGCCACTGCTCTTGAATAACTTTAAGGTTTCATCTGTTAAACGACCGGATTTCTGAATTGCAATACGCAGGCGCTTCTTTTCGCTGCCTTGATTTTCGCAACATGCTTTGCAAGTACTCATAATTAACTCTTAAATAAAATATTTACTCAAAATAAAAGAAATTGTTTACGATAAATAAACTATCAAAATAAATGAGAGAACTATCCCACTTAACTGTCTTATTTTATCACAGTTAAGAATAAAAATTAACTAATAAGAGGAACATATAAGTCGGTTTGACTCAATAAAATGCAAATAAGGAGCAATTGTCAGGAGAATTACAGATGGTTGTCTTTTAAGAGCTTGTCAAGAGTGCCGTCATCTGCAAAATGTCTGATGGTTTTATCTAAAAAGTGAGTAAAATCGGTGTGTTTTAACGAAATAACGCCATATTCTAGCGGATAAAAGAGTTCTCCCATGATTTTATAATCTTCATCAATAAAATCTTTAAGAACTGATCTTCTGCCTAGCACTGCGGAAATTTTTCTGTTCTTTAAAAGTTCTACAAGTTCGGATACAGAATCTTTCTGATTAAAGCGAACTCCGTTTCTCCAGTTTAAAGGTTTAAAGTTTGACTCATTAAAATCGTTTACATCAATGCATGCAGTCTCAATCAGTCTTTTAATGAGTTTTGCTCCATAGTCTCTGTTTTCAATACCAATAGTTTTACCAAGCAGTGAAGGGAAGTAATCCATATTAGAATTGGCGTGTACCAGAAGTACTAATGGATCTTCATAATAGGCTTTAGATACAGAAAATCTCTCGGTATCGATTGAAGCTAGTTTCTTTTGTACAGAAACACTTACTATCATATCGATTTTCTGATCTTTAAGAAGGGTTAATGCCTCGTCAATATCATCAGCACTGACATTGATAAAATCGGCTTCTACATCAGCACCAGCTTCTTTAGCCAAAAGAACGCTAAGTGCTGGTTCAAAGCCTACATAATCACCAGTTACTGAGCTTTTTGAACAAAACTGTGATTCACTGGTAGAAATGACTGTTCTGATTAAACCTGTCTGGATAATTTGCTCAAATGTTGAGCTTTGCCTGGGATTATGTGCATATACAATCTGCACAACGATTACTGCGGATAGAATAACGGTTAAAGCTAATGAAATTAGCCTTTTAACTGACATCATATTTTTTGCTGCTCCAATCAGTTATTTGATTGATAAATGCTCTTTATTAGAGCGAATTTTTATAATAATTATTAAAATTGTAGTTAATATATAATCTTAATTATTTATATAACTTACCAAAGTTTTCATTCTTTTTTGGAACAAAGTTGCCAATAAACATCATAATTGATACTACTGTAGCAACTGAGAACATAATTAAGATCCAGGTTGGCATGCTTAATGTCAGGAAACTCCAGTCGAGTTTCTCATCGCACATACCAGTTGCCTTGAAAAGAAAACCTGCCCACTCATCTAATGGAAGATAGCTAGGGAAGTTGGTGGTGATAGCACATTTTGCATCGCCAAATGTACCAAATGAGATTTTGTTATAAGCTATGAAGTGCATGAATGAAATATAAAGACCGCATACAGCACTTGCAATGAAGATGAGGTTAGAGAGCAGTCTTGCAATCAGGAAGTTTGCTGCAATTGCTCCAATAAAGCCTGCTACTACAAATCCCAGGATAAACGCTCTTTCATAAACACAGTTTACGCAAGGTTGAAGATTTAACTGGTACTGAAAATACCATCCGCATACTTCTAAAGCCACACCTGTCACTAACAGTAAAAACCAACAGAATCTTGAAGCGGTGATGCTCTTGAGTAACTGTAACAAAGCTAACTCCTAGTTATAAAACATAAAAAACAAGCTTTTATTTAATATTAACACCTTTTTGGTGCAAAGCACGGCAAATGACAGGATAATGTATCAAAAATCAAAGATATATCACGAAAAATCAATAAAAAAGCCGAGCTATATAAACTCGGCTTAACAAATCAAATAATTTTTACATTATTTGCTGAGAATAAATTCTTTAGTAGTTTCCTGCAGGAAACCATTCTCAATGAACCACTCGGTTGCAACAGGCATCCATTCCCAGGTGCAGAGTAAACCTACAACTGTTAAAACAATGGTGTATGGTAAAGCCATATACATCATTCTGAAATATGGAAGCTTGATTAAAGCAGCAATTGGAGAGGTTAATAAGAATAAGAATGCAGCCTGACCGTTAGGGGTAGCCACTGATGGCAGGTTGGTACCTGAGTTGATTGCTACTGCAAGCTCATCAAAGTGAGCAGCATTGATAACATCATTGGCTAATGCATCACGAACCTGCTCAATGTAAATGGTTGCTACGAACACGTTATCAGAAACTGATGAAATAATACCGTTTGCCATGTAGAAGATTGGGATATGTAACTCACGAGGAGCAGCAAATACCCACTCAATGATAGGAGTGAATAAACCCTGCTGAGCAATTACGGTTACTACAGTGAAGAATACGCACAGTAAGGCGCAGAATGGCATTGATTCAGTGAATGCTTTGCCAACAGGACCTTCTGAGGTGATACCGCACAGTGCAGTTGCAATTACGATAACAGATAAACCGATTAAACCTACAGATGCCAGGTGGAAGCCTAAAGCAACGATAAGCCATACAACGCACAGACCCTGAATAATCAGATTTAACTTGTCACGCTTTGAAAGCATTGAGCTTTGCTCTGCTTCTTTCTTAACCATGATGTCATAAATCTGTGATGGCATCTTGTGGCCGTAACCGAAGAGCTTGAACTTCTCGCACAGTACGCAAGTTAAAAGACCACATACTAATACTGGGATTGAGATTGCGCTCATACGGAAGAAGTAATCCATGAATGACCACTTACATACGCTTCCGATGATAAGGTTCTGAGGCTCACCAACTAAGGTACATACACCGCCTAAGGTGGTACCAACAGCTGAATGCATTAAGAGAGAACGTAAGAATGATCTGAACTCTTCAAGAGTTGGCTTGTGCTCTTCTGGAACAAATTTGTCTTCAGTACCAACAAGTGCCTTAGGGTTGTTGTCGGTAATGATGTTCATATAAAGCTGGTATAAACCAACGCAGGTTGAAATGATAATTGCAAGCACTGTCAGAGCATCAGCGAAAGCAGAGAGAACTGCTGACATGAAGCAGAACATGAATGCGAGCATTACATTTGACTTAACTTTTACAAGAAGCTTTGTAAAAAAGAAAAGAAGGAAGTCTCGAACGAAATGAATACCGGCAACCATGAACATCAGAAGCATGATAACTTCTAAGTTGGCCTCAATTTCATGAGTAACATGGTGCATATCACACATGCCGATGAAGCATGCTTCGATAACCAGCAGACCACCAGCCTCTAAAGGATAGCAGTCAAGTGCCATTGCAAGGGTGAAAATGAATTCTAAAACTAAAAGCCAGCCTGCTACAAACATTGAGAAGTATGCAACGATTGGATTTAGGATTAAGAATGCAACAATAACGGTTTTGTACCAGGCAGGAGCATTTCCTAAAAAGTTTAGAACGCCTGCTTTGGCATAACTTATCTGAGTATTCATAAGACCTCATGTACAGACATAAAGCATCAATTATTTTTGAAGCTTCGACGAATAAGCGACAGTTTTTATCCTGCCACATACAATTTACTTAAATATTATAGTTTGAAAAAACTAAATAATTAAGATTATTTTCAATAAATAGAGCCTATTTAAGGTGCTCATCATTTTTTGAAACTAATTCTTTCTTTCAAACCTACTGATGCATATGCAAAAAGGCTTAATGAAAAAAATGCAATGTGCAGAAAATAGATTCTCAAAAGGTTAAAAACAATTGTCGGATCAAAGGCATCTGTTTTAAGAATATATCCTTGCAGGTGCATAAGTTTTAACTGTGCATAGTAAGCTTCGAGCACAGAAAAACAAAATCCCAGTGTTACAAATAACAGAGTATATCCGATTATATTTAATCCTAATGCTTTAAAGGCATCTTTAATGCTCAGAGAAACAGTAGTGCAATAATCTTTGTGGTGGCACTTTATCATAGTATTTGTAACAATTATAGCTATTACAAAAAATATAAGTGCTCCGCCAAGATATAGAATCTGTTTGATACTCTGTGAGTATTCAATCTGCTCTGCTGTACCTATCTGTAATACGCCTGAGTCAAGGGCCTTGGCCTGATAGATTTCAAAATATTCCTGAATCTTGTATACAACTGCTTTAACAGTCACATAGAGGGATATAAGGTAGATAAGCTCTGAGGCTACAACGCTTTTAATATCCAGGCTTTTAAAGAAACCTTTCTTAAAATTAAGGCTTTTTTCATTCTGTTTTGAAAAGACGTGATAGTAGAGAGCGGCGCCTAGTGAAGGAAAAAGTAAAAATAAAGGTACAAAGACAACAGCGCTTAATGGCTGAATTGCACCTTTAAGTGCGGCTATAAAAATACCGCCCACATTCACTTTATGTGGGCGGATAGCATAATTATCGTTATTTGTCATACTAGATGAATGAAGCAGACATAATAAGAAGCATGATCTGTGGAGACAGAATTCGTAAGAACATTACGAATGGATATACAGTAGCATAACCGATTGATGATGCTTCTGCATCCTTGTGCAGACCATTTGCATAAGCAAGAGCTGGAGGATCTGTGCAGGCACCTGCAAGCACACCGCAAAGAACCAGATAGTTTACCTTTGCAATCTTGTAACCAATGAAACCTACAATCAGAAGAGGAATGATTGAGATTAAGGTTGCCCATGCCATCCATACTAAACCATCACCATTGGTTAAGGTATCCCAGAAGCCGCTAGCACCGGCACGAATACCAACAATGGTTAAGAACAGGGTAATACCGAATTCTTTGAATGATGAAATAGCTGGCTGAGGCAGTCTCCAGTGGATATGGTTACGGCTCCATGCATCACCAAATCTTGCTAAGAGAATTGCAACAACTAAAGTACCACCAATAATACCTAACTTTAATGGGGCTGGAACACCAGGGATTGCAAGCTCTAAAGAGCCTAAAAGCATGCCCAGGAATAAACCAACGAAGATTGGAAGCATTGGAACTTTGTTCATAGTGGTTGCTGAGTTACCTACAACTCTTGCAGCCTTACGAACATTTTCAAGCTGACCGATAACATTGATTTCGTCACCCATTGCAAGGCGGAAGTTAGGATCTGGCATAAACTGAATACCAGAACGGAATACACGTGAAACTACGATACCGTAATGTGATTCTAAATCTAATTCGCCTAAGGTTCTGCCCATTACGTTATTCTTGGTAATAACAAGATGACGAACGGTAAGGGTTGAGCCGTGGGTTGTTAAAACATCCTTGGTCTCGGTACCAATCTCACTTGCAGTCTTGGTAACATACTTTGCACCACCAACTAAGTGAAGAATGTCACCAGAGACGAGCATCATGTCCTTGGTTGGAACAGAGAGAATGCCGTCACGCTTGATACGTGAGCAAACTACAGTGCCTTCAGCAATGCATGCGATGTCTTTGAGGGTTTTGCCGAAGTAGTCTGAGTTTTCAACAACAACGTTGATGTCGATTGGAGCGTCGTGACCCTTTGACTTTGACTGAGAGTACTCGTTGCCAGCAGCATCAATGCTTACCTTGAATACTGAACGGATCAGAATCATGGTGATTAAGATAGCTACGATACCGAATGGGTAAGCTACAGCGTATGCCTTTGGAACAACGGCAGGATCAAGAGAAGTCTCTGTGAATACCTTTGAAAGTTCACCAACCATCATGCCTGCAGCTGAAAGAGCTGGTGTATTGGTAATAGCACCACTGTACATACCTACTGCTGCATCAGGACCAACAATACCGCCAAAGTATAAGCCTAAGGTTATACAGCAACCTAATATGATGATGGAAATAGCAAGAGATATAAGCTTAATGCCGTTGCCTTTTAAGGCAGCAAAGAAGCTTGGACCTACCTGAATACCGATAGCATAAACGAACAGCATCAGACCGAATTCCTGAAGGAAGTGGAGAATTTCTTCTGCTGGAGTCTTTGCCAGGGTTTCGGTTGCCAGGTCGAAACCGTTATAAGCGTGTGCAAAATGACCAACAAGAATGCCGGAGAAGAGCACACCGCCGATACCTATACCAACGCCTTTGTATTTGATATGGCCTAATGCGATACCAAGTACTGAGCCTACTGAAATATAGATTATCAGCCAAGCAAGTGGTGACAGATTCATTTGTAAAACTCAAATAAAAATTGATTCAAAAATGTCTTCAAGTTATCTTGAGACAACCCAGTGACATTCTACCACTTTTATTTAAAATTTTGCATATAATCTAACATTTCTGTTTTATTGCCAATGATCTTTTATTTTTCAAATATTTTATCGATTAAATCAGTAGTTATATATATAACATTTTCGTCATATGCAACATCAAGGACTGGTTCATCAAATGTTTCGTAGCTCCAGTCATTGATTTCTTCAACTGCAACATCCATAGACATATACTTCAAACTCATGCACATGCCTTTAAATTCATTAATGTCGATTACATCACTACTTTGAGCTTTCAATGAAAGCAGTAACTGTTCTGAAGACTTTGATGGAAGAGTATAGGAAGTGCTGTTTTGTGTGCTTCCACTTTCAATCTCAGATGCAGTATCTTCAGTCAGGGTATTTTCAGATAAATCGCTTTGTGCTGGTTCTAAAGTACCTTCATCAATTCTGATTTTGGTGATAACATCCTGAATCTGAGCGCTTTCATTGAGTTTTGATGCAATAATATCAGTATTTAATGCTCTTACATCAAAAGAAGCAGCCTTAAAGAAGCTGTGCTCGGAAGTTTTGATGCTGCTTGATAATGGTCTTATATTTTCCTTGCCTGTATCTGTATTTTCAGCTCTTTCAGAAACATTTTTTTGCTGTACACGATCGTGGCCATGCACTGCGCTATGATCACGAATATTGAGGTTTAAAAACAGCTCATTAAATTTTTCTTCAAGATAGTTCTTCAATGGATTTGAAGCAATTTCATCAATGGCAAGCTGTTTTAAGTATCTGATGCACAGTTTGTAGTTACTGTTATTGCGCTGCTCAGCAGACAGTTTTCTGTAATAGTTCTTATCAAAAGGTTTTGCTCCTTTCATAAGATTCTTTAAAGTTGAAAGAAACTTTAAAGTAAAGACATTCTGTTCTGGAGATAAATTCATATATCTTGACAGACGAACATCAGCTGAACTTACTGGGACGATGAAACTGAAGATTAAGAATGCCATTTGAGCTGCACAAAGCTTATGCATAAATTCCTTGGATAATGAGTCTTCAGCTAAACCTGTAGAAATGATCCTGTGATACGAAAGCTTACTTCTAGCTTCTTTTGGAAGGGACTGATCTATTGGAACGATCATAAGCCCGAGTTTTGGCAGGGCATTTTCTATACATTCAGTAGCCAGATAGCTGTATTCAATCTTAAGAAAATCACAAAGCTGGTTGTATTTGGTGAAAGTCTGATCTTTTAAGCTTCTTTTGATAAGCTGAGCATCAAGCCTTGTTAAATTGTCAGTAATAAGGTTTGCTAGAGTGATATTGCTGTCAGGCATAAGAGATGACAGATACTTGATGTTCTCTGAATTTTCACAAAGTGCACTGTACAGATCATCAGTAAATTCACTCTTTAATGAAATGTCAAAGCCAGTTGCTTTTGATAGTGCATCCTTATTTAAAAGAGGTGCAAACAGGTTTGCAAATACAGGATGAACAGTTAGAGTCTGCAAATCTCTGTAGACTCCTGAATTAATTTTCTTTAAGGACGCATCAAAGATATCTTCTCGGCAAAGGGAATTTTCCTTATTTTTTTCTAATAAATCAGATAAATTGTCTAATGGTGCTCTTATAAATGAGCCAATTCCATGTTTTTCTATTTCTTTTCTTACAAGAACTGCAATAAATTCAGGTAGATATGCTCTTTGACATTTGAGATCGTTGAAGGTTTTGTATTTAAAACTGTCTGTTTTTACGAGTTCCTTAAATACATATAGCTCAAAAATTACCCTGCACTGCTCGTAGTACTCTTCTATAGAGTTATTCTGTTTTGACAGAAATATTGTATAAAGAGCAAGATCGCACAGCTCAGGATACACAAAAAGAGCTATAAGAATGTTGGCACTTAGCTTGACCTGACCTTTTTTGAGTTTTGCTGGAAGCTCATATAGAAGAAAACTTAGGGCATTTAAGAACAAAAGTTCTGACCTTAGAGTGGACTGATATTCGCTGTCAGCATCAAGAGCTGCTGTGGCTCGTAGTTTTTCGTCTTTCTCTATAAAGGCATCTTTTAGGATAAGCCTTATAAAGAAATTGAAAAACAGAACTGTATTATTAGTCTTGGTTGAAGTAACAGTTTTTATGTTATTTGAACCTGTATCCTTTATTACAGTCGTATTTAAAAGATAAGCCTTGTATTCTTCAAAAAATGAACTTGAAAGCAGATCCTGAGAATTTTTATAACAGATATTTGGATAGAGCAGTGATAACTGTTTGTTTTCTGTAATATAAAGAAGAGGAACTGCTCTTGTTTCTGAAAGAGTGGATGAAAAGTTCTCCAAAACCAGTTCATTTTCCTTTGGCAAAAGATTTGAAAGTCCTGATGGCAGAATATTTGAAATCCTTCCATAAAAATGCATAACCAGAGGATTATTTCTGATAAGGGAATTTCTGCAAAGATCCTTTGTAATGCTTTCACTCTTTGTCTGATTTTGAGCTGAAAGATAATTATATGCAACAATCTTTAGCTCGATAAACAGTCTTTCAAGAGCGTTGATGGATGTATATCTTGAAGATTTTGATGACGTATCGTTTTTATCATCTAAGGAAGCTGTCTGTTTTTGAACCTTTACGCCAAGCTTTTTATATTCTTTTTCAAGATCTTCTAAGAAAGGGTATTCCTGATTAAAAGGCTCTCGGTAGTTAGATGCAGCCGCAATCATTGCAAGATATCTGCTTACTCTTTGTTGCTGTTCATCATTTAATGGCTTAAAACAGTAATCTTTATTTTTGTAATTGCAGTGACGGTTTCTGAATTCACATGCATATGTGTAGCAGGCTCTCAAATATGCCTGTCCCTCTTTTGGCAGTTCCATTTCAGAGATGATTGAATTGATGGTTACGCGCTGATGAGGATCGAGCTTGCTTGAACTTACAACAAAGAGTCCTTCAAAAACTCTGAGCATGACATTGTAATTGCTAAGCTTGATATTCATTCTGGTTATATGTGAAAGATCTTTTGCACTAGGTTGTCTTTTAGATGCGGCAAGATCTTTTACATATGAGCAGTCTGGATCATTACTTAAATTTGGTTTTGGAGAAATATAAATCTTATCGTTGAAGGATAAATCAGCAGGAACCGAGCATGGAATAAGCTTCAGTCCTAAAGCCTCAAGATAGGAATTGATACTCAGATAGTTTTTCTGGCAGTTTTCAGCAAAGGCAGACTCTTCATATTCAAGTCTTAACTTTTCGCAAAGCTCTTTGATGCTGATACAGATAAAACGATGAGACTCTGCCTCTTTATACATTTCTCGGATTTCGTTAACGAGATCATAAGGCAGATCTTTGATTCTTTGTTTGTAGTATTCAGCATCTTTGATCATATTGCGATCCTGTCTGCGGGAAAAAAGGTCAATCTTTATTGTAGCTTAATTTTTGTTGAATTAGCACACAAAAACACTTTTTTCTTTGACAATAGCTTTATGAGGTAAGACAGGCCTCATCAAATTTATAGACTCCATCTAAAAAGTCCTTTAATTCTTTGATTGCCAGATTATTATCTGCTGCATCTTTGCAGAGTCTGTAAAGCTCTTTATAATTTGCTTCATCAAGACCTGCAAGTCCGTTGTCATTGAGAATCATAAGATATTTGTCTAAAGCTTCTGTATGGTCTTTAAATAGCTCTTTTAAACATTCTTGCTGTCTTAATTTAATCTCTATGGCACTGCAGCCTTTGTATAAGAGGGGAAGTGTTGCAACAGATACTTTAGAAAGTTCTGCCTCAAGCATTGGATTTACAGCATGAGAAAGAACAACACCATCAAGTTCACTGCGGTTTTCAAATTCTTTTGTATATATATATGTTGAAATCTTTTTACCATCGTTGACCGGATAGTTATCCCAGATGGTAACCTTTCTGCCTAACAGCTGATTGATATTTTCTATATCTTCTTTGGTAATGGATTTTGATAAAACCTTATTGCCGGTCCAGAAAACCTCAATGTTCTTATCAAGTCCTTCCATCAGATCTTTAAAGTAATGCTCTGGTCTTGCTCCAAAAAGTTTTTCCAATATAGGATCAAAACTATAGTAGGTAGGACAGAAGATAATTCTTAGTTTATTATTTCCGTTTACATTAAACCTGTTAAATACTGTTTTTACTATCAGGTTCTGCTTCATTCCTTCTGAACTTGTATAAAGTTTAATGTCGTCAAAAAGGACTGCAATGATATCAACCTGTACTTCGTTAACAAGGCTATCAATCTTATTTAGGAATAAAGGGAGCTTGTTTTCATAGTTTTCTGTAAGTTTTAAAGGTGAGATCCCCACACCAAACTTCAGTCCCAGATTATGGCAGTAGTCACAAAGATTTTTTAAATCAGATAATTGCTGCTTGGAAAATGGAGCATCCCAGCAGCTTCTTAAGGATTTGTCATTTTTAGGTGCATAAATATAGTAGCTGTAACCGTTTTTACTGATAAATGAGCAGAGTGATTCTCTCTGTTCTTTTGTATACAGTTTTCCGTAAAAACCCTCAATAATTCCTAGTTCTGTCTGCATTTTTATGGCACCTCTAGTTAAATATGCTGATATTTTATACTTTCAGAATAGAATTCAAAGAATTATCTTTTCAAAAAAGGATCTTGTCTGAAAAAAACTGTGCAAATATTAAATATGTATCTGATTGTGGAATTATATCTGTGTATCATATGAATAAAGGTCAAAAATACTGATGACAACGCAAAAATAATGAGTCGCTTCAAATTTTTGGTATATATTGCACATTGATAAGATGGCTTTACCCTTGTATAATAGCGAAGTTTGTAAAGACGCACGGCACAGATTGTGGTATATCCGATGCGTATTTTATTTTAATTATTACTGCAATCTAATATACAGAGGTAAACGATGCAGGTTTCAACCGAAAAGAAAGAAGGCGTACAGAGCGTTTTAACCGTTACTGTTCCAGCAGCAGATGTTAAGGCTGCTTACGATAACAGCTTCCGCAAGTGCGCAAAGACCGCTAAAGTTGATGGTTTCCGTAAGGGCCACATTCCAGCAAAGCTCATTGAGCAGTATTTTGGTTCAAATATTTGGTCAGATGCTTATGATGCATTAGTTGGCTCCACTTTAGGTGCAGCTATTGATGAGTCAAAGTTAGAAGTTGTTGGCTATCCAGCAATTACTGTTAAGCAGGCTAACTTTAAGGCTGAAGAAGATTTTATCTACGAAGCTACTGTTGAAGTAAAACCAGAGATTGAGTTAAAGCCATTTGAAGAGTTAAAGCTCAAGACTGTTAAGTCAGAGATCACTGATGCAGACATCGAGAAGATGATCGAAAACTTACGCAAGCAGCAGGGCAAGTGGGCAGTTAAGGATGATTTAGCTGTTGCAGAAGGTACCCGCGCTTCAATCGACTTCTTAGGTCGTGAAGGTGGTGTAGAGTTCGAAGGCGGAAAGGCTGAGAACTTCTCATTAACCGTTGGCGAGACTCAGATGATCCCAGGTTTCACAGAGCAGATCGTTGGTCACAAGGCTGGCGAAAAGTTCACCATCCAGGTTAAGTTCCCAGAGGATTACCATGCTGAGAACTTAAAGGGTAAGGATGCAGAGTTTGACATCACTGTTAACTCAGTATCAGAGCTGGTTTTACCAGAAGTTAACGCTGACTTCGTAAAGATTTATGGCGTAAATGACGGCTCAGTAGATACTTTCAAGGCTGACTTGCGCAAGAACATGGAGCGTGAATTAAAGCGCGCAGTTTATGTTCAGAACCGTACCGCTTTATTCGACGCTTTAGCAGCTCAGTATGGCGAGTTCGCTGTTCCACAGGCTTACGTTTCAGCTGAGATCGACCGTTTAGCAGCTAACTTCGAAAACAAGATGCGTATGTACGGCATGAAGAAGTTACCTAATTCATTCAAGAAGGATGAGATGTTCAATGCTGAGGCTCAGAAGGATGCACGTCTTGGCGTTATCGTTCGTAAGATTGTTGAAGAACTCAAGTTACAGGAGCCTTCAGAGGAGTTTGTTAACGATCTGTTAAATCAGATCGCTGGCGCTTACGAAGATCCTGCAGAAGTTATCGAGCAGATCAAGAAAGATAAGAAGGATTTCGAGAACGTAAAGAACGCTGCTATCGAAGCTGAAGTTGTTGCTAAGGTTATGGCTAAGGCAGCAGACGGCGAAGAGACTAAGTCATTTGAAGAGTTAGTAGGTCGTCGTTAATCACTAATATCTAAGGAGCTTTGCTACTAATGAACGACATTAAAAATCATATTCTGACATCTTCACTGGTTCCTGTTGTTGTAGAACAGACTTCACGCGGTGAAAGATCATACGATATTTACTCCCGTATGCTAAAGGACCGTGTAATCTTCCTAACCGGTCAGGTTGAAGATCACATGGCAGATTTGATTGTAGCTCAGCTCCTTTTCTTAGAATCAGATGATCCAGACAAGGATATCTATCTGTACATCAATTCTCCAGGTGGCGTAGTTACAGCTGGTTTAGCTATTTACGACACCATGCAGTACATCAAACCAGATGTATGCACTCTCTGCTTGGGTCAGGCTGCATCAATGGGTTCATTCCTGTTATCAGGCGGTGCCAAGGGTAAGAGATTTGCTCTGCCAAATTCAAGCATTATGATCCATCAGCCATTAGGTGGCTTCCAGGGTCAGGCTACCGATATTATGATCCATGCCCGTCAGACTCAGAGAGTAAAAGACACATTAAACGGCATTATTGCCAAAAACACCGGCAAGAGCTTAGATGAAGTAGTAGAAGCTACAGAAAGAGATAACTTCCTTTCAGCACAGGAAGCTCTGGAATTCGGTTTAATTGACAAAGTAATTACAAACCGTGCCGAGATAAATGCAGAGTCAAAGGACTAGCTGAATGAATAATAAGAATTCAAAGAGTACTTGTCTTTTCTGCGGTAAGGGAAGTTCAGAAAACCGAACTCTGATTAAGGCAAGAGATGGAATCTGCATCTGTTCTGACTGTATTACACAGTGCTATCAGATGTTAGAACAGAAACACCAGTCAGAAACTCCTGGTGGTATCGATTTAGACAATATTCCAACCCCACATGAAATTGCCAAGCACCTTGATGATTATGTAATCGGTCAGGAAGATGCCAAGAAGGTGTTGTCTGTTGCTGTTTATAATCATTATCAGCGTCTCCGTCATTCAGGCAAGAATTCAAATGATGTTGAGCTTGGTAAATCAAATATTCTGCTTGTAGGTCCTACAGGCTCAGGTAAGACTCTGTTAGTTCAGACTCTTGCAAGATTTTTAAATGTTCCTTTTGCAATGGCTGATGCAACCACCTTAACTGAGGCCGGTTACGTTGGTGATGACGTTGAAAATGTCATTGTGCGTCTGCTTCAGAACTGCGAATTTGACGTTCAGAAGGCACAGAAGGGTATTATTTACATCGATGAGATCGATAAGATTGCCCGTAAGAGTGAAAATCCTTCAATTACTCGCGATGTTTCAGGTGAAGGTGTTCAGCAGGCTTTATTAAAGCTTGTTGAAGGTACAGTAGCTTCAGTTCCACCAAATGGAGGCAGAAAGCATCCTCAGGAGAAGAATATCGAAGTAGATACTTCTCAGATCCTGTTTATCTGTGGCGGTGCTTTTGATGGTCTTGATAAGATTGTTGAAAAGCGTGTTTCAAAGAAGGCTGGTATCGGCTTTGGCGCAGAAGTATTTGGTGAAAAAGAGAAGATGTCTCTTTCTGACAAATACAAAAAGGTTGAGCCTGATGATTTAGTAAAATTCGGTATTATCCCTGAATTTGTAGGTCGTCTGCCAGTTATCACTGCTTTATCTGAATTAGGCCGTGATGAACTCATCAGAGTCTTAAGAGAGCCAAAGAATGCAATTTTAAGACAGTTTGAGGCGATGTTTAATTTTGAGAATGTAAAACTTGAATTTACAGAAGAGGCTTTAAATTCAATTGCTGAAACCGCAATCAAGCGCCATACCGGTGCCCGCGGTTTAAGATCAGTTGTTGAAGGACTGCTTCTCAATACCATGTTTGACATTCCATCAGTTGACAATGTTGAAAAGGTGGTTGTAGACAAGAATACAGTTGAAAACCACGAAGAACCAATCGTCATCAAGAAGAACGATTTTGAAATTGCCTCTGGTTCATAAATCTTCAGAGCAATAGTATAAAACCAGTTGCTGATGATAAGTTGGCAACTGGTTTTTTTGACTTTATAGCATTATTTTTTAAAAGCTCTTGAAAAAATTATTTGCTGGGCGCATATATAAGAAAGAATATTTTTTGTTAACGGAAAATTATGACTGAACGTAAAACTACAAAGGCTTCGGGCGTGAAGCCAGAGACACTGTCAGGAGAAATGACACTGCCTCTTATTACTTTAAGAGCTTTAACCATTACTCCTCATTCAAAGCTTCAGATTACTGCAGCCCGAACTTCTTCAATTGCAGCTTTCTCTAAAGCTCAGGAAGATGAAGATCATAATGTTGCGGTGTTCTGCCAGCTAAATGAGGCAGATGAAACTCCTGATTTTAAAGATCTGCACAGAACCGGTGTTCTCTGCAAGCTTTTAAGCATGAGTAAACGCGATGAATCTACCATGCAGTGCCTGATTTCTGGTTTTTCAAGAATCAAACTGATAGAGATTTTTGATACTGATAAGGACTATCGTGAAGCCAAAATCGCAGTTTTAGAAGAGCCTTTGGTTCCTGAAAATGAACTTCTGGATATCAAAGGTGTGTTAAAGTCATGTCTTCAGTATGCAATTGAAAGCTCAGACAAGACCATCAGAGCCTTAATTGAGGATTCTGTTCCTAAGCACCTTATCACTTCTGTTTTAGAAGAAGAATCTCTGTCTGTGATGACAGATATGCTAACTCAGATCTTAAAGCTTGATGTTCAGACCAAGCTGATGCTTCTTTCAACTTTAAATCCTGCTGAAAGAGGTCGAATTCTGATTTCAAGTCTCAATGGCTACTCCTACAAGTCTGAAATCGAGAACAGAATTCTTGATCAGGCCAAGCGTTCAATGGAGAAGAATCAGAAGGAATATTTCTTATCTGAGCAGTTAAAGTCCATCAAGAAGGAACTTGGTGTAATCTCAACTGAAGATGAGGATATTGATGCTTTAACTGAGCGTAACAAGAATTTAAAGGCACCTGAATACGTACATAAGAGAATTGCACGTGAAATTAAGAAACTTAATTCCATGTCAATCAACTCATCTGAGTATTCTGTTGTCAGAAACTACATTGAGTCTTTATTAAATCTGCCATGGCAGGTAAGTTCTGTAATCAACACTGATCTTTCTGTAGCCAAGGAAATTTTAGACAAGGATCATTACGGTCTTGAAAAGGTTAAAGACAGAATTTTAGAGTATCTTGCAGTTCAGGCAAGAGCAGACAAGCTTCACGGACCTATTATCTGTCTGATGGGTCCTCCTGGTATTGGTAAGACTTCCTTAGGACAGTCAATTGCCAACGCAACCGGTAGAAAGTTTGTTCGTGTTGCACTGGGTGGTTTAAACGACGAAGCTGAGATCCGCGGTCACAGACGTACTTATGTTGGTGCTCTGCCAGGCCGAATTATCTCTAATATGTCTAAGGTTGGTGTAAATAATCCACTGTTCCTTCTTGACGAAATTGACAAGGTGGTCTCTTCAAATCACGGTGATCCGTCATCTGCACTTCTTGAGGTTTTAGATCCTGAGCAGAACTCAACCTTTGAGGATAACTATGTAGAGCTTGAGTTTGATTTATCAAACGTAATGTTTGTAACTACCGCAAACTCATACAATATCCCAGGTCCTCTGTTAGATCGTATGGAAGTTATTGATCTTTCATCCTACACAGAAGACGAGAAATTCCATATTGTAAAGGAACACCTGCTGCCAAAGCAGCTGCGCCTTGCCAATGTTGAAGAAAGTGAAATTACCATTGACGACGAGACTCTGCTCTTTATTATCCGTTTCTATACTCATGAATCCGGTGTGCGTGAGCTTGAGCGCATTATGGCTCAGTTAATCCGCAAGACCATCAAGGAGAACATGTTAAAGAGCGGCAAGAGCAAGAAGAAGATCAAGACTACAGCTATTGACATTGAGTCTGTAAAACAGATGTTAGGTCCTGAGCGTTATGATTTCACATCAAAGCTCAAGGAGAACAAGGTTGGCATCGTAAACGGCCTGTCCTGGTCAAGTCTTGGTGGCGATATTCTGCAGCTTGAGGCTGTTGCAAATGATGGTAAGGGCAAGCATATTCTTACTGGCAAATTAGGTGAGGTAATGAAGGAGTCTATTACTACTGCAATTACTGTAGTACGAACCCTATCAAAGGATTTGAAGTTATCTCCTGATTTCTTTGAGACCTCTGATCTGCACGTTCACGTACCAGAAGGTGCTGTACCTAAGGATGGTCCATCAGCTGGTGTCGGTATGGTAACCGCAGTTGTTTCTGCTTTAACAGGAAATCCAGTCAAGGCAGATGTTGCAATGACAGGTGAGATTACCTTAAGAGGCGATGTTCTTCCAATTGGCGGTTTAAAGGAAAAACTTCTGGCTGCCATGAGAGGTGGAATCAAGACTGTGATGATTCCAAAGGATAACGAAAAAGATCTCTGGGATATTCCACATATTGTTCAGGAGACTATGACTATTAAGCCTGTCTCAAGAATTGAGGAAGTTTTAAAGACTGCTTTGGAGAATGATCCTTACTTCTTCAAGCCAACTACTTCATGGAAGGCTAAAGAAAGAAAGTCTCAGTCAAAGTCAAAGAAGAACACCGAAGATACAGTTAATATTATTCAGTAAGGTAGGATATGGCAGAGAATATCGATGCAGTTGATGAGGCTATCATCAAGTTCGATGATGACGAGTCACTTGCGAAGAACAAAAAAGATCCTGTAGAGGATGAAGTTAAGACACTGCTTAAGGGTGTTGACGATTTAATTAAGGTTATCGAGAAGATTGCTCCTGAGATAAACTCAGATAAAGTAGTTAATCCTGAAGCTTTTTTAAAGGTGCTAAAGCCTCTTTCTGTTAGCGTTGAGAACTCATTGCCAATGCTCTGGGACAAGGTCGATGCACTTGAATATCTCCATGATGACAATGCTTATGTATTGCGTCAGAAGATAGCAAGAATCGAAGACGAACTTTTACCTCCTATACTTGATTATATCTTTGCTCACGAGAAGAAATAATCATAATCAGTTATAAAGTGCCTGTACTAAATTTTTACAGGCACTTTTTATTTCTCAAAACTGCTTTTTCTGACCTTGAAATTGTACTAAAACTCCCTTGTAAAGCGCTATGGCGCACATATATACAAAAATAATAGGAGATAGATCAATATTTCATTATTTTGCAAATACAAAGCCTTTTAAATACAGCATAATTAAATTGCCTGTTGGGGCAATAATAAAAAAAATTTGTTTTTATAGCAACAAAGTGGAGTACATTGTGAATAAAAGTGAACTTATTGACAGCATGGCTGCAAAAGCTGGCATCAGCAAGGCTGACACCGCCAGGGCATTAAATGCATTTGTAGAGACCGTAAAAGAAACTTTAGCTTCAGGTGATCAGATAAGCTTAGTTAATTTCGGTACTTTCCTGGTTCGTGAGCGTGCTGCTCGTACCGGTTTAAATCCTTTAACCAAAGAGAAGCTGGAAATCCCAGCTGCCAAGGTTCCAGCATTCAAGGCTGGCAAGACCTTAAAGGAATTAGTAAATAAATAATTTTAAGAATATTTCAATAAGAGCCTCGGTTAAAATCCGGGGCTTTTTGTTTTAAGATGACAATTTACGTTTCCACTTCATTTTTTTTGAACTTTTTCCGATTATAGAACCTCTGTAATTTCAATTTATATCAGATTTTTGGTAGAATTTACGGTTATATATTTTATGATGCAGCTTTAGGCTCGGAGATAATAAAAAAATGTTAACAGACAAACTGCGCGACGGTGCGCAAAGCAAGGTCTTTAAGTTAATCTTCTGGGTAATTATCCTTTCCTTCGTATTTGCAGGCGTGGGTAATTATCTCATTCCTCGTCTTGATACCAGTCCTGCAAAAGTAGGCGAGGCAAAGATCACCGAAGAGCAGTGGCGTGGCGAATACCAGAATCAGGTTCGTTACATGCAGATGTACTATGGTGCCAATATCAATAATATGCTTGAAGATCCAAAGTTCGTTCAGGCCATGAGAATGAGAGTTTTAAATGACATTATCGACAATGTTGCCTTAAACTCTGTAATCCATGAAGAAGGCGTACGTATTGGTGACGAGCAGGTAAAGGACAACATCAGAAAGAATGATTCTTTCAAGAAGGACGGCAAGTTTAATAACGAGCTTTTCCTTGCTACCGTAAGAAACTGGGGGTCAAGCCCTGATTACTATGCTGAGCAGCTGCGTACACAGCTTGCAGCTCAGACTGTAATTGATCCGATTGCTGAAGTTAGCCTGGTTACCTTCCCATCAGAAGTTGAAAATCTTGCAAAACTGCTTGCCAAAAAGAGAACAGTTGATCTTTACAGCATCAATAATGATCACCTTCTGAAAAACACCTCTGTAACTGAGGATGAAGCAAAGGCATTCTATGAGACCCATCAGGATCTGTTCAAAGATCCTGCAAAGGTACAGTTTAACTACGTGGTTTTATCTGTAGATGCTTTAAAGAAGGATGTAAGCTACGATGATGCTGCTCTGGAAAACTTCTACAACATGAATCAGAACGAGTTTGAAGTACCTTCAAAACGTAAAGCATCTCAGATTCTGATTAAGAAAGACGTAGAGAATTTTGAGCAGAAGGCAAAGGATGCTCTTGCAGCATTAAAAGGCGGTCAGAGCTTTGAAACTGTTGGTGCTGAATACTCAGATGATCCTGATTTTGGCAAGTCTCATGGTGATTTAGGTGAGCTTGAAAAAGGATCATTATCAAAAGAGCTTGATATTGCTCTGTTTGATATGACTACCGCAGGTTCTTACTCAAATGTAGTTGTAGATGAGTTTGGTGCTCACATTTTAAGACTTGATGCAATTATCGAAGCTTATGTTCCACCATTTGCTGACATTAAAGATGAAGTTGCCAAAAAGTATGTTGATGAGAAGGCTTTAGAGATATTTAATGAAAAGTCTGCAAAGTTAACTGACATTTCATATGAGCAGCCAGATTCTTTAGATCCAGCAGCAGAGGCTGTAGGTGCTGCTGTATTAAGCTCTGGCCCTGTTTCAATCGGCGACAGCTCACTTGTATGGCCATTAAACAACGAAGATGTTTTAAAGGCAGCATTCAACGAGGAGAACAGAACTTCAAATCAGAACTCTAATGTAATTTCATTAGGAACTGATTCATGCATTGTTTTAAATGTAACTGAGTATACTGAAGCTAAGACCTTAGAGTTTGATGCTGTTAAGGATAAGGCTTTTGAAACTGCAAAGTTCGACAAGGTTCGTAAGAGTGCCCGCGAAATTTTAAAGGGTATTGCCAATAAAATTAAGGAAGGCAAAGAAGTTACCCTTGATGATTCAGTATCTCTTTCAAAGGATGTTGTTGTAAGCAAGCTTGAGCCAAAAGAGGGCTTGTCTTCACGCCTTGTTTTCTCTGTTTTTGCTATTCCAAATCAGAAGAATGCATCAGTTATCGCAAGAAACGACAAGGTATTAACCTTAGCTGTATTAAAGAGCGAAACTGTTGATGAAAGTGAAGATTTAACCGCTGATAACCAGCAGGCACGCACCTTTATTGTGCAAAATAAGATGAAGAATACAGAAAGTATGCTCCGTTCTAGTGCACGCGAGTTATCAGATATTACCTATAATGAGTCAGTAATTAACCGTGTAAATCAAGAAGTTAACTCTGAAGATTAGCTCGTTTACCCCCTTTTTTAGGGTATGATCAATTATGGAACCCCGTCTTTACCGATGGGGTTTTTTGTTTTTTAATAGTCATACTAAAAAAAGGAAATAACTATGAATATTCACGAATACCAGGCAAAAGAGATTTTTAAGCAGTATGGTCTGCCAGTTGCTCCATTCTATGTAAGCACCAAGGCTACCGGCATTGGTAAGGCAGCATACGAATTATCCCCAGGTCCATTTATCGTTAAATGTCAGGTTCACTCTGGCGCAAGAGGCAAAGCAGGTGGTGTTGCTTTAGTTGAAACACCAGCTCAGGCTGAAGCCTTTGCAGCAAAGTGGCTGGGAAAAAGACTTGTTACCACACAGTCAGGTCCTGAAGGAAAACCAGTTAACCGTATTCTGATTGAGAATGCAACTGAGATTAACCGTGAGCTTTATCTGTCAGCAACTATCGACAGAGCAAATGCAGCTCTAACCGTGATTGCTTCATCAAGTGGCGGCATGTCAATTGAAGAACTGGCAAAAACCAATCCAGAAAAGATTATCAAAGCAACAATTGATCCACTTACAGGTCCTCAGCCATTCCAGGGCAGAGAGATTGCATATAAGTTAGGTTTAGAGGGCAAGCAGGTAAATCAGTTTGCAAAGATCTTCTCAGGCGTCTGCAGAATGTTCATTGAGAAGGACTTATCTTTAGTTGAAATCAACCCTCTGGTTGTAACCAGAAGCGGTGAACTCTTATGCTGTGATGCCAAGATCAACACTGATGCATACGCTGCATACAGACATCCAGAGCTTGCTGAGCTTGATGATCCATCACAGGAAGATCCTCGTATTGCAACAGCTGTTGCTTCTGGTTTCAGTTATGTTCCTCTGCGCGGTAATATCGGCTGTATGGTTAACGGTGCTGGTCTTGCCATGGGTACCATGGATATCATCAAGAATTTAGGCGGAGAGCCTGCAAACTTCCTTGATGTTGGTGGTACTGCAACCAAAGAACGCGTTATGGAAGCTTTTAAGGTGATTTTAGAAGATCCAAACGTTAAGTGCATTATGGTAAATATTTTTGGTGGTATCGTACGCTGCGATATGATTGCTGAAGGTATTAAGGGTGCTGTAGAGCAGATTAATACCAAGGTGCCTGTAGTTGTAAGATTAGAAGGCAACCAGGCAGAAGTTGGCGAGAAGATCTTAAATGAGTGTGAGCTTAACATCGTTTCAGCACGTGATTTAAGACAGGCCGCAACACTGGCAGTACAGGCAGCAGCAAAATAAGGATTAAAGATAAAAAATGAGTATTTTAATTAACGAAAACACCAAAGTTCTCTGTCAGGGTATTACTGGTTCACAGGGTACACAGCACTGCGCTCAGATGCTTGAATACGGCACCAAACTGGTTGCAGGTGTAACACCTGGCAAAGGTGGTCAGACCCATCTTGGAGTACCTGTATTTAATACAGTTAAAGATGCTGTAGCTGCAACAGGTGCAACTGTTTCAATGGTTATGGTTCCACCCCCATTTGCTGCAGACTCAATTTTAGAAGCTATTGATGCAAAGCTTGAGCTTATCGTATGTATCACTGAGGGTATCCCTGTTCTTGATATGTTAAAGGTAAAAGCCAAGCTTAAGACTTCAAATTCAGTTTTAATTGGACCTAACTGCCCAGGTTTATTAACACCAGAGGGCTGCAAGATTGGTATTATGCCTCAGTCAATCTTCAAAAAAGGCAAGGTTGGCATTGTATCCCGTTCTGGAACTTTAACCTATGAAGCTGTGAAGGAGACTACTGAAGCTGGTTTTGGTCAGTCAACCTGTGTTGGTATCGGAGGTGATCCTGTTCAGGGTTCAAACTTTGTTGATATGTTAAAACTCTTTGAAGCTGATCCAGAGACTGAAGCTGTGGTTTTAGTAGGTGAGATTGGTGGTACTGCAGAGCAGGACGCAGCCTTATTCATTAAAGAGCACATGACAAAGCCTGTAATTTCCTATATTGCCGGTGCGTCTGCACCTAAAGGTCAGAGAATGGGTCATGCCGGAGCTATTATTTCTGGCGGCAATGCAACAGCTGATGCTAAAAAGCAGGCTCTGCGTGATGCCGGTGTAACTGTAGTTGAAACTGCAGCAGATATTGCTGATGGTGTAAGACAGGCTACAGGCTGGTAAGAATTCTAAATCCATAGATCTTCTGCCTGGCAAGAGTAATTTTGCCAGGCATTTTTATTTTTTTTTCTACTTTGTCAAAGTATTTAAATTATATTTATTGTTTTCTGCCTTTTTTTTGTAAAATATCTGAAGTTTATAAGGAGATTTACATGAAAGGTTTATTCGCTGGTTTATTATTAGGTTCGCTTGCTGCAACTTCTGCTTATGCAGATGTTATGATCGATGTTAGAAATGATACTACCGAGGACTGTTCACTGGCTATCAATGCCCGTGCAGACAAGACCAAATGGATCACTCAGGGCTGGTATGTATTTGCTTCTGGTGAAGAGGCTCCAATCATTCTTAAGGGTATTAACGATATTCACAACGTTTATATCTACAACGACTGCCAGAAGAACGTAAATCACAAGGGTGAGACCAAGAAGGTATGGGTTAAGAGCCAGTACATGTTCGTAGATGAGAACCCAAAGGAAAGAGAGCCTGGCTACGAAGAGGTTGTATTTGTACGTCTTCAGAATCAGAAATATCAGATCCAGAACTAATCACATCTTAATTCATTCTGGCACACATTGTGCATTGACATATATAGCAAATAAGTAGACGGCAAGAATTGCCGTTACTTTGGAGGTATATATGTCATCATTTTCAAATAATACTGTAGGCTTTGTTAACAGCTCCATGCTCAGAAGCCTTACAGATCCAAGCTCTACAGGCGGTGCATCAGCAGCTGAATTCGGCATGTCAATGAATTCAATGATGGATGAGATGTCTGTACAGAATATCAATCAAGAGGAAATTTTTGCCATCTCTCCAGTCTCTGGTGGCGGCAATGGTTTTCTTGCACCATCAGGCGGTGCTTTAACACCACGCGATGATCAGAGTTTTGCTGAAGTTTTACAGTCAGAATTAGGTACAGGTTCTTCTGTAACACCAAGACAGACTTTAGAAGATCGCTTCTCAGTATTGAATCAGAAGTATGATCCACAGGAGTGGCAGGTATTAGAAGGCAATCAGGCAGAAGAGAGTGATTTCTCTGTTTTAGAGACATTAGGCGATGGCCTGATGACTGCATTAAAGTTTGCCGCCAACGCCTATATTGGTAAGGTAATCTAATTAACCAAGGCTCACATCAAGACACATCATTAAAAGGAAACCTGTAAGCACTGCGATGGTTCCTTTATCTGAGTTGTCCATATTGTGAGACTGCGGAATTAACTCTTCAATGACGACATATAGCATGGCTCCTGCTGCAAAGGATAAAAACCAGGACAGCATTGGGGCCAGTGTCTCTGCCATAAACACCACCACTATAGCCGATAAAGGCTCTACAAGTCCTGAAAGAGCTCCCAGTAAAAATGCTTTAAATCTTTTCATGCCGTCGGCAAAGTAAGGCATGGATACGGCTGCACCTTCTGGAATATTCTGTATACCGATACCTAATGCAAGAATTGTGGTTGCAGTCAACAGAGAGGTTGATGCTTCACTTGCTGCAGCTGATACGCCAATAGCCATTCCTTCAGGAATATTGTGAATTGTGATAGCAATAAACATCAGAGTATGCTTTGAAAAGCCTGATTTTGGTCCTTCTGGATCATGTGAAAGTACATGCAAATGTGGCAGAGATTTATCAATTGCTATCAGGAAGGCAATACCAAGAACAAATCCTCCTGCAACAGGAAGAAGTCTTAAACCACCTTCAAAGTTTGATGCTTCAATTGCAGGAACGAGCAGACTGAAGATAGCGGCTGCAAGCATAATTCCTGCAGAGAATCCTAATGAAAGCTGAGTGTAGATCCTGCTTTTCTGCTTTAAAAGCACAAATACCACAGCTGCACCTAAAGCTGTACACAAAAAGGTGAATCCGGTAGACAGGGCGGTAAGTTTAAAAAGCTCGTTAAAATCCATGGTAGTATCTCAATAAAGTTAGTTTATGCTAACTATAGCATAAACTCTTTTAGATTTGTAATTTAAGGAAAAAGCGAAAAACGCAAAGTTACTGTATAATAGGTGAAGTTTTTAATTATTGAATAATTCTATGGCCTCAGATACCTATTTAATTCCCGATCTAAAAAAAGGTGAAATTCACCGTACTGAATTTACTGTTAAAAAGAGCAGATTTATCACTTCAACTGCGCGTACTCACGGCGTGGATGAGGCCAAGGCTTTTATTGATAAAATTACAAAAGAGTTTTCTGACGCAAGGCATAACTGTTTTGCCTTTAATGCAGACAGACCAGGATCATCAGCATATGTAGGCTGCTCTGATGACGGTGAGCCACATGGTACTGCAGGTCAGCCAATGCTCAATGTTGTGCTTCATGCAGATGTTGGAGAAGTATGCTGTGTGGTTACAAGATACTTTGGTGGCATTCTGTTAGGTACCGGTGGTCTTGTTAAGGCATACCAGGACAGTGTCAAGATGAATCTTGATGCCTTAAAGACTACAAATATGGTGTTAATGACAACCTGTGTCATTGAGATTGAGCATTCCTTAATTACTCTTACGCAACGCCTTATCAAGAGACTTAACATTGTTTCATTAAATGAAGAGTACACAGACAAGGTTAGTTATACTCTTGATGTACCGAAGGATGCGCTTGCAGAATTTAAAGCTGAACTTGAATCTATGAGTTCTGGTAGAGCTTCCCTTAAAATACTTGATTAGTAAAGGTGATGTTCGTTTATACATTACCTTCAGTACATTTGTATCAGATCTGCAGTTCTTTTGTTCTGATATTTTTGATACAATTAGGAGACAGAATAGTTTGTGACTTAAAAATAAGATATTGGAATGGTCTTTTCAATTTCTGTTTTTAAACATCTACAGTTTACACGGTAAATCCACGAATTTACATTCGCGGAGGTCGTTTCATATTGTCTTACTAAGATCTGTAAAAGATCTTAAAGGGTAAAAATAATCATATTGAGGCTCTATGTTTTACCCACACATATGCACGAAGCCTCA
>ONCB01000029.1 GCA_900316175.1 uncultured Succinatimonas sp.
TCTTGATAATCAAAAATCGTATTTTAAAGAGCAAATGCAGTGTTAAACCGCATTGTTATCAGCATTTGGAGCTAAAATCCAAATGCAAAAGTTGAGTCACTAATTCTAATATAAAACAAAGGATACTTTTAGGTCTAAAACTGATGCAAATAATGTGATATAAAAATTGTTTTTTTTACTTAATTAAAAGTGATTTTCAAAAGATAGATTAACTATATAGAATTCTTGAAAGAATCAGAAAAAAACATAATAAATTAGACAAAACTCTGATCCAAAAATTTCCATATTATTGATGAAAAAATGCCTTTAGAATATAATATGGGTTTTAGAATGAATTTTTCTGACATCGGTTTGTCAGATTACGAAGTAATTTCTAACAGTTAATTTTACTTTACAGCAGGAGCTTTTTTTCTGCTGTATGTCTGCCCAATACTAAGAGGCTTAATTATGTCAATGCGTTCAATTTACTGCGGAAATGTTGATATCAACAGCAAGGACACTGAGGTGACCTTATGCGGTTGGGTTAACCGCAGACGCGATTTAGGCGGTCTGATTTTTATCGACTTAAGAGACAGAACCGGTATTGTTCAGGTTGTTTTTGAACCTGATAATGCTGCTTTACATGAGCAGGCATCAATCCTGCGCAATGAGTTCTGCGTTCAGGTTAAAGGTAAGGTTAAGGCCCGTCCACAGGATCAGATTAACAAGAAGATGGCTACCGGTGAAATTGAAGTTTACGCAAGTGAGCTTAAGATCTTTAACAAAGCCGGTGTGCTTCCTCTTGATTTCAATCAGGAGAACTCTGAAGAGCAGAGACTTCGTTACAGATACCTTGATCTGCGTCGTCCAAAGATGGTTGAAATGCTTGCAACTAGAGCCAAGATCACTCATTTTGTAAGACACTTCTTAGATGAGAACGGTTTCCTTGATATCGAAACACCTATGCTTACCAAGGCAACCCCTGAGGGTGCACGTGACTATCTGGTTCCATCAAGAATCCACCACGGCAAGTTTTATGCACTTCCACAGTCACCACAGTTATTCAAGCAGCTTCTGATGATTGCAGGATATGATCGCTACTATCAGATCGTAAAGTGTTTCCGTGATGAGGATTTAAGAGCTGACAGACAGCCTGAGTTTACTCAGATCGATGTTGAAACTTCCTTTATGACTTCACAGGATGTTCGTGATGTAATGGAAGAGATGATCGTTAAGCTGTTTAAAGAAATCAAGAATGTTGATTTAGGCAAACTTCAGGTTATGAGCTGGGAAGAGGCAATGGATCGCTTCGGCTCAGATAAGCCTGATTTGAGAATCGACTTTGAATTAAAGCTTGTTGATGAAGCTGTAAAGAATTCTGAGTTCAAGGTTCTTTCCGAGCCTGCAAACGATCCTAAGGGCAGAGTAATTGCTTTTGCTCTTCCTGGCGGAGCTGCTCTGACCCGTCGTCAGATCGATGATTACACCGATTATGTAAAGAAGATGGGTGGTTCTGGACTTATCTACATTAAGGTTAACGAGCTTGAGAAGGGGGCTGAAGGCTTAAAGTCATCAATCGGCAAGCATGTAACAGAAAAAGAACTTTTAGATCTGGTTGCTCTTACCGGTGCTAAGAACGGCGATATGGTATTCGTAGGCTGCGGTGAGCGCTTAAAGACTGCTGGTGCAATGGGCTCATTAAGACTTAAGACAGCTAAGGATGCAAATTTAGTTGGTGAAGGCTACAAGGCTTTATGGGTTGTAGACTTCCCAATGTTTGAGATGACCGAAGAGGCTGGTCTTACTGCAATGCATCACCCATTTACAGCTCCTAAGGATGTAACTCCAGAGCAGTTAATCAATGATCCTATGAGCGTATATGCTGATGCCTATGATCTCGTAATCAATGGTTATGAGTCAGGTGGCGGTTCTGTTCGTATCTATGATCAGAACATGCAGAATGCTGTATTCACTGTTTTAGGCATTTCAAAGGAAGAGGCTCACGAGAAGTTTGGCTTCCTGCTTGATGCTTTATCATTCGGTGCTCCACCACACGCTGGTTTAGCTTTTGGTCTTGATCGTGTAACCATGCTTTTAACTGGTACCGATAATATCCGCGATGTTATCGCATTCCCTAAGACTACTGCAGCAGCCTGCTTAATGACTGATGCACCTAACGTGGCAAATGCTGATGCTTTAAATGATCTGGCAATTGCCGTAACTGAATTTGAAAAATAAAAGCTTGACGTTTCTTACAGGAGAATAATATGTCAGGACATTCTAAATGGGCGAATATCCGCTTCCGTAAAGCTGCCCAGGATGCTAAGCGCGGTAAGGTATTTACCAAGCTTATTCGTGAAATTACTACTGCTGCCCGTATGGGGGGCGGTGATGAGTCATCAAACCCACGTCTTCGTTCAGCTGTTGTTGCAGCTTTAGCTCAGAACATGACACGTGACACCATTAAGAGAGCTGTTGATCGTGGTATCGGCGGCGGTGACGGTGCTGACTTAGAGAACATCACCTATGAAGGCTACGGTGTTGGCGGTGTTGCGGTTATGGTTGAGTGCATGACTGATAACCACAACCGTACTGCTTCAGAAGTTCGTCACGCATTTTCAAAGTTTGGCGGTAACTTAGGTACTTCTGGTTCTGTAAACTATCTGTTTACCAAGAAAGGTGTTATCAGCTTTGCTCCTGATGAGGACGGCAAGATGAACATCGATGAAGAGAAGGCAATGGAAATCGGTTTAGAGGCTGGTGCTGACGATATCGTTACCAATGATGACGGTTCAATCGACGTTTATACCACTCCAGATGCATTTGCTGACGTAGTTGACGCTTTCAACGCACAGAATATCAAGCCAGTAAACGCAGAAGTATCAATGGTTCCTTCAACTGAAGCTGCCTTAGATGCTGAAACTGCTGTTAAGTGCATGAAAATGATTGATGCTTTAGAAGATCTTGATGATGTACAGAACGTATATCACAATGCATCAATCCCTGATGACGTTGAACTTGACTAGTTAACCACAATTTCTTTGCTTTTTGTGGTTTTGTAAACTATAACTATATAATTGAATGGGCAAGAGTCGCACTCTTACCCATTTGCATTCTATACAGATTAATAATCTTTGTATATTTTAATGCGTTAACTGATATTTTGAAGCCCCGATTTGAATGAATTTGGGCTTTATACGTTGAGGTTTAAAGGCAGGCAGAATGTATTATCTGCCACAAAATTATAACTACAGCGCCTAGGATTTATTTTTAAATGGAAAACAATTCAGCAAGTACAGAGTTCAAGCAGCTTATTGCAAAGGGCAAAGAGCAGGGCTACCTTACTATCGATGAAATCAATGACTTAATCCCACCTGATATTATCAGTGGCGATCAGCTCTCTGTATTTATTCAGACCTTCTCTGATATGGGTATCACCGTTTGTGAAACCCCTCCAGAGGCTGATGATATTCTTATCAACGGTACCTCTCAGCCAGATAATGAAGATGTTGATATTGTTGCCAATCAGCTTGAGAATTCTGTAGACATTGGCAGAACTACTGATCCTGTTCGCATGTATATGCGTGAGATGGGTAATGTATCCTTACTGCAGCAGTCACAGGAAATTGAAATCAGCCAGAGAATTGAAAAGGGCACAAGTGAAGTACAGATGTGCCTGGTTGAATATCCACAGGCTATGGAAGAGCTGTTTGCTCGTTACGAGAAGACTCTCGATCCTGAGTCAGAAATTAAGCTAGGTGATATCATTAACGGCTTTGTAACCCCTGGTGAAGAAAACGATTCAGACGGCTCCTTTGTAATTGATGAGAAGGCTGAAGAAGAGCTTGCCAAGATGGATCGCATGGAAGACATCGATGATGAAATTGATGTTGAAATTGTTGCTCCTAAATCATCAAAGAAGTCAAAGAAAGACGACGTTAAGGTTGATGAAGACGACGATGATGCACTTGATGATGCAGATGATTCAGGTGAGTCACCAAACGATTCAGGTCCTGATCCTGAAGAGGCCAAAAAGCGCTTTACCGAACTTAGAGTTCAGTTTGACAAGCTTACAGTTGCAAGACAGAAGTCAACTACTGACAAGAAATACTTAAAGGAACTTCACACTTTAGTTGAGATGTTTAAATCCTTTAAGATTGTTCCTTCTCAGTTAGAGAGCCTTTTACGCAAGATGCACGATATGATGGATCGTGTAAAGCGTCAGGACAGAAGAGTAAGAGAAATTGCTGTCAACCGTTGTGGTATGAAGATTGATGAATTGAAGAAATACTACAATGAGACAGACAAGGTTTCTGAAATGACCTGGTTTGAAAAAGCAACCAAGGTTAAAAAGCCATTTGCAGCCAAACTCAAGGCCTATGAAGAGGAAATTACAAAGTGCGTAAATTCCTTAAAGGAAATTGAGAATGATGCTGGTATCTCAATTCCTAGATTAAGAGATCTCTCTCGTCGTATTATGATGGGAGATGCCATGGCTAAGAAAGCCAAGAAGGAAATGGTTGAGGCAAACCTCCGTCTTGTTATCTCTATTGCCAAAAAGTATACCAATCGTGGTCTGCAGTTCCTTGATTTGATTCAGGAAGGCAATATTGGTCTTATGAAGGCTGTTGACAAGTTTGAGTGGCGTCGTGGCTTTAAGTTCTCAACTTATGCAACATGGTGGATCCGTCAGGCTATTACCCGTTCTATTGCAGATCAGGCAAGAACCATTCGTATTCCTGTGCATATGATTGAAACTATCAACAAGCTCAATCGTATCTCACGTCAGATGCTTCAGGAGAAGGGCAGAGAGCCAACACCTGAAGAGCTTGCATTAAAGATGGGCCTGCCAGAGGACAAGATCCGCAAAGTCATGAAGATTGCCAAGGAGCCTATTTCTTTAGAGACTCCAGTAGGTGATGATGATGATTCGCATTTAGGAGATTTCCTTGAGGACAGCACTATTGTAGTTCCTGCAGAGGCTGCTACATCAGAGAGCCTTAAGAATGCAATCAACGGCGTATTAGATGAGATGCCTCCAAGAGAAGCTCAGGTTTTAAGAATGCGTTTTGGTATTGGTATGTCATCAGACCATACCTTAGAAGAAGTTGGTCGTCAGTTTGGCGTTACCCGTGAGCGTATCCGTCAGATTGAAGCTAAGGCTTTAAGAAAACTGCGTCATCCTTGCAGATCTCAGGGCTTAAGAGGCTTCCTCGATTAAGATTTATATTTACACAAGTGGCAGACTAATAGATCAGGTTTTAGGATAATAAAAATTTGTTAATTATTTTAATAAATTTTTAGAAGATCCTGTAATTGACTATTTAGTCGCCACATTTCCTCCTGTAAAATTCTATCCGCTTTCATTACTGCAATTTACATCTGTTTTTTGATTTAGATGTCTTTTATCAGGTTAATACTTAAAGTAGTGAACCTTGTCATATCCTAAAAATTTTCTTGAGATTATTCCTGCTAATGAATACTCAAAGGATAATCAGACCATGTATCTTTACTTAAAGAGGATTGATGATATTTAAATTCTTTTTGTAAGAGAAAAAAGAAATCCCCGGTATATTAATATAACCGGGGATTTCTATTTATGTTCCTAAATTAGAGAATTGCACCTAATTCCTGACGGATATATGCACCAGCACCTAATAAACCTGCATCACCGTGAGAAATTACGTATACAGGAATGTGTGATAAGGCTGCATTGAAACGGCCCTTTTCTTCGAATGCATTTCTGAACTCTGAGTTCTTGAAGTACTCGAGGAAACGAGGAACGATACCGCCAGCGATATAAACGCCACCTTTGGTTAACAGGTTAACTGCAAGGTTGCCGCCGAATGCACCCATGAGCTTGCAGAATACGTCGATAGTCTCTTTGCAGTCTGGGCATGGATTATCAGCAAATGCGCCTGCAGTTACATCCTTAGGCTCAACGTCACGAACTTCGTGACCATTTAAGGTAGCAATTGCCTTGTACATGTTTACTAAACCCTGACCTGATAACAGTCTTTCACCTGATACGTGATCGAAGGTCTTACGAAGCTCTTTTAAGATTTCATCTTCGCGGTCGTTCTGGGCTGGCATATCAACGTGACCACCTTCAGAAGCAAGTGGGATCCACTTGTTGTTGATGTGTACGAGGTAGCCAACACCTAAACCGGTACCTGCGCCATAAACTGCCATAGGAGCGTGTTCAACGATATCAGTACCGCCAATCTTGGTCATATCTTCGCGCTTGATTACGGTAACGCTCATTGACATTGCAGTGAAGTCATTGATGAATACGAGATCGTGTAAACCTAAGTTCTTCTTCATCTGAGAGATAGAGAATTCCCAAGGATTATTGGTCATCTTTACATAGTCGCCATTTAACATGGTTGCAATAGCGATACATGCTGAATCAAACTTTGCACCGGTTTCTTCTCTGTATTTAACAATAACTTTCTCTAAAGATTCATTGTCTACTGATGAATAAATCTTAGTGTTTGATAAAGATCCATCAGCTAAGTTTACTAATGATAAACGTGCGTTGGTACCGCCAACGTCGCCTACAAGAGCAAATCCGGTAAGTGCAGTCATGATAACCTCATTAAAAAAAACAACTTGATAAGATGGCGGTTATTATACGATATTGAATGTCACATTTTTTAAATAAGTGAAAATTTTTTACACTTTTATAAAAAATATATAAAACAATATCCATGATAATGTAAACACATAATAGTGGCTTCACCGCACAGACAAGATTTTGGTGATCGCCACGAATATTTAACTTTTTGTTTTATGATGATTTACTGTTCTTTTTTCTACGACTTTGAGCATACATGCTGTCATTGTAATTACTAATTCCAAGACTGCTTAAAAGCTGCTCTGTGATACCTGATATTTTCTTTGACAAGGTAGCAAAGGTAAGCTTTGATAAATCCTTGCTGTAGGTTACCTTTTCAAACTTTTTAAAATCACTGCCCTCATCAATAGCTATCTGTGAAGTCTGAGGTAGAGGAATGTAGATATATGGTACATAGCCAAAGTCTGTCTGCTCTTTATTATGATAATTTGTATAAGGATCATACCTGTCAGAGCTATTATTGTGCTCTAAAGGATCTGGCTTTAGTTCCGGTCTTTGATTCAGACTGTAATCTGGCACGTGATAATCAGGCACAATATCCTGTGTGTTGTGCTGTGGTTTATCCTGTGGCAGTGGAATATCGGTGATGATATCTTGCAGAATATCAGAAGGTCTCTCATCTGGTTTTTCAGATGGGATATTGTCTGGAGATTCAGTTGGAAGCTCATCTGGGATTTCAACTATAGGTTTTGTCACAGTAACATTAAAGCTCAGCTCAGATCCGTTTTGGATGCCATCAGTAAAGTAGAAATGTACTTTATCAGATTTGTTCTTATAGTTGTGAGTATATACGCCCGGTCTGTAGAATGGTCCCTGAGGATAGTTGAAGCTTAAATCCACATAGTCTGCGGTATTAAAAAAAGCATCCTTAAAGGTATTTGAAAAATCATAGATTTCAGGAGCTTCTTCATTGTAGAGAGCTTCAATATCAGATGAAATAAAGAAAGGGCAGTAGAAGTCTTTGTTTGAAAGGTGTCCATGATCCTCAATAAAACCTGACAGTAAGAGCTCTTCGTCTTTTAGCTCACTTGCCCTGATGGTTTTAAGATCAGATTCATTGTTGTTTACCTTGGCAATCTCCATATCAGCATTGTTCAGATCGTCCAGGATTAAAAGACCTTCCTGTTTAATAGCTCCTTTTAAAATACCAAACAATGAGCCAGCATTATAATTGTCATATCTTGAGAGTCTATCAAGAGTCTGAGAGCTGTAGGAGCCTGTAAGATTGGATAGGGTGGTGTTCTGATATCCAGATAATGCCTCACCAGAAACTGTTCCGGTATAAAGAGTATTGCCTTTGACATTGTCAAATTTCAGATTGAGATTGTGCACTTCAACATTCTTAAGCACAGTTGAATGCAGAGATCCACTAAGGCCACCAATATGAGAGTTATTTACCGGATTTGCAATATTTAATGACGCATCCTTAATTTTAAGATTTGAAACGTTAGCGTAATCAAGCTGTGAAAACAGACCTGCATTCTGATACTCGCTGCCATTTACATTCATATTGTAGGTGATGGTGTTAAAGGCTCCATCGATATTGCCCTGAAAAGCCACTTTGCCTGTAACCGGCTCAGTAAGCTCATTTAAGGTGATGTCATTGGCAATAAAGTAGCTGCCTTTTGGATCGTTTTTAATCTTTAGAAAATCGCTGCTGTCTGCAATTACGGTTTTACCGGTATGATCAACAAGACCGTCCTCAGCTTTAAGATTATACTTAACCTTCACATCTTCCATTTTGCTTCCGCCGATATCAATTCTTTTAACAGAAGAATGGATTTTTACCGAGTCATTTTCAGAGGTATCAGTTCTGATATTCTCGTGTTTTGCAATGATGACCTGAGAACCGTCAACAGTCAGATTTTCAGCATTAACGTAACCTAACAGTCTTACTTTGCCCATGCCGCGGTTTTCAAAATTAAGCTCACCGTTATCAATAAAGTTATTGACATCATCCTCTTTAAGTCTTGAGGTGGAGAGGATGATATTGTCACCTGTAAGCTGGGCATTTTTACCAACGGTAATACCGTTTGGATTGAATAGATAAATGCTGCTGCCCCTGCTGCCATAAACAACACCATCGATAACTGAGGCCTTATCTGACTGAACGATATTAAGATAGGCATTGCTGTCAAAAAAGACACTTGCATCTTTAGCTACTGAAAAATCGTCCCAGGCAATCACATTTTTACTGTCTGTAGAGCTTATTGCAAGGACCTTATCTCCTGCATCAAAGGTGATATGTCCTGAGATAACATCAGGTCCTGATGGAATTACTGAGGCAAAAGTTAAGGCAGGCATCAGTGCCAGCATGGTTAAAGAGTATTTCATTTTATTATTCCTGATTATTTTTCGAGCAATTTAAATAAGGTTGTAGCCAAACTTTACGAGTAACTTTACAGAGTGTTTTGCGTAATCGCTGTTGTGTCCTATGGCTTTATTTAAAGAAGTATTCACAAAGAAGCCCTGGCAGTTTGCTTCAGCACCTAATGAGAGGCCATAGAAGCTTTCACTGTCATGATTGCGGTTTCTGGCGTAAGCCTGTTCAAATGCTCCATAGACATTGAAAAGAGCACTTTTATGAGTGAACAGGGCTCCGACTCTGAGATCATCAAAAATGCCACTGTCAGATGATGCAGTGTTGTTCTCAAAAGCAGCTACTCCATAGGCACCGCCTGGAATGAATTTATCTGAAGAGTCCAGATTCTGGTTTGCAAACTGGGATGACAGTGCATTTTTTACGTATAAGTTGTCAAGGAAACGGTACTCAATGGTACTTGCAAAAGTACCAATCATAAAGGTTCTGTCTTTTTGAAGAGCGTATTTATCCTGATTCTTTATATGGCCCAGGTTTACCCCGAAGCTGTGTTCTAATTTAAAGCTGCCAAGTTGATTTTCAAGGTTAAACTCTTCTGAAACACCATAATCGAGCTTTTTAAAGTTAAGAGAATATGACTTAAGCTTATCCTCAAGGTATTTGAAATAGGTTCCGGTTGTCATGGATAGCTTGGTTTCACTGTCCCTTACAAGAGGCTCTTTAACATAGCCATTCAGGGTAAAAGCTGTACCTTTTGCTCCAAGAGAGGCATATTCATCCTTTAAATCATAAAATCCGTAACTTACCCTGGTGCCAAACACGGTAGGGTGTGTTGAAACAGGAATTTCATAGTTTAACAAGAAGGAGCTCTGACCTTTATCTGAAACTGAAGCGAGGAAGGCCAGGTTGTCAGCATGTCTTGTAGTATTGTGTGATTTTATAACAGCAGAAAAACGGTTTTTTCCGGTATTTGAATTGCCATAATTGTCATACATGGCTTCAAAGCCGAATCTTTTCTTAGCTCTTATATCAAGATTAAGATTTACAAGATCATCATCTTCATTGTTTGAATCATCAGGTTTTGAAAAGTAGCCTGAGATGTCATAAACATTCAGATCTCTTACTCTTAACAGAGCATTGTTGAGTTCTTTTGAATTAATATCTCGTCCCTGAAGAGATCTGGCTTTAGCAAGCAGTCTGAAGAGAGATTCTTTGCTTGATTGAGATTGATCGTTTATGACAATTTCTTTGAGTTTTGCTGTCTCCACGCATACTTCAAGAATTCCGTCAGAACTTTCCTGTTCAGGGAAGTATGCCTGAGCTCCAAGATAACCCTGATTCTTATAAAAAGCGGAAATCTCATTTAGAAGTCTGTTCAGCAAAGATACATCAATCTGTGAGCCTAAAAGTGGTTCAAGTCTGTCATTTAAGCTCTGACGGTTGATTGAAACATCTGATTTAACGATGACGTTGCTAAGCTCCAGAGAATTAGCCTCAAAAGCTGCGCTTATCATTAAAGGTAAAAGTAAAAGTCTGTAGTTTTTCATAATGTGACCTCAAAAAATAGAACGTCACTATTTTCAACTACAGATTTAAGGAATTTATGAGCAACTGGATCTAAAAATCCAGTTCCTCAGATTTATTGCAGGATATTTCGCTTTTTTTTCTTTGCGAAGTCTTTTAAAAAGATTATGGCGATGAAAATGATGAGCACATAGCGGTAAACATTGTAGGTAACCATTGCATGTGAGTATTTTGAGAGCATAACCTCTGAGCTTACGTAGAAGGTTCCTGCCATGATCCTGATTTCAGCTGCAAAAAAGAGAGGGAGGATGGTAAGTGATCCTCCGAAAATAGTTGGGAAATATCTTTTATCTCTGACAAAGGTATAGGTTATAAATGCTAAAAACAGCATACCGTAGCCAAGGAATATAAGTCTTGGTATGTCATTTAAATCCGGTACTGAGGCATAGGAGTATTTGGTAAATATAAAAAGGGAAATTGCCTTGATACACAGAATAACAATTTTTTTGTAATCATCCATATTCTGTAAACCTTAATAATTTGTAAGTTAAAACGTTATCAAGATTATATTTTAAAAAATCAAAATACTTCAATGATGAAAGGTTTAAATCGAATAAAAAGAATGCAGAGCTTCTTTTTTTGAATATTAATAAATATGAAAATTGTTATAAATATAAATGTAATCAATAACAAAAATTATTGATTTGCGATTAAAATTTGTTAAATAAGCCATTTATCACAAATATATTAATTTTTTCTGTATAATATAAATATAATATATCAGATTGAATTATATATAAATAACAATAAATTATGATGTTATTTCTTACTGATTGAACATTCAATATTTTTTTATATATACATAAAACCTTCAATCTGCTGTATAAATAAGTTTATATTAAGTGAAAATCGTTATTTAATTTAATAATAAAAATAGAAGTGCCCCATGAGCGAATTTCGTAAAGTAACCTCAAAAGAACTGATTATTAAGCATGGCATCAAGGAGTTTTTAGAGCGTGGCTTTAAAAGTGCTTCTTTACGTTCAATCGTAAAGAAGGCCGGTCTTACCACCGGTGCTTTCTACAACTACTATTCGTCTAAAGAAGAACTTTTTAACGAACTTGTAGATCCTTATGAGCGCCATTTTATAAACGTTGTGGAAAAATCCTGTGATGATGCGATTGCCTCTGCAAAAAATGATAATGTTCTTGAAACCTATGAGAAGGTAACAGGAGCTGCATCATCAGAACTCTTTTCTTATGTTTATGATCATTACGATAACTACCTCTTACTGCTTTCTTCATCTGATTTTACAGAACACTCAAATTTTCTTAACAAATTAGTAAAGGTTGTATGTAAGAAGCTGATTGCCTACAAGAGAATATGTCAGAAGGCGGGTTTATCAAATGATGACAGGACTCTGGATATTAAAGGTCTTGAAGCTATAGTTTACTCCGAGTTTAAAACTGTTTTTTCAATCGTACTTGAAGAGAAGAAGAAAGAACTTGGTGTTAACAGAATGAATTGCGCCAAGCATTTTTACACTTCAGGATGGAAGGATCTGTTTGTCCGCTGCAGCATAGAATCAGGTGCTGTATAATTAAAAAAAGGCAGTAGCTCATTGATTTATTGGTGAATACTGCTTTTTTTGTGTATTTGAATAACATTTCTGTCTATTATTTGATTAATGTTACTTTTATATTAAACTTTAAAAAGATAATATTTTTATTTACTTCAGAATAATAAGAAACCTTTTTTGATTTATAAGGGTCATCTTTATGAACTACGCAATGTCAACATCTAAAGATCTGATTATAAAGTCAGCTATTTCTGAATTTTTAAAATTTGGTTATAAGAAAGCATCTTTACGCAATATTGCAAAAGGTGCAGGTCTTACTACCGGAGCTTTTTATAATTATTTTGAGTCAAAGCTTGATTTGTTTGAGGTGCTGGTTGCCCCTTACGAAAAATACTATCTTGATCATTGTGCTCAAGTAAGAGAAATGCTTGAAACAGCTTCCGTGTTTTCAGCTGGCGCAGTCCTTCAGGAGGCAGGTTATCAGAGAGCTCGTGATATTCATTATTATATCTATGATCATTATGATAATTACATGCTGCTGTTAAATTCTTCAGAAGGTACTGATCATGAAAACTTCATTGAAAGACTGATTGATGATGAGGTTAACAGAATCATTGATTACTTTACCAAGAACAAGGCTTCATTGAAAAACAATGTAGTTCTTGACAGAGATTTCTGTTATTCACTGACAAAAGCGCAGTTTACTGAACTTTTTGCAAACGTAAGAGCAGAGCGGGACTGTGAAGTTTGTTTTAAAAAGAACATTCTGGTAAAGCAGTTTTATGAAGCCGGATGGACGAAAATAATGAACGAGGTTTTCTAAAGATAAAAGGATAAGCAAAAGCTTATCCTTTTTTTAATCTTTTTTAGTCTTTTGGAGCTTCAATATTCAGAATGCCGCAGGTTGAAAGATCCTTGTGTTCACCTTCATCATCAACAATTACTGAGGCCTCAACTTCTGTGATGATATAATCGGCATACTGCTGAATAGAGTTTTCATCAACCATCTCAAGATCTTCTCCATTCAATGAAAAATAGAACTCGCCATTCAGGACTACATTAAAGTCTCTTACTTTCTGGTTAAATTTCATAGAAACTCCTTTTTTTAACACCTGTCTTTCTGTTATATCACAGTAAGTCATGAATGTTAAACTGTTATTTCTATCTGATTTTCTTCCTTATCAAGAACGCAGCTTTCATAGTAGCCATCTCCGGTGGTACGAGGCCCTGATATCACAGTGTAACCATCTGCTTTTAATGCTTTAGTAATTTCGTCCACCTTTTTTGGCGAACCAACAGATATTGCCATATGGATAAAGCCGGTTCTTGTATATGACTTATGAGGATCATCCATTTGCTCGTTATGCATAAGCTCAAGTCTTGCACCATCCTCAAAGCTTAAGAAATAGGAGCTAAAGCCTATGGTTTTATTTTCATAAAGAGCTCCAGATCTGGCATTGAAGTATTTTTCAAAAAACTCTTTTTCCTGTTCAAGATTTTTCACATAGATAGCAATATGTTCGATTTTCATAAATATCCTTTATTTGTACTTAATGTTATCATTTCATTAAATAAGCTGCTGTTACCAATCCTGGATACAGCAGCCATGCACTGATCCTTTTACAGATCTTTATGATTATTCATATACTCTAAAAATTCTTCTGTTTTTGAATAGTATTTGATTCCCCAGTTTTCAAAGTTCCACTCATCCATATATGAATTGCATTCATAGTCAATATAGAAGACCTCATTATTCTGAACTACAAAGTTCGTTGGAAAGTAATCAATGTTAAGTCCTTTTTTGTAGAGCAGGGAACACATTGCTTTGACCTGCTCAATTAGATTTGACACATCCTTATCGTCTTTTACCATCTGATAGATGGTGTCACCTTCAATATATTCTTTTAAGATAGTTTCATTTTCGGTGTCAATATCTATCATGTGAGGTATTCTGATGCCGGCATCACAAAGACGTCTGTAATCATTAAGCTCGGCTTCTATCTTGTTGCCAAAGGTGTAGTAGTCACATGGTTCATGATGGATTTTTTTAACAACATACTGTCTGCAGCCATCATCTGCAAGATAGGAGTAACCGCCTTTTCCTTTGCCAAGTAGTTTAACAATGTTAAAAGACTTATTGTTTACTGTAATGGTTTCCATTTGTCGACTCCAGGATTAATTCTTTAAGATGATTAAAATTCCACCGCTCTTTAAAATTCCGTTTTCATATCTGCTTTCAAAGAGGATCCGATTTTCCATTTGTGTAACTATAAGTTCGTCATTTTTATCTTCATTGACAAAAACTTCTAAAGTTCCATTTAAAAGAGGACGCAAGTAGTGTAACAACCTTTTATTACTTTTTATAAAACTTACTTTTTCATTTGAGAGTTCTTTATATGAAGATCTTATTTCCATAAGCTTTTTCATAAGATAAAGGCTGTCAGTCATTTCTTTATTATTTAACAGTTCATTCCATGGCATAGTACCTCTTGAAGGGGCATCAAGCAGCAGTTCATCTCCATAATAAACGCATGGAGCTCCCGGCATCGTTAAAAGAATGGCATAAAGCTCAAGAGCTTTCTGCTTTGATTTTATGCGGGTGGTTATTCTATTTACATCATGGCTTGATAAAAGATTGAACATTACCTCATTGCACTGCTTCTGATATAGGGACAAACAGTAATTTACGCCGTACATAAAGTCATCTGCAGTCTGCTTTTCATCTTCAAAGAATGTTATAAGTTTCTGATTTAAAGGATAGTTCATTACACTGTCGTATTCATCACCTCTTAAATATGAACCTGAATCCATCCAGATCTCTCCTAATAAGAACAGATCTTCTTTATGCCCTTTAAGTTCAGATCTTATTCTTTTTATGAATTCATGTGAAATTTCATTTCCAACATCAAAGCGTATGGCATCGATGTTAAATTCATCAATCCAGTATTTTAAGATGTCAATAAAATATTCCTGAACTTCCTTTTTGCTGGTATTAAGCTTAGGCATATTGTGAACATATGCAAAAGAGTAATAACGGCTATCACGGGTGTTGTGATCTTTAAAGAAGTTCTCATCATTAACATCGCCGTTAATAAAGTACCAGTCATAATAAGGTGATTTCGTGCCGTTTTTCATTACATCCTGCCAGGCAAAAAAGCCAAGTCCGGAATGATTGAAAACTGCATCAAACATAACTTTGATGCCAAGGCTGTGTGCCTTGTTTACAAGTTCCTTTAAATCCTCGCTGTTGCCAAAATCTTCAGAGACCTTTTTATAGTCATCAACATCGTACTTATGGTTTGATTTAGACATAAATACCGGATTTAAATAGATGCCGTTAATTCCTAAATCGCAAATATATGAAAGTTTGTCTGTAATACCTTTTAAATTTCCATTAAATGATTTCATGGAATTATCATAATAGCCTTCAATCCACTCTTGTGAACTATCGCAGTCTTTTTTGGCAAATCTGTCAGGGAAGATCTGATACCAGAGTGTTTCTTTGGCAGCTGCAGGCACAGTCATAATGTCAGCTTCATTGATAAAGCCATACTTAAAATAATGCTTGATGAATCTGTCAGTAATAAAATCCTTTTCATGACAGCCATCTTCAAGATAAATCACACTCTGGTTGTCATCAGATATTTCAAAGTAGTACTGAAGTCTTTTATAGTCAGGATTGATATCTGCATAGAAAAGATAATTGTCAGAAAGTTCATAAAGCACTTTCATTTCATAAGCTTTTCCATACCATGGCGCATTGGATGATATACCGTTTATATAAGGATCATTGGCAAAAAGGGTAGCTCTTTTTATATCTTTTCCTGTTCTTAAGATAATTCTTAAGGTGTCTTTGTCTAAGGCATAGATATTGTTTAAATCATTGCGGTGAAAAATAGCACTTTTATTCATAATTCCTCCATCAGGATGATTTCCTTTATTCTCAGAATAATGGAGATGGCATAAAGTTGCTTTTAAAAAAATCTTGAATCCTGTTAAAATCCTATTATTTGTTTTTTACCTTCATTTAAAATTCACTTATAAATAGCTTAAAATTTACAATAAAGTGATAAATTATTTTAAAATCATATTATGTAATTTATTGTGGATTTTAAAAATGACTGAAAATGCGTTCCGAGAATCTAAGGTTCATGGAAAATTAAATTTTCCATTTACTGTTTACCATATAAAAATGCCGGATTTTATAACTTCCTATCCTTTGCATTATCACGAGGTTTTTGAGCTTATATTTGTCACTCGTGGCGCTTTAAGGGTCAGGATAATGGATAAAGAGGAGATCCTCTATCAGGATGATATGGCGGTTATTCTGCCTGACAATGCCCATTTACTTAGTATGGCAAGCAAAGATACCTTTACAGAGTACTTCAATATTATTTTTGATTTCAGTCTGTTAAAAGGTGCTCCCTTATTCGATGAAATTTACGATTCTTATCTATCAAAGCTGGCAAATCACAGTCGTGAAATTGACTGCTTTCTTAAGAAAAACACTCCATTGCAGAGGATTTTATACAATCCTGTCAATGAACTTGTTATTCATCGTCATGAAAGCTACACCTCAAGGCAGATGCTGGTTTTAGGTCAGGTATTTCTGATTGCAGATGCAATATACCGTTTTTCAAGAGAAGTAAATCCTGATGTGGGATCTTATGCTGATACCTTTACTCTTATCAGAAAGGCTCTGTATTTTGTTGAAATTATGTATGGAAAGAATGTTCAGGTTCATGATGTGGCAAAGTACTGCGGCTATTCTGAAAGTCATTTCATGAAGCTGTTTAAAGAATCTACAGGTCAGAGTTTTAATGAGTATCTTGTAAGCTACAGAATGATGATTGCTCAAAAGCGTCTAGGAACTACAGATGACAGGATTATTGATATTGCTTTTGACTGTGGTTTTTCTGATGCAGCCTATTTTGCTACAGCCTTTAAAAAGTTTTGTGGAATGACACCGTTGCAGTACAGAAAAAGTAAGAAATAAACGGAAATAAAAAAACTCCCTAAGGAGTTTTTTTAAGTAGAAATTAGAATTTGACCTTGTAGTAGAAGATCATTGCAATTAAAAGACCTACCAGGGTACAGAGAATGCTTGGAGCTGAATGATCTGGGTCAATGCAGAATCCAATAAAGAAGGAAATTACTACAATCAAGAGTGCAATATTGAGTTTTGCCATGTTTATCCCTGTCCGTCCTTATAACTCTTATATCTTTATATTCTAATATAATTTTTTTTCAATAGCACCTGTTCTGGTTAAATTTACGATATATGTTTCATTTTTGCGAATATAACGCCTTATTTTTGTCATTTTCTAATATTTATATCTAATGAAAAACTAATCAAAAATCTTTATAATATCAACTTGTAAATAGTGCTTTTATATTAGTTAAAAATATGTCAGAAATTGTTATTGGGGTTGACCCTGGATCAAGATTTACAGGCTATGGCATTGTCAGACTCGATGGCAGTGAACCTGTATATCTTGGATCTGGCTGTATCCGCACCGGAAACGGCTCTCTGGCCTCAAAACTAAAAATAATTTATGACGGAATTACAACTCTGGTAGAGCAGTTCAAGCCAGTTTCCATGGCCATTGAAGAGACATTTTTATCTAAGAATGTTCAGTCTACAGTAAAGCTTTCTGAGGCAAGAGCCAGTGCTATTGTAGCAGGTGCCAATTTAGGCCTTGCGGTTTTTGAATACACTCCGATGCAGATTAAGCAGGCTGTTGTAGGTTATGGCTGGGCAGAGAAAACTCAGGTGCAGTATATGGTAAAGAACATTCTGCATTTAAAGGGCGAACCTCAGTCTGATGCTGCTGATGGTCTGGCCTGCGCGCTGTGTCACTGTTTTACTCATCAGTCTACCGTGGCTATGGGAAAAGAAGTAGCCAATACTTCTTCAATTCACGGCAGACTGCAAAATAAGATCAAATAGTCTTGTAAAGGCAGAATATTGATCATCTGCCTATAAACTTTTTATAAAAAGAATAAAGATATGATTGGTAGTTTAAATGGAAATGTTCTGCGCATTGATGGTGTAACCGCTTTAATAGAAGTAGGCGGTGTAGGCTATGAGGTGGATATGCCTGTAACCTGCCTTGGTGCTTTAAAAGTTGGTCAGCAGGCTTTTGTATACATTCAGCATGTTGTAAGAGAAGATGCAGAAATTCTGTACGGTTTTAATACTGTAACACAGAGATCTCTGTTCAGAGTTCTTATCAAGGTTAACGGCGTTGGTCCTAAAATGGCTTTGGCCGTTTTATCAACTTTTGATGTTGATTCTTTTATTCAGACTGTACTTGCAGAACAGTCAAAAGCTTTAGAGCAGATCCCAGGCGTCGGTAAAAAGACTGCTGAACGCATGGTAGTTGAACTTAAGGATAATTTAAAGAATTTTGCTCAGAGCACGAATGTTCAGGTGGTTTCCGGTACCTCTACAGCGTCAGGCAACGAGAGCTTTAATGACTCAGTTGCAGCGATGGTGGCTTTAGGCTACAGAGAATCTGATGCGGTGAAATATGTTAAGGCTGTGATTGCCAAAACACCTTCGCTTGAAACCTCTCAGATTATCGTTCAGGCTTTAGCTTT
>ONCB01000094.1 GCA_900316175.1 uncultured Succinatimonas sp.
CAATGTTAGTGTTTTAACTAACTGATTAATTTATATTAATTTTAAATTTGACCAATTTTCAACTTTGTGATATTCATCAAGTGGTGGATTGGCCATATAAAAATTGCATTTGTATTTACTGTTATTTATATCAAAGTGCAGAGAAAAAATATAATGTAATTTAAGTTGTTAAGTTCTGTATGACTAAGACAGTAAATAAAATTCTGTCCTACAGATATCGCAGAGGAAAAAAGAAAATGGCATCTCGTTTGATAAACAGTGGTGAGCTGAAGAATTATGAAGCAATTGGCGAAGACGGAATTCCTGTCTGGACAAGAGCCGATGCATTTAGAACATCAATAGAAAATTCTCCTGAGCTTGGTAAAAAATATGCTGATTATCTGGCGTTGCCTCGTTTTTCAACTGACGGTACTCATGTTGACTGGTTCATTCCGTTCTCATCGGCAAGACAGGATGGCGAATATGATATTGTTTCCTGGTCAGCTGCCAGTGCACAGGAGAGAGCTTTGGCTTTAGAGGAGCTATCAGGTTTCTCTGATAAACTCTATGCCTATGGAATGAATCTGGAAGCCAGAGCCTTAAATTCAAATGATCGCCTTTTCTCTCACTTCCTGATAGGAAATGGTAAAGACGGTATTGTAAATCCTGCCATTCATTTTCCTGATGAAAACTGCGTATTTCTGGTTAACGGCAGACCGGTGATTACTTTCTGGGGCTTTTTAAGAAGGGGCTTCAAACTTGAGGGTGATCCTTTTGTTTCTCTTATAAGACCTCAGCCTAAAATTGTTAAAGAAACTGTTAGTGAAACTGTTAGTGAAACTGTAAAAACAGTTGAAGTTAAAGAAAGTTTCTTTAAAAAGCATAAATGGTGTCTGCTGCTGCCATTACTTCTGTTACTTCTGCTTTTGTTGCTGTACCTGTTATGGTGGTGGCTGTATGGTCGTTTATCTCCATTATTTGGCTCTGTTCCAAATCTATTAAATGGCAGTCTTGATCCAGTGCCTGTGACAGCTCCTGCTCCAGATAACAGAGACAATCTTGATAATCTTGAGATAAAAGATCCTGTATCTGATGATGTTGAAGTAACCGACAGCAGAGAACTTGCTGTTGATGAAGAAGGAAGAGATATCGGTTTAGGTGTAGATGCAGACCATGACTCTCTTAACGTGAATACTGATGGTAGCGCCAGTCTTCATGTAGATGGAGTCTCTGGAACTGATATTGTCGCAGATGGAAGTTTAACTGCAGACGGTCAGTTAGATGATGTTGCCGGCGCCGATTTGGATGGAGTCGATGGTACTGCTGATGCACTTAACAGTGCTGTGGATGCTGACAATGCAGAAGGTACTGAGAATGAAGCTGATGTGGATGCAGATAATTCAGGTGTGAACGCACAGGACAATCAGAATGTACCTGATATGGACACTGCAGCCGATGAGAACGCACAGGACAATCAGAATGTACCTGATATGGACACTGCAGCCGATGAGAACGCACAGAACAATCAGAATGTACCTGATATGGACACTGCAGCCGATGAGAACGCACAGAACAATCAGAATGTACCTGACATGGATACTGCATCAGCAAAAGATAACGCACAGGCTAATCAGCCACTTCCTGATATGCAGGATCAGAATGATGCAGATAATTCGGCAAAGCCATCTGTTCTTTCAAATGATGATCTTGCCTCAGGAAATATCAGGGGAATTGATGGAAACTGGAATGTTAAGTCATCTTTAGTTGATTCTACAACCAACAGACCAATTCAGATGAAGTACTCATTTGAAAACGGTAAGGGCAAGGCAACCATCACCCGTAAAAACGGTGTTAAATGCGTTGCAGATGTAAACAGCCAGATGGCATCAGGAGGCCTTAGCATTTCCTCAGATCAGGTTGCAAAATGTACTGATGGCACCAGTTACAAAATGCCTGATGTAACATGTAAACCAGGTAAAAACGGGGTTTCAAGATGCGTATCCTCTTATAAGACTCAGGATGGCAGAATTAAGCAATTCCCAATGGTAATTCAAAAATAATTATCTATAATATTTTTTATATGTGAATATAAATAAGATTAAATATATAAGGAGCATATTTTATGAAGTTTAATCTGACCGTAAGTGTTATGGCTCTTGCTGTATCATTAACCCTTTCAGGCTGTTCAACTGGTGTTTTGGGTGGCAGCAGTGAACCTGAACTTGAAGATGGCGTAAATCCAAAGTTACAGACTGAAGAGGCTTCATTCTTTTCAAAGTCTGGTGCTGGTGCCTGTGCTCTGGGTGCTGCAACCGGTGTACTCGTAGCTCTTTTATCTGGTAAGAAGAAGGCAGGCAACCTTGTGGTTGGTGCAGCCGCAGGTTGTGCTGTAGCCATGGCTGGCAACTATGCTCTTGATAAGTACAGAGAGAATTACGGTACTCAGGAAGAGCAGCTTGATGCTATTTTAGCTGACGTAACAGCAAACAATAAGAAGACTGAATCCATGCTTAAGAATAACAAAGAAGTTATGGAAGCAGATCTTGCTGAGGCAAAGCAGATTGAAAAAGATATCAAAGCCGGAAAAGCTCAGTCTCAGGCTCTTGCTGCCAAGGCCGAAGAGATGGACAAGAACATTGCATACGTTAAGAAAAACCTTGCAGCTGCAAATGATAATATGAATGCCTTAATCGAGTCCAGAAACGGTATTGCTTCAGGTAAGGGGGGCAAAGCAGCTGCGAGCTACAAGGAAGCTCAAGCCAAGTTAAATGATCTTGATGCTCAGATCAAAATCTCTAGGAATAATATTGATTCTCTGACTGCAGATCTTAACAACTATACCAGCAGTGCTGCTTTATACAGAGAAAAAGCAGCCAAGTATGCTTTAAACGGCAAATAATTTATAAGGTGGTTTTATGAAAATCTCATTTAAGATTGTTGCAGCAATGGTTACAGCCGTCTTTTTGACAGGTTGTACTATGACTCCTGAAGAGTGTGATCCTCGACATGATGTCAATGTGTTTAACAAGTTAGGCTGTGCAGTTTCTGGCTCATACAGCAAACGTGTTGAAATGAAAAAAGAAAAAGTAGATGAGGCTATTGCTCAGAGAAAGGCTCTGGCAGCAAAGATGCAGGAAATCGAAAACAATCGAGCTGAACTTATTAAGAACAGAGGCGAAAGAATCAGGGTTCTTGATGACTACAAGGCAAGGCTTGCTGATTTAAGAGCAGAGCTTGAAAAAAAGAATCAGCTGAATGCTTCTTTAAAGCAGAAGCTTGATGAGCTCGAAAAGAAGGCTGAGGCTGCAAAAGATCCTGACAACAGCAAGTCAACCATGGAAAAGAATCAGCTTTTAAATGAACTGCAGCAGGAAGAGGATGAGCTTTTAGATGCATTCTCAGATGCCGACCTTGATTAAAGGCTGAATGCAAAAGAATACAAAAGGTTCTGATACTGACTGTACAGAACCTTTTTTTATACGTGTCCGGGAATATGAACGAAAGCCTGATCATTGTGTAGATCAGGCTTAATATTGTTATGGTAAGTTTACAGAATTTAAAAGAGCTTATCTGGTTCCGAAAATTCTGTCACCGGCATCGCCAAGACCAGGACATATATAGGCCTTTTCATTAAGCTCCATACCAAGCTGGCCTGCATAAATCTGTACGTCAGGATGAGCTGTGTGCAGTTTTTCAAGACCTTCAGGAGCAGCAATAATACATAAGAACTTGATTTCTTTCAGACATTGACCAATATCTGACATATAAAACGTTTCTATTTAATAAATTTAATAAGCTTAACTTTGTTTTTTTTAAATAGATAAAAATAGATTTTAGTGGTGCATAAGATACGGCTAATTAACCACATTAGTGCGTTTTTTGTCTTTTTTTGGGGTAGATAGATATCTCTTCTGAATCATGCTGTATTTTGGTGAAAAGCTGCACTATTTTTATGAATTAAATGTGCAATATGCACTAAATTTAAAACTTGAACAAAATTCAGATAATTATTTTGTTTTGCTCTCCAAAGAAACCTTTGTCAATTAACTGATTGAAAAATCGCAAATTTTTATTCACAAATCAGCTGGATGACTTAATATTCTGTTCTTTATTGAGAATTGACGTTCATTCTTAAGCTCATATATCTTAATTTTAACGATTAAATAATTCGTTTTATATTGGTACTCATCAGGAGATTTACTATGAAGTTTAAGAATGTTGCAAAGATTTCTTTTGCTCTTGCCTTGTCTTTAGGTACAGGGCTTGCTCATGCTGAAGATACAATTAAGATTGGTGTTCTTCATTCTTTATCAGGTACTATGGCAATTTCAGAAACCACATTGAAAGATACTGTACTGATGCTTGTTGATGAGCAGAATAAAAAGGGCGGTGTCTTAGGTAAGAAACTTGAAGCAGTAGTAGTTGATCCTGCATCAGACTGGCCATTATTTGCTGAAAAAGCAAGAGAACTGGTGCAGAAAGAGAAAGTTAGCGCAATTTTTGGCTGCTGGACATCAGTTTCTCGTAAGTCCGTTCTTCCTGTTGTAGAAGAACTCAACAGCATCTTATTCTATCCGGTACAGTATGAAGGTGAAGAAAGCTCAAAGAACGTGTTTTACACCGGTGCTGCTCCTAATCAGCAGGCCATTCCAGCTGTTGATTATCTGTTAAAACAGGGTGTAAAGCGCTGGGCCTTAGTCGGCACCGACTATGTATATCCTCGTACAGCTAATAAGATTTTAGAAGCTTATTTAAAGAGCAAAGGTTTTACTGATGAGGATATTTATATCAGCTATACACCTTTTGGTCATTCAGACTGGCAGTCAATTGTATCCGATATCAAAAAGTTCGGTACCGCAGGCAAGAAACCTGCTGTAGTATCAACTATCAATGGTGATGCTAACGTTCCATTCTATAAAGAGCTGGCAAACCAGGGTGTAAGTGCAAAGGATATTCCTGTAGTCGCTTTCTCTGTTGGTGAAGAGGAATTAACCGGTATTGATACAAAGCCTTTAGTTGGTCACCTTGCCGCATGGAACTACTTTGAGTCTGTTGACTGCGAAGCAAATGAGGAGTTCATTGAGGCTTGGCACAAATATACTGGCAATGAGAACCGTGTAACAAATGACCCTATGGAAGCAACATATATTGGCTTTAATATGTGGGTCAAAGCTGTAGAAAAAGCTGGAACTACTGATTCAGACGCCGTTCAGGATGCTTTAATTGGTGTTGCAGTGCCTAATCTCTCTGGCGGTACAGCAACCATGATGCCAAATCATCACATCACAAAGCCAGTCTTAATTGGCGAAATTCAGGATGACGGCCAGTTTGAAGTTGTTGATTCAACTCCAACTACTGTAGTTGCTGATGAGTGGTCAGATTATCTGGATGGTTCAAAAGATCTGATTGCTGACTGGAGAGCTCCTTTGAAGTGTGGCAACTTCAATGTCAAGACAGGAAAGTGTGGCGGCAGCGGTAAATAATAAATAAGTAAATGCCTCTGTCCAAACTAAAACGGGCAGAGGCTTTTTTTTTATGAATACGGGAACAATTATGATTAGATCTGCACTCAAACGTATTCTGTACCTTGGCTTTGCATTGTTAGTTCTGATGCACTCATCAATTGCCTGTGCATTAAGCGATGAAGAGGCTTTAAAGGTACTTGCTGATAAAAACAGTTCATTTAATGATAAATCTATAGCTGTAGATGCTTTTTCTGCTTCTGACAAGGCTTATGTTAACAAGCTGCTTAAGGGGTTAGAAAAAGGAAAGCTTTATTATGATAAAAAGACTTCTGAATTTTATATTGAAACTAACAACAAAAGCTTTATCAGCTTAATGTCAAACAGCAGGTTCTCTGGAAAAAAGCGTGACCTAAAAAAGGTATCAATCAATAATGCGTTAAGAGAGAAACTGTCCTTAATCATTTCGATTCGAGATCTTGAAAATCCTGTGATCTCTGTGGATGACAGAACACAAAAGGCGCTGTCTTTAGTCGGAAAAGTACCTAGTGCTCAAACTGAAACATTTGCTGTAATGCGAGACAAGGCTGTAGGTGAGAATGACGATTTTGCTCAGGCCTTAAACTTTGTAATTGCAACTGCAGATTTAAACAGCCCTGATCCAAAAATCAGAAATGGAGCAATGAGAATCCTTGAGGATTTTTCTTCTCCTGTTCTTATCGATAAATTCAAAAGCATTGCAGAAAATGACAGTGATATTTCAAATCGCGCCTACGCAAGAAAGAGAGTGGCAGATCTTGAAGGTTCTCAAAAAATAAATACTTGTATTGAGACAGTGTATTTTGGTTTATCTTTAGGTTCTGTTCTGGTTCTGGCCGCAATTGGTCTTTCTGTAACTTTCGGTGTTATGGGTGTAATTAACATGGCTCATGGCGAGCTTATGATGATAGGCGCTTATACCACGTTCGTAATTCAGCAGCTTTTACCTTCATATCCTGGAGTTGCACTGCTGATTTCAATTCCAGTTGCCTTTGCTGTTTCAGGTTTTGTAGGAATTTTAATTGAACGCGGTGTAATAAGATATCTTTACGGCCGTCCTTTAGAAACGCTTCTTGCTACATTTGGTATTTCTCTTCTGCTGCAGCAGGCTGTCAGATCCGTATTTACTGCTTTAAACAAGAACGTTGTTATCCCAGACTTTATGGCCGGATCATTTAAGGTTAATGAGTTTCTTGTCCTTACATATAACCGTCTGTATATCATTGTTTTCTGTCTGGCTGTATTTTTTTCACTGCGTTATTTCCTGCAGCATTCAACTCTAGGAATTCAGGTTCGAGCTGTATCTCAGAATCGCGCTATGGCAAGAAATATGGGTGTTCACTCCGACAGAGTAAATGCTTTGACTTTTGCTTTGGGATCTGGAATTGCAGGTCTTGCTGGTGTTGCTTTATCTCAGCTTACAAATGTTGGTCCTAACCTTGGTCAGAACTATATTGTAGACAGCTTCCTTGTAGTTGTATTTGGCGGCGCTGGCAATATTTGGGGCACAATGGTTGCTGGTATGACTCTTGGTATTGCCAATAAGATCATAGAACCAATTTACGGTGCAATGCTAGCAAAGATTATTATTCTTGTTTGTGTAATTCTCTTTATTCAGAAACGTCCGCGCGGTTTATTCCCTCAGCGTGGCAGATCAGTGGAGGGTTAAGCGATGAAAGATTTAATTAGGGATTTGTCAAAAGATAAAAGAGGTTTTTCCGTATTAGGTTTTGTATGGTTTTTTGTGCTTCTCATTCTGATCGGAAACGTATTCTTTAGCGATGGAAGTCTATTTTATGTGGGATCCAATACAGTTACTCTGTTCGGAAAATATCTCTGCTATGCCTTGCTTGCTGTATCTCTGGATTTGATCTGGGGCTATCTTGGAATTTTATCTTTAGGTCATGCTGCATTCTTTGCTTTAGGCGGCTATGTAATGGGTATGTACCTGATGCGCCAGATTGGTACTCGAGGTGTATACGGTAATGCTGAACTTCCTGATTTTATGGTGTTTTTAAACTGGCATGAACTGCCTTGGTACTGGTATGGCGTAGGTCATTTCCCTGTTGCTCTGATATTGATTATGCTGGTTCCAGCTGTCTTGGCCTTTATCTTCGGATTTTTAGCTTTCAAGTCAAGAGTTGGTGGTGTATATCTTTCTATCATCACTCAGTCCCTTACTTTTGCTCTGGCTCTTGCCTTTTACAGAAATGAGACTGGTTTTGGAGGTAACAACGGTTTAACCGATTTTAAGGATATTCTCGGTTTTTCAATTACCTCTGATGCTACTCGTGACGTTCTGCTATTTACTACAGCAGTTGCGTTAACTTTAGGATATATCCTCTGTCGCGTTATTGTAAACTCAAGACTTGGAAGAGTAGTTGTGGCAATCCGTGATGCAGAAATGCGCACCAGATTCATTGGTTATCACGTCGAATACTTCAAGTTGTTCATCTTTGTTTTCGGAGCCGTTTTAGCTGGTATTGCAGGTGCTTTGTATGTGCCTCAGGTAGGTATTATCAATCCAGGTGAATTTAACCCAATTAACTCTATTGAGCTTGTAATTTGGGTTGCCGTAGGCGGAAGGGCATCTTTATATGGAGCAGTTATAGGCGCTATCCTTGTTAACTATGCAAAGACCGTTTTTACAGGCGTATTTCCAGACGAGTGGCTGTATGCTCTAGGCTTGCTCTTTGTTCTTGTAACAATCTTTTTACCTCGAGGCGTTATCGGCCTTGCAGAGGTTGTTAAGAGTAAAAAAGCTCTTGCCGGGACAAAAGACAGTGAAGAGAAAAAAGTGGAGGCTTAAATGAACAGAGATTCAATCGGTAGCTTTGCAGGTAAGTTTTTACCAGCTTCTCTTTCAAGACTTAAGAAGCATTCAACTTCGGAATCAGCCCCAGATATCAGCAACGGCATGATTCTATATCTTGAAGGTCTGAACAATCATAGGTCCTAATGGTGCGGGTAAATCAACAATGATGGACATTATTACAGGAAAGACCCGTCCCGACAGTGGTACAGCCTATTTTGGCAGATCTATGAATCTGCTTGAAATGGATGAACCTGCTATTGCACAGGCTGGTATTGGCAGAAAGTTTCAGAAGCCAACTGTTTTTGAGAACTTGAGTGTAGATGAAAATTTAGAGCTTGCAATGGCTGGACCAAAGCGTATCTGGTCTACTTTCTCTGGAAGATTCAATTCAGAGCAGACTGATATGAGAAATGAGGTTCTTAAGCTTACAGGTCTGACAGAATTAAGATCAAGACCTGGAAAGGTGCTTTCCCATGGTCAGAAGCAGTGGCTTGAAATAGCTATGCTGCTGATGCAAAAGCCAAAACTGTTGCTGGTGGATGAACCTGTAACAGGTATGACCCGTCAGGAAATGGAGAAAACAGGCGAGCTTTTAGACTCATTGGCTGGTACACACACCGTCATTGTTGTAGAACATGACATGGATTTTGTTCGCTCAATTGCCAAAAAGGTAACAGTGCTTCATCAGGGGCATGTTTTATCTGAGGGTACTATGGATCAGGTTCAGTCTGACCCTAAGGTTGTTGAAGTTTATCTGGGGACAAATGAATAATGCTTAAGATTGCAGGATTAAATCAGTTCTATGGTCAGACCCATACACTGTGGGATGTGTCCTTAGAAGTAAAAAAAGGTGAATGTCTTTGTGTAATGGGAAGAAACGGTGTTGGTAAAACTACACTTATGGATACCATTATGGGACAGCACAAGATTGAAAGTGGTTCGATTGTTTTTGATGGAAAGGATATTACCAACCTCTCCGTTGAGGATAGAGCAGCTTTGGGTATTGGCTATGTTCCTCAGGGGCGACAGATCTTTCCCTTGCTTACTGTAGAAGAAAATCTGAAGATTGGTCTTAAGGCTCGCCATGACGGGTTAAAGACTATACCAAAAGCAGTATATGATATGTTTCCTGTGCTTTATGATATGAAGAATCGACAGGGCGGAGATTTGTCTGGTGGTCAGCAGCAGCAGTTGGCAATTGGAAGAGCACTGGTCATTGATCCTAAGCTGATTATTTTTGATGAGCCAACAGAGGGTATTCAGCCAAATATTGTCAGCGATATTGCTTCAATTATGCGCAAGCTTAATAAGGAAATTGGACTTACAGTACTTCTTGTTGAGCAGAAGCTTCCTTTTGCAAGAAAGATGGGTGACAGATTTTTTATCATTGACAGAGGAACTGGCGCAGCCAGTGGCTGCATGTCAGCTTTAGGAGAAGATTTAATTAAGAAATATCTCACTGTATAAGTGCGTGAACGCTGTTTCCTGTAGAGGAATTCTTTCACAATTTATTTATTGAAATGCATGCGTTCTGAACTGATATTTTCTCGAATCATAAACACTTGCTTTTGTGACTATCAGACAGCAAGAGTAGAAATTATGGGGCAACGTAGCCCCATATATTTTTTCTAACGATTGAGTAACTTAAACTTTATGCTTTAAGCAAAGATTAACACAATTAATATTAATGGTATGTATACTACAGCTACATATTTTGCGCCGTAAGTCATGATGAGATTCTTATCCATGTCAACGCATTCAAAATGATCTGCTATCATATACCACTCAGAGATGGTTTCTCCGCAGGCATCTTTGAAAAAGCCTGTTACAAGAATTGGAACCAGGATGGCTGCACCGAACATGGCGAACATATGCTGAACACCTAAGATCAGCATACGCATCTTACCTAAGGTGCGAGCATCATAGATGGCACTTTCGTATTTGTTGATTTTTGACATGGAATATCCATGATAAATAAGAATGTCTTAATTCTACTATGATTGAAGATCCTGCAATAATTTTTTTATCCGCAATGGCAGATTGTTTTTTTACGATTATTTATGCTCTGCGTGCAAGGTGAATTAATCGTGATTCTTCAGTCATAGGATTACTTAAAGATGATAGTATAGTTTTTAATTATTGTAATTAAGTATCTAATATATAATATAAATATTTATTAAAGTAGACATAGTATAATTATTTTGTAACTACTCAGAACGGTCGAATACCGAAAAATAGTTTTGAGTATTTTGACTGACTTTTACAGTCAGATTGTTCTTTTAGAATTTACATTGTGAA
>ONCB01000168.1 GCA_900316175.1 uncultured Succinatimonas sp.
AAGCAAAGTGGCAATTGAGGTAAAAACCAAGAATGTAAAAACACTGCTATGCTGGATTGAAGATCTGATTAACGGCAGACGAGGCGGAGAAAAACTTAATTTCATCGAAGCTGTGGATAAGCTCGGACTTAGAGAAATGATGGACAGACAGTCTGATGATAAAGACAATGATGCTGTACAGATGATGACGCTGCATGCATCAAAAGGTCTTGAATTTCCATATGTTTTTTTAGTTGGTATGGAAGAAGGTTCGCTTCCCCACAAGAACTCTCTGCCTACCGATGAAAATCCAGATAATGACAACGTTGCTGAAGAACGTCGCCTTGCATATGTTGGAATTACCAGAGCGCGCAAAGAACTTACCATTCTGCTTGCAAAACAGGGTAATGCCAGAGGCTCATCGCCAGAGGCTTTAAAACCAAGTCGATTCCTTGCTGAGCTGCCTGTGGCTGATATTGAGTATTATGCTATCGGACAGAAGCCTGTATCAACTGTAGAGATGAATAAGAGAGATATTGATGAGGCGTTGCGCCAGCTCAATGAATTCTTGTAAATTATACAGAAAAAGCAAAAAGCCCCGCAATTGCGGGGCTCTTCAATTCAGATTGTTAAAGATTAGTTGTTACCAACAGAAATCTTCTTCATGTCTGACATGTAAGCGCGTAACTTGCGACCTACAATCTCGATTGGGTGGTTGCGGATTGCATCGTTAACGTGAATTAACTCAACGTTATCAACACCATTATCACCGCCTAAGGTCTCACCAAATACGTCTAACTTAACGTTGCTCATGAAGTCCTTTAACATAGGAATTGCAGCGTTAGCGAATAAGTAGTTACCGTACTCAGCAGTATCTGAAATAACAACGTTCATCTCGTATAAACGGCGACGAGCGATGGTGTTAGCAATCAGAGGTAACTCGTGTAATGACTCGTAGTATGCTGACTCTGGGTAGATACCTGACTTGGTCATGGTCTCGAATGCCAGCTCAATACCAGCCTTTACGAATGCTACTAATAAGGTGCCCTTATCGAAGTATTCCTGCTCAGAAATCTTAGCATCTGATGAAGGAGCATTCTCGAATGCGCACTTAGCGAAGTTCTCTCTCCAGGTTAACAGATTCTTGTCATCGTTAGCCCAGTCTTCCATCATAACACGTGAGAATTCACCTGACTCGATGTCATCCATGTGCTTTAAGTAGAGGTCTGCTAAGATGGTCTTGATTTCCTCAGCCATGTAGAAAGCCTTTAGCTTAGCTGGGTTTGACAGACGATCCATCATATTGGTGATACCACCCTGCTTTAATGCCTCACAGATGGTTTCCCAACCGTACTGTAATAATTTGCAGGTGTAAGCTGGATCAGCACCTAAAGCTACAGCGTGATCGTAGCATAATACGGTAGCAGCCTGTAAAACACCACATAAGATAGTCTGCTCGCCCATTAAGTCTGACTTAACTTCAGCTACGAATGATGAACGTAAGCAGCCAGCTCTGTGACCACCGGTACCAGCAGCCCAGGCCTTTGCATAATCCCATGCGTCGCCGTTAGGATCGTTCTCAGGGTGAACAGCGATTAAGGTTGGAACACCGAAGCCGCGCTTGTACTCTTCGCGAACCTCAGTACCTGGAGACTTAGGAGCAACCATACATACTGCTAAGTCCTTACGAACCTGCATACCAAGCTCAACCATGTTGAAGCCGTGTGAATAGCCTAAGCATGCGCCAGCCTTCATTAAAGGCTGAACAGCGTTAACAACAGCCTCGTGCTGCTTATCTGGAGTTAAGTTGATTACGAGATCAGCAGTTGGGATTAACTCTGCATAGGTACCAACCTTGAAACCATTCTCAGTTGCTCTCTTCCATGAAGCACGCTTTGAATCGATAGCTTCCTGACGTAATGCATAGCTTACATCTAAGCCTGAATCACGTAAGTTTAAGCCCTGGTTTAAACCCTGAGCACCGCAACCGATAATAACAACCTTCTTACCCTTTAAGAAGTTGCAGCCATCAGCAAACTCTGAACGATCCATTAACTCGCAGCAACCTAACTGAGCTAACTTTTCGCGTAAATTCAATGTATTGAAATAATTGAAATTAGCCATTTTTAACCTTCAACATGAATAAATGAAAAAAATTTTGATTAATACCCGATGGGAATTTGTTTTATTATAGCAGATTTTTATAAAATGGCATATAATTTCTTTTATATTGCAGTTTTTGCAATACAAGTTGGATTTTAGGAAAAAAGTGATTGATTTAAAAGACGCTCAGGCCTTCTTAAGACTGTGTGAAACCTCAAACTTAACCAGAACCGCGACACTGTGTAATGTCAGCCCTTCTACGCTAAGCCGCACCTTAAGCAAGCTTGAAAAGGAATTAAAGACTACTCTGTGCATTAGAGACAAAAAAGGTATTTTCATTACCGAGGCAGGACACAGATTCGAAGCTTTTGCCAGAAAGACCTTAAATGACTATGCCGATCTGCAGAAGGAACTTGGCCATAACTCCAAGTCTATCTCAGGCATTGTTAAAATCTACTGCTCAGTTACAGCCTCATACCTGTTTATTCCCCGCCTTTTAAATGAGCTTCACCTTACAGCACCAAATCTTGAGGTAAAACTGGAGACTGGTGATCCTGCTGATGCTCTTAACAAGCTAGAAGATCCTGATACAGACTTTGTAATCAGTGCTCTGCCAAATGAGATCCCGGACAACATCAAATATGTTGATCTTGTAACTTTCCCTTTAATCCTGATTGCACCTAAGAAACCTCTATTTACAACAGGTAATGATTTGACCCAGGATATTTCCGGGGTGCCTTTTGTAATGCCTGAAAAAGGACAGTTAAGATACGAGGTGGAAAAGTATTTCAAAACTCTTGAAGCAGCACCTCATATTTATTCAGAAATATCAGGTCACGAGGCAATTGTATCGCTTACAGCCTTAGGCTTTGGCCTTTCTGTAGTTCCAAGGCTGGTATACGAACTTTCACCATTTAAAAATGATGTAGTGATTGTAAAGGAACTGCCATGGTCCAACTTCAGAGTGGCCCTGTGCTCATTAAAAAACCGGGCCAAAGATCAGAATATCAAGGTTATAAATGATCTGGCAGCACGACTTGCACCAAGCTTTACACCTGATCTCACACGCAGACGCGGTGACAATTAAATTTTGGTAAATGGTAAGAATTGAGTTAATTCTACCATTTCCAATGCTACATAAAGTTCACTTTTAACAGGTGAATTGTTCATTAAAAATTAGTGTGA
>ONCB01000144.1 GCA_900316175.1 uncultured Succinatimonas sp.
TAAAACTGTGAAAGAAATCACACTGATTTTTTAAAGAACAAACAGTCTGCTTAAGGGGCTGTTTTATAATGGTCTAAAAGTTTATTTCAGACCATTTACGAAAATTCTAAAAATCACCTTTTTAGTCGCCCCTTAAGTCTAAATATCTGAATTATTCCAGAGTCTGATCTGCATCATATTCTGGCTTTAAAGATCTGCCAAGCAGAGTCAGGGCAGCATCCCTTCCAGGTTTACCTTCATAAAGAACTTCATAGATTTCATTACAGATAGGCATCTGCACATCAACCCTCTTTGCAAGGGTATCTAAAACCTTAGTCATGGTATATCCTTCAACTACCTGTCCAATCTTGGATAGCGCAGCATCAACACTCATACCCTGACCAATGTAGTAACCGAAAGTACGATTTCTTGACTGGTTATCAGTACAGGTTAAAAGAAGGTCACCTAAACCTGCAAGTCCCATAAAACAGGTGTAGGAAGCGCCATAGGCCTCACCAAGTCTTGTCATTTCAGCAAGACCTCTGGTAATTAATGCCACACGGGCGTTAGCACCAAATCCAAGGCCATCAGAGAGACCTGCTCCAATTGCGATAACGTTCTTGATGGCACCACCAAGCTGCATTCCTATGATGTCATTACTTTCATAGATCTTGAAGGTACGAGTATGCAATAATTCAGAGAATTCCTTTAAGAAATTGCCATCAGTTGCAGCAACTGCAATAGCTGTTGGTGAGCCCCTGGCAAGCTCTTTTGCAAAGGTAGGACCTGAAATAAAAGCTTTAGGCACTTTGTCACCTAACACCTCATCTGCAACTTCACTTAAAAGTTTGCCTGTTTCAAGCTCCAATCCCTTTGTAGCCCATGCAAGACGATGCTCTGAAGAGAAATATGGTTTGATGTCCCTTAAAACCTTTCCAAAGGTATGACTTGGAAGTACTACAAGAATATTTTTTGAGGCTGTAATTACTTCCTTTAAATCTGAAGATACAGTCAGTGTATCAGCAAGCTTTACATTCGGAAGATACTTACTGTTGCAACGGGTCTGCTGCATCTGCTGTGCCTTTTCCTCGTTTCTAGCCCAAAGCATCACAGGAAGCCCCTTGGATGCAGTTGACTGAGCTAAAGCGGTTCCATATGAACCAGCGCCAAGAACACTGAGTGCACAACGATAATCGGACATATTTTATCCTTATTATTGGTTAACCTAATTAAAAAAGGAGCTTGTATTAGCTCCCTTTTATAAAAAACTAATATCAGTATATTTAATATTAGTACAAAATGGTTAATTAAGCCTGTGGGGCACCATCAGTTGCTGCACCATTTGCTACATCTGATCTTGCCTGAGCAGCTGCCTGAGCTCTCTGCTGGTGGTACATTGCCTCAAAGTTTAATGGACGTAAGTTTAATGGAGGGAAGGTTGAACGAACAACAGATGATGAAATAAGCTCACGAGCATATGGATAAAGGATGTTTGGTGCAACACCGTTTAATAAGAAGTCCTCTAAGCCATCTGGGGCATTTGCAATCTTGAAGATACCAGCCTGGTGTACTTCACAAATGAAAGCAACCTTTTCACCGCACTTGCAGGTTACAGTAACACGTAAATCAACTTCAAAATTCTCTTCCTGAAGCTTATCGGTCTTGCACTCAAAATCAAGCTTTAAGTCTGGCTTCCACTCTTCAGCAAAAATTGCAGGAACATTTGGGGTCTCCATTGAGCAATCTTTGGTATATACACGAACGATATCGAAAATTGGTGCTGCTGCATTCTGAGCATTCTGTGCATTATCTGACATTTTAATTTCCTTATAAATGATTTGATGATATTAATCTTTTAATGAAAGAGGCAGGTTATCCATTGCCCACTGAGAGATACCACCTTCCATGGTGAATACCTTTGTAAAACCCTGTTTTTTTAATGATACTGCGCTGTTAAAGCAGTCAGCATCATACTTGTCCTTACCTACCAGAATTACAGGCTTATCCTGATACTTCATAATTCTTGAAGTATTACCGGATCTGATGTCCTCCAGACCGATATTTAAAGAACCGGCAATATGACCTTTTGCGAATAATTCAGCAGTTCTCACATCCACAAAAACACCGTTTTCTCTATTTACAGTAACGGTAGCTAATGTAATTGCAATCTTTTTAACTCTTGCCAGCATTATACGAATCTGTGTGTAAACCAGTGCACCAAACACGGCAACAAACACAAAACACATAATGTAATGGCGCTGAGCAAAAGCAATATACTCGGCTACAGACTCTGATGAGAATAAATCTCCCACATTACACCTCTTAAAATAAATCCGCTATTTCGTATAAACGATAATAAACACAATTCTAACATATATAAGGTATTTGAAAAAACACCAAACTCACATTAACATTCCTATTATGTGTATTTCGCGTTTTTTTAAGGCATATACAGGTAGAAAATTGTTTATTTTTTGAGAATATCTATTAACAAAGAGATAATTGTCAAAAAAACAAGTAAAATATACGAAGTGTTTTTTTAACCTTATAGAGAAGAAGACAATTATGGCAAACAAGAAACCATTAGCTCTGATTATCATGGATGGTTGGGGCGACAATCCTGTTAAGGAATTCAACGCTGTTTTTTCTGCAAAGACTCCTGTTTTAGATTCTCTTGCAGCAAATTACGCAAGCACTGATATTCAGGCTTCAGGTATCGATGTAGGTTTACCTGACGGTCAGATGGGTAACTCAGAGGTAGGTCACACCAACATTGGTGCAGGCCGTATTGTTTATCAGGAGTTAACCCGTATTGGCAAAGCTATTGCTGATGGCGACTTCTTTGAAAACAAGACATTATGTGCTGCAGTAGACGCCGCTGTTAAGGCAGACAAAGCTGTTCACATTATGGGTCTGATGTCTCCTGGCGGTGTTCACTCTCATCAGGACCACATTGTTGCAATGATTAAGCTTGCAGCAAAGCGCGGTGCCAAGAAGATTTACTTCCACGCATTTACCGATGGCCGTGACGTTGCACCTCGTTCAGCTCACGAATACATCGCCGTAATCGAAGAGGCTTTCAAAGAGGCTGGTGCCGGCCGTATTGCAACAATGGTTGGCAGATACTATGCAATGGATCGTGACAACCGCTGGGATCGTGTTCAGCAGGCTTATGACCTCATTACTCAGGCTAAGAGCGAGTTTGCCTCATTCGCAACCGCTGATGAAGCTTTAGATGCAGCTTATGCACGTGATGAGAACGACGAGTTCGTAAAGGCATCTGTAATCGGTGAGAAGGCTCCTTTACAGGATGGTGACGCATTAGTATTCATGAACTTCCGTGCTGACCGTGCCCGTCAGATCACCAGAACCTTTGTAAACCCTGATTCAGAGTTCTCAGGCTTTACTCGTGAAGTTCAGAGAAAGTTATGTTCATTCGTAATGTTAACTCAGTATGCTGCTGACATTAACACCGACTGTGCATACCCACCTGCAGATTTAACCAACACCTTAGGTGAGTGGTTATCAAAGAAGGGTTTAACCCAGTTACGTATTTCTGAGACTGAGAAGTATGCTCACGTAACCTTCTTCTTCAACGGCGGTGTTGAGACACAGTTTGAAGGCGAAGACAGAATTCTTATTCAGTCACCAAAGGTTGCAACCTATGATCTGCAGCCAGAAATGAGCTCAACCGAGCTTACCGACAAGTTATGCGCAGCTATTGAGTCAGGAAAGTACGATATGATTATCTGTAACTATCCTAACGGTGATATGGTTGGCCATACCGGTGTATTTGATGCTGCTGTTAAGGCTTGTGAAGCTGTTGATACCTGCATAGGACGCGTAATCGAGTCATTAAAGAAGGTTGACGGTGAGTGCTTAATCACTGCTGACCACGGCAACTGTGAGAGAATGAAGGATCTTGAAACCGGTGCTGCTTTCACTGCACACACCAACCTCCCAGTTCCATTCATCTACTATGGCAGAAAGGCAACCATGAGAGCAGATGGCCGCTTATCAGACATCGCTCCTACCATGTTATACTTAAAGGGTATTGAAATCCCTTCAGAGATGACTGGAAAGTCAATTGTTACTTTAGCTGAATAAAGTAATTTAAATGAATACAGGGCGCCAGATTATGGCGCCTTTTTTGTATCTGTCCACTTCTTAAATACACAATACACGCAATCGTTTGCAATATAAATATATCATTTTATTTCATTAAATAAACGGATATTGTTCTTTCCCGACAGGTTTGTGTGCACAATTTTACGCAAATCATTTACGGAGTGAATTTGCGTGCACGGGGTATTTGCTTTCTAATTCATTCATAATACATAAAAAAACTGCCTTTATTAGATTAGAATTATTGTAATATATTCATCTTAATTAACATCTTTTAATTAAATGTATTTTTATTTTTCCTTGTATTTCTGTATGTTATTGATTTTATAAAATAATTATTTTATTTTAAGATCTACGTAACATTTTTGTTCATTTTTTGCTTTTCTTTATTATTTTTTAGATCTATATTTAAGTCAAAGAGAGCGCAAATATGACAAATAAAACGTTTGCAGTTTGCAATCTTAAAATTTAAACATCAACCAGACGACGATGTTACAAGCTTCAACGTTTTAAGTTTCAACCAGACGACGATGTTACAAGCTTCAACGTTTTAAGTTCACTCTTAAAGTGAGTGATACTTTTGAATGCGAGGATACGATTATGGCATTAGATTTCTACGTACAGATTAACGGTATTGACGGTCAGTCAAACGATAAGGGTCACTCAAAGTGGATTGAGGCAATTGCATTTTCTCACGGTTCAAAGCAGCAGATTGCTTCAGAGAGAGCAACCGCTGTTGCAGGTCGTGGTACCTTTGAGCCATTCATCTTTGTTCACGAGATTGACAAGGCAACCCCTAAACTGCAGCAGTTCTGCATGTCAGGCCAGAAGATTGACAAGGTAAAGGTTGAGGTTTGCTCAGCAGTAGCAGGTGTTCAGACTCCTGTATACGAGGTAACCTTAGAGCAGGTTAAAGTAATTTCAGCAAAAGTACAGGCAGGCCAGGCTGGCTTTTCATCAGATAATACCTCCTTCAAGCTGCCTGGTACACCAGATGCTCCTTCTTTAGTTGAAGTAGTTGAGCTTGCAGCAGGTAAGATCACCTGGAAGAGCGTAGCTATTAAGCCAGACGGTTCAAAGGATGGTGCTGTTGAGGCTAACTTCAACCAGATTGAGAACGCTTAA
>ONCB01000111.1 GCA_900316175.1 uncultured Succinatimonas sp.
ATTTTTCCCAGTTTCTTAAGGTCTAACATGAACTCCCAGGATTTGAGCAGCTTTTCCAATTGAAATGATTTTATTCATAAACGTCAACAATACCTCATATATATTATGAGGCATTGTAAACAATTTATACATTTAACACAACTGTAACTAACCCTTTTGCTTTGTGGTGTTATTTACAGCACCTTTTATCGCAGGATTATGAATTGATACAGGCAGAGTGTTTTTAATCCCGAATAATTTTGACACAATATTATAGCGACTCATATTCCTTGAGCTGCTTAAATTCTGAAATAATAAGTTTAAGTCGCTATTCATATATTCCACCTTTTCATGAGACTGTCTTACCATCTGAGGATAAGACAGTCCTCTTTAGTTTATTCCTGTTAAACAAGCTTTTTCCAGTATTCAGCCATATTAGAAATAGCAGAGCTGTTTCTTGACTGAAGAAGTGAAATTACTGAACTGTTTTTGCTACCGCCTGAAGCGTAAGATACCAGTGTGTTCTGCAGACTTTCAAACACGGATGAAACATCAGCTGAATAATTTACAGATGATTTGCGCACGCCATCTGGATTTCCGGTTATTCCAAGGGCATCAATTCCTGAGCCCTCCACCAAAGCCTTTAACCCCTTGATTCAGTTTGAAGAGAGCTGTTTCAATTTTGATACCTAGCGTTATGTATCAAGTTGTAATCTATACTTTCTGACACACTCTGCACTCTGAGCCAACATACACAATTGCATAACAGTCAAGAGTATGTTCACCAACAGTTGTCTTGAGGATTGTTCCTTGTCGATATCTTTCAATCTCCTCGCGAGCCTCAGCAAGTTTGCTTTCAACCGCAGACTTTGTGTCATCTTTTTTATGCAGATACTTAAGTTCTAACAGAAAATAGTGACCATTAGGATAGGTATTCTTTACAAAGACATCTGCAAAGCCTTTACCGGTGTTGAACTCGGTATAAGCGCTAAGCTGTCTTTTTCTGCTGTTGTTGATGATACTGTCACATATCAGCTGCAGTGCCATCTCTGTAAATTTTCCAAGAGACTGAGGATTAAGTTTTGTCTCTATCTGTTCAGTTATTGTTTCAAGAAGAGGAGAAATGTTGGCAGAATCCTCAAACATTGAAGAAAGGTCTTTGCTGAAATCTTCTCTATATCCTATAGCCTGACGGCAGTAGTCTAAAAACAGATTCTCATAAACTTTATTGGGAATAACAAAACTGGTAATGCCTTCCTCTCTTGTGGCCTCTGGATCGATTGTCAGATAGCCCAGATGGTAAAGCAGTGAAACAGTCTGTTCTCTGTCAAATAAATCTGTCTGATTAAGATTCATCTTGTCAGGAAGCGTTGCGACAATTGGTTCCTTATTAAACATTGCCTGAACAATTTTTTCTCTGACGTCCTCCTCACACAGGCTTAACATTCCATTAAGCTTCCCTGCATCGTCATTCAGAGAGATTTCGTTTAGATAAGGAGCTTCACCTTCGGAAATAAGTCTCTCAATATAGGCAAGGCAGAGGTTTGAATTAAACAGTTTCTCTTTGGCTTTCTTATCGAAAGAATATCCGTCAAAGTTTTCTTCCATTATCTGCATTAGCTGTTCTTTGGTAATATCTGGCAGCAAAGAGAAATCAACTGTCTCATCAATGAGTTCGGACAACTCATTGTGTGTAAAACCTATCATTTCATTAAATTTTGTTTTTGAACTGATATTGGTCGCAATATTAAAACCTGAAGTTACAGAATCTAAAGAAACAGAGGATACACCGGTGATAAAGAATCGGTCGATACTTCCTTTGTAATCATCTCTATAATATTTTTTTAAAAGAGCATAGAATCTTTTGATAAGACCTTCGTGACCTTCTGCAGTTGAAGTTATATCCTTAAAGGCTTCCTTATCTCTGGTAAGAATCTCATTAGCAAAATGATCATATTCATCAATAATTACATACAGATATTCACCTGCTTTTGCTTTGCTTTGAAATTTTGTCAGAAAAATTGATAGAAGATCGGTAGCATTTTTATAAAGTGAAGGATCTAGCTCTTCTTTTGTAAGACCTAGCTCTGGATAGTTATCGCTAAATCTGGAAATGCTGGAGGCAACGGAGAGTGTAAAGCTGTCATTTACTTCAGAATATACAGATGAAACATCAGAAAAATCGAATCGCAGAACATAAAAGGAGTTGGCTAGAGGTGTTCTGTGATCATAAATCCAGGTACCTTTGAAATTCTTATCAAACTGCTCTTTTTTACAGATATCGTAGTAATTGAGGAGCATACTAACAGTAAGGCTCTTACCAAAACGTCTTGGGCGTAGGAATACAGGAACATTGGTTCCAGCATTATTTTCAAGCTCTTCAATAAATCTGGTTTTATCGATGTAAATACCGTTTTTTTCACGGATCTCTGATAAAGACCTCATTCCAATTATGATATTTTTATTAGCCATTATGATTCCTTACACTGTTCCTGTAACTATTATATAGGACCAAGGGCATAATTTTCTGATTCATTTTTCTGTTTTGAGTAATCAGATTGTGATTTAGATGTTTTTTTAGCCTAATCTAGAAAAGAATTTATTGTCTTAAATGATGGTCATATAACTACTGTCTGGCAGAGAGTATTTAAAATAATCTGTAGTTTTTTATATTTAATTGATTTATAAACTAATTTTATAATAAAAAAAGATAGTCTGTTCTATATTACATAATTATATTTTTCGATGAAACGTTTTTTTAGACTCTCACCGAAAAATATAAACAAGCGAAGATTTTTATCCTATGCCCCCATCCTTTAGATAACGGCTTTTTCAAAAAGCAAATTATTTTTACTTGCGAAGGATAAAATAGCGTGACACCTCTCAAAACTGTATCATGCCTCCCGTCTTTGTGATTATCAGCTGTATCCAAAACTATAATTAAATTTGAACGTTCTTTTATGTGCTGAAGGTGAGATATGACAGAAGGCACTGTGCGCAAAGTCTTTGGTTTTAAATCCGTGGCAGGAATTATCAAAACTGCGGTTTTATCTGGAGTTTTAGGTTATTCCCTGACAGCTTCTGCTGCAATTAACACTTCCTTTTCCTACAGGACAGTTATTGACCCTTATATCAATGTCCCAATCATGAAGGTTTTTCTTCCAGAGGGCTGGAGAGTCAATGTAACCTCAGACTGGCAGCGCTGCTCATCTGCCTCAATTGCCTTTGGTATCGTAAGTCTTATCAGTCCCGATGGAAATACTGAAATTATTTTTACAACTCCTGAAGCCTACGCTTGGAGTACAACTGTTATAACCCGACAGCAGAAAGCTCCTATGGCGGTCAATAAAGTCGGCTGCAATTTTCCAAAGCGAATCTTTAATCATCCATATCTTTCATCAAAGGACTATATAAAGACCATCATACCTTCCTGGGGCATGAGTATTGCCCAGACCATGAATGTCAATATGACAAAGGAAGACTCCGGCTTTAAGAAGATGATGATTCCGAGGATAACCTCTTCCGTGCAGCAGGCTGTGAATATGCAGGTGGCAGCCTCAAGAGGAACTTTTGTAAGCGGCAAAGTGAGTGCTACCTATGCCAATATTGATGCGTTGCAGCTTCTGGTTACCCTAAAGAACGGAGCCCGCCGCTATTCAGAGCATATTGCCGCAACTTTAGGCTATACCACAACTCTTCAAGGTCGTCAGGTGACTAGACAGCTTCCTCCAATGGTCAATCATAATACCCTCTGGAAGGGAGAGCTCATCTCCTATTACGCACCTTCAGTTGAAGCCTTCAATGCCAACTACGATATTTTCAAGACAGTTGTAAACAATTCACGATATCTGCCTGAGTGGGGATATCTGGTGGACTACTACGGACAGAGAATGGCGGTTGCTGTAATGCAGGGAACAATTGAGGGTATGCGTCAGTTTGACGCCCAAAGTGCCCAGCAGGCTCTAAGGGAGGCTACAGAGGAGCAGAGAACCGCTGATCAGTCTCAGATGACCGAGGCTATGAGTGACACCATTTATGAGCGAAACGATTACACCGATCATGAGGGTAATCATTTCAAGGTCTCCACCGGATATGATGTTTACCGCGATCAGGATAACAAATACCATATCGTGACTGAGGGAAGATCTGTTCCTGACTCATACACAAAGCTAAAACCTAATGAGGCAAGGGATTATCCTCGATAGTCCCTAAAGGCAGGATTTCAGTTTTTGTCTCTGAAAGCTCTGCTCTTTTCTGGGCTTCAGTCTTAACTGTCGGTTTGCCTATGAATGTGAACATTCTGCGTTTTCCAAACATCCGGTGTCTGCTTAACAGCCTGCATCTGCTCAAAAGTGTGGCAGAGTGCATGAAAGCTTTTTTGTACGGACTTTATGTTCTTCTGACTTCTCTTATGCTGTTCTTTTCTTCTTCAGCTCTTCTTTCCTGTGCTTATGCAGCAGAAAACACTGGATCTGATAAGGCCTGGACCCTGATGGTTTACATGTGTGCCGACAATGATCTTGAGGAGATGGCCCTATACGATTTTTTAGAGATGGAGCAGGGCATTCACGAGGACGTGAACGTGATTGTGCTTATGGACAGAGCCCGTGGCTATTCATCTTTGTATGGTGATGATACCGGAACAAAACTCTATCAGGTAAAAAAAGCAAAGGAGAGAGTAGACTATACAAAACTTATTACAGGATCGGTAAGGCTGCCGGCGAGCTTTGAGTCTGAGATGATTTTAAATCTCGGTGAGCTTGATATGAGCGACCCTGCGAATATCGTCCATTTCGTAAATGAGTGCGTTAAAAGATATCCAGCGCAGAGGTATGCCTTTATTCCATGGAATCACGGCGGTGGCTGGAAATCCATGATCATGGACAATGACGGCGGAAAAGGTGTCAGAGGCCGAGGCGACATGACGGTTTATGAATTTGCCGGAGCTTTGAATTCCGCAGCAAAGCTGCTTCCTAAAAAGCGCTTTGATGCCATTATCTTTGAAATGTGCCTCATGGGACAGATAGATGTTCTTGATGTACTTGCTCCCTATGCTGATTATGCCTTTGCCTCTCCTCCTGTGATGCCTGCGGTTGGTATCAGTTTTACCGACATTCTACCTCTGTTTACAAAGGATATACCAACAGCTGATCTTGTTAAAAAGATTGTCTTATCCTCAAAGGATTATCTTGAAAAGCATCATCTGCTTGAGTGTGCCTACAGTGCCTATGATCTCAAAAAGACTCAGGCAGTTACAGACTCCCTTAATAAGCTATCCTCCTATCTTAAGGGGATTATTCCAAAGGAGTACTCTGCTCTTACCAGAATTCTTGGTTTTACGACCCATGTAAACAGTGTTGAAACCGATGTTCTCTATGGAAAGCCTGCCTATTGGTCGCTCTCCCTGATTGATTTTCTGAACTCTCTTGAAAGAAATATTCCTAGCATTAAGACGGAGTATCTTCAAAATGTAAGAGAAGCTCTCTCATCACTTATTATCTCATCTGAAAGTACCGAGAATGCAAAGGAGCTTGGGGGGATAAGCATCTATCTTCCAATGCGAAGAGAGTTTCTGGATACAAGGTATCTCTCCACGGAGTTTGCAAAGCGTTCAGGCTTCGGAGAATTTCTGGACAGCATCTACCGTGCTCAGGAAACCCGAGGTGGTAAGTCTCCTAGAATTGATCATGTTGAGGTTGGCACTGTAACTTTAAAGGAAGGGCGTGACGGCAGATCACCTATGGACTTTAATCTTAAGCCTGTGACCACCATCAAGCCTTTTGACCGCAGCGTCATTCGTTTTGATGTAACCGGCGAGGATATTCTCTGGACTCATCTTTATCAGCTTGAGAAAACTCCAAACGGCAGCAGAATTCATTTTACCCAGCTCGTAAGAGATACCTCCCGCAGAACTGATAACGCCAGTGCAGGTTATCTTCAGAAATCTACTCCTCATTATGAGAACGGCACAACCCATCTGATGAGAGAGATAACGGCACAGAAGTATGTAATCACCAACGGTATCACTACAGCCGATATTTCCATTCAGAATACCGCTACCTCTGATGCCTTTAATGACAATGTCTCCATAGGCTATGCTAAATACATCGATCCTGATGCTGGTTCTCAGGAGCTTTTTATAAAGCTCAAATTCAACAACAGAACCAGACTGATGTGCGGTGCCGAAGTCATCAATCAGGCCGGAGGCGGCCTTTCGGGTACCGCCATAAATCTAAAGCCGAACGGTATTCTAAGACCTTCTTTAAGCTACATCGACAAAAAAGGCAATATTCTCAACGAATTCGGAGCCCCATTCCAGGTCGGCTCCTATCTGGTGCTCTCCTTAGCCCTTGTGGATAACAATGCCGAGCTTAATCATATTATTTTTGCCCAGACTGTAGGTGGGAAAAAGGCGATTGCAGTTTCAAAGGCGG
>ONCB01000018.1 GCA_900316175.1 uncultured Succinatimonas sp.
GAGATCGAGTTTTATTAAAAGATCTACCATTGTTAGTATGGCAGATCGTTAACCAACCTAACCCTTTTGACAATAATGTCTTAAGGTCTTAGGTAAGTATTTTTATCAAAACGGGGCTAAAGGCTCTTTAAAATTTCTACTCTCGTAGATATGATTGTTAAATTAAACTAATTATAGGTTATTTATATTATGAGCAAACTGATTAAACCAGTGAACTATCAGGCTGCAATGGATAAGATGCAGACAGAAAAAGGCATCAAGCTTATTAAGGATTTCTTCCAGCAGAATCTTGCAACTGAATTAAGACTTCGTCGCGTAACCGCACCTTTATTTGTGTTGACCGGTCTTGGTATCAACGATGACTTAAACGGTGTTGAAAGAGCAGTTTCATTCCCTATCAAGGACTTAAATGAAACCCGCGCAGAAGTTGTTCACTCTCTTGCCAAGTGGAAGAGATTAACATTAGGTGAGTTCAATATAGAGCCAGGTTATGGCATCTATACCGATATGAACGCTATTCGTGCCGATGAAGAACTTGATAACCTGCATTCATTATATGTTGATCAGTGGGACTGGGAAGCTGTAATCACTAAAGAGCAGCGTACTTTAGAGTTCTTAAAGGAAACTGTAAGACGCATTTATTCAGCAATGTTAAGAACCGAGTATCTTGCATGCGAAAGCTACCCACAGTTAAAGCCATTCCTGCCAAGAGAAATCACTTTCGTTCATTCTGAGGACTTGCTTCAGATGTACCCTGACAAGACTCCAAAAGAGCGTGAAGATCTCATCTGTAAGAAATACGGTGCTGTATTCTTAATGGGTATCGGCGGTGAACTTTCAAACGGCGAAAAGCATGATGGCAGAGCTCCAGACTATGATGACTGGTCAACTGAAAATGAAGACGGCAAATTTGGTTTAAATGGTGATATCTTAATCTGGTATCCAACCTTAAACCGCAGCTTCGAGTTATCTTCAATGGGTATCCGTGTAAATCGCGAATCATTATTAAATCAGCTTAAGATTGAGAACAAGGAAGAGCGTAAAGAACTTTACTTCCACAAGAAGCTCTTAAACAACGAATTACCTTTATCAATCGGTGGTGGTATTGGTCAGAGCCGTCTGTGTATGGTTCTCCTCCACAAGGCTCATATTGGCGAGATTCAGGCAAGTATCTGGCCTGATTCAATGCGCGAAGAGTGCAAGTCACTTGGTATGAATCTTATTTAATATAACAGTTAATGTTATCCCCAAAAAAGATTTATTGTTTTTTTGGGGATTTTTTTATAAAAACTATCAGCTTTCGCTAAAGGAGATAATAATCCCAAAGCTAATATGTAACATATATCGTCATTATTTTCATAATGAGTTGAATCGTTTTGCAAACCATAGCGAGCATCATTCACATAGTCTTTACAATATATCTTTTCCTTGATGATTCTTTCATCATCTCGTTGAGCTCATTTTTTGAGATTATCAACATACTTTTTTTAGCTTAATTTTGAATAATTCACATTGAATTTTTTATCTATTTTTTAAATACGCATTTGTATTATCAATTTAACACTTTATAAATACAGTAAAAACAAAGAGCAATAACATTAAAAATAGTGATAAAAATGCTGAAAGACTAATCCATAATGAAATTAAAAAGGAACTTTTAAAAGTAGTTATTCATTTTTTATATGGTTTATAATAAGAGAATGTTACTAACAGAATTACTTATATGAGCATAAATATCCTAAAAAAATCATCCATAGTGTTTGCCCTCATTGTTAATGCTTTTGCTTTATCATGGGTTTTTCAGTATGTATGTCTTGGAAAACCAAATTACCTTGTAGTCAACTTTGTATTTGTACTTGCCATGGTTTTCTTTTCTAAAGCAAGATTATCATTAAATATATTTGGCCTGTTGCTTGCACTTGCACTGCCAGGAGCAAAAGTAATCGGTAGTGGTATTGTTCAGAATGCTGTAGTTGAAGTAATCTTTGGTACCAGTGTCGATGAAATCATAGGTTTTCACAGTGTGCTGCCATCAAAACTTCTGTTAACCGCTCTTGCAGTCTTCTGCTTCTTTTTAGCTTATGTTGTTTTTAATAAAAGGTTAAACACTGACTTTTCAAAAAAAGGCCGCATCGGTGTTTATGCCCTTCTTTTAATATCTCTGCCTTTTTTTACATATAAAAGTTATGAAATTTTCGCACCAAGAGTTAATGATATTATTGATGCCTATAAATTCATCACAGATAAATCAGCACCAAAAGCACCAGAGTGGATAATCAAAGAACAGAAACCATCTGCATATGACACTTATGTTGTTGTAATCGGTGAATCTATGAGAAGTGATTTCCTCTCTTTGTTTGGATTCAAAGCAGATACCACTCCTAATTTAAAATCAATTCCACATAAAGCTATTGACGGAATGGTATCCCCAGGACCTGCAACAGCAGTATCAGTACCTTTATTATTATCAACTGCTGATGGAACAAAACCACTTACACACAACAATGCTGTGAATTTAGCTCAAATGGCTGGTTTTGAAACCTTCTGGATCTCATCTCAGGGATTTACGGGAGACAACAATTATCCTGCAGCCATTGTTTCTAGATATGCTCAAAACCGATATTTCAATCAGCGAATGGACGACTTTGCTCTGCTTGGTGAAATTAAAAAAGCTGTTTTAAAAGAAGGGAAAAAAGTAATTTTTGTGCATATAGTCGGTTCTCACGAGAACCCATGCTCAAGACTGTTTGATTATAAAAATCAATATGACTATAAAGTTGGCAAAACCTTAAACTGCTATTTTTCAACCTTAAACAAGACAGATGAATTTTTATCAAAGACCGTAGAGATTTTAAAGAACAGCAATACAACCTATAGCTTAAGTTATATCTCTGATCATGGTGTTAACTTTGTAGGAGATGATGGTGACTTCTCTGTTTTCAGAGATATGGGTAAAAAACAGCAGTACAAGGTTCCTTTTTATGTTACTTCAAGCGATATGACTGAACACACAGTAATCAAAGCCCAAAAGTCAGGCTTTAATTTTATTAACTATTTTGCTGATGCAATTGGTGTAAAGACAAATCTTACCATTGATAACTATGATGTGTTCAGCCCTGCAGATGAGAATGTATTTGTAACACTGTTAAAAGGTGAAATAATTCCTTTTGATTCTCTTGAAGATGGTGTAAATCCTGAAACCTTAAAAGATTACATTAAATAGGCTTGTACAACGCCACCATCTTATGAGAATTTCATAAATTTATGAAAATGCATCTTTCATAAATAAAAATCCCGGCAGGTTTGTTCAACTTACCAGGATCATTAAATCTATGCTTCAAATTCATTTAAAACTATTAAAAAGCATATGCTAATTTCTAATAGCGAAAGCCTTTTTAGTTTTAATCTGAAAGCAAATCAATTAAAGCTTCTTCTTCCTTACTTACAGAAGGTGTTGAGTTGTCAACATCAAAAATATCTGTATTACCCTTTCTGTTCTTCTCCTGCTTTTTCTGCATTCTGAAGTTATCGTTAATCCAGGTACTAAGCTTTGATGCATCATCATTTTTTGAGTTCTTAAGGTCAGCCTCATGAGAATCAAGTTTCTGACGGTTGCGATCTCGTCTTTCTGCAATCTCATTTTCTGTAAGACCATTGATAAGTTTACTGTTGTTATCAATTGAACGCTGACGCAGAGACTGAGCCTGATCGTTACGCAGTGCTTCTCTTAAAGCAGAACGTCTCTGATCAAGTTTTTTCTTATCTGCTGTATCCCTTTTCTGTTCAATGTTCTCATCAAAAATATTTATAAAATCAGTATCATCAGCTGCAGCATAAGCATTAGAGCAGAGCATGGATACTGATATAAACATCACAGAAAAGAAACCTTTTACCAGTTTCATTGACTTATCAATATTCCCTACAAAAAAAATAATTCACATTGAGTATAGGTCTAATGAGTTGTAATTCAATTAAGATGACAAAAAAATATGACCTAAATCAATTCATTGTTAATTATTTTACCTTAAATATTCGTTTTTTTTATTAAAAGATAAAATCGTTGATAAAACACAACCATTTTTTAGTTTTGTCACAGTAATAACGGTATATTTTTTAATAAATTAAAAATATGATTGCTTTTTTGTTTATTCTTTTGTTTCCTGAGTCACAACTTCATTCTTTTTGGGTGACATTCTTAATCGATTCTGACAGAGCATTTACCTTTATTGAAAAATCACTCTGAGTGCTTTTAGCTTTTGCTACTGATTCAGGAGCGTCAAGCTCAGTTACACCATACAATTCTTTCTGGCGCATTAGTATAGTTCCATGCTTATGGGACTGTTCTAATATATACTCAAGCTTTGTAGCTTTATCTTTTGGATCTTCAAAAGGCATATTTCTAAGATCAAATGAATTACGTACTCTTAGCTTCATCTGATCTTCAACAATGGATTCAGTAATTTCCTTTCTTAAAACAGAAATTCTTTTTTCTCTTTCAGTCTGTTGCTGATTAAATCCATAATTACCTTTGGAATTCGGAACATACAAAACACCAAGGCTCATGACCAAAACCATAAGCACAAAGCCTAAATATAAAAAATATTTATAATAAGATTGATTTTCCAAACCGGTACCTTTACATAAATGGTGAAGGATCACCTGCGCCATTTCTAACCACTGAAGGCACACCATCATCAAAAACCACAACTGTGGTTGGATGAGGAGAAAGAATGCCTCCGTCTGCAATTACATCTACAACAGATCCAATTTTATCCATAATAGATACAGGATCTGATTCTGGACTGCCATCTTCACTGTCAGGAAGTATCAGAGAACAGCTCATAACAGGAGTATCAAGCTCCTCTAAAATTGCCTCTAATATGGCATTTTCTGGAACTCTCAAACCAATGGTCTTACGCTTCTCATTCATAAGGCGTCGTGGCACTTCCTTAGTTGCAGGAAGAATGAAAGTGTAAGCACCAGGAGTATTATTCTTTAACAGTCTGAATACTGAATTATCTACTCTCGCATAGGTTGACAGTTCAGAAAGATTTCTGCAAAGCAGAGTAAAATTATGATACTTATCAACCTGACGGATCCTGGCAATCCTCTCCATGGCATTTTTTTGTTCAGTCATGCAACATAAGGCATAGGCTGAATCTGTTGGCAGAACTGCAACACCACCCTTTCGTAAAATTTCACAAATCTGTTTAACAAAACGATTTTGTGGATTATCTGGGTGCACACTAATAAACTGAGCGGACATAATATTCCTTAATCTATTCTTTTTTTTATTAACGGCAGCTAAATAAAAATATTAAAAAACTATAAGTTAGCTGCAACAAATATAATCTTATTATAGTTGCACATCACATACATTTATGTGACATAATAAATAATCTTTTGATAATTAAAAAAAATAAAAAGCAGTTCATATAAGTTAATATGAACTGCCATTAAATAAAGTTCGTAGTCTAATTACTGAGGAGTTGAAACTGCAACAGCATCAGAAGCTGTCAGATTGGTATTCTCTGACGTTGACATAATGCGTGGCATGCCATTATCAACGGTTTCTTTTTCCTGATTATTTGAATTATCAGAAGCAGTTTCTACCTTATATGGGATCTTTAATAAATCAAAAATCTGAGATAAAGGCATACGCTCCTGAGGAAGTCTTGCACAGGTACCGAATACTCCGGCTGCAAGCATATTGTAAAGAATGGTTTCATCCATGGTTAATGCCATTGAGGAATTGAGTTCTTCAATTTCAATGTCATCAAATGACCATAAATCTCTGTCGGCTATAAACACATCTTTATTTAAAGTCAGACACTCAGTATTTGGCAGATAAACTCTAAGATTGTTCAGAATGGCAAATGAGCGCATCTGAATTCCTGACATGTAAATTGTCTGAGCTGCTGTGATCCAAGGTACAGTACATAAATCAGAAAGTCTTGATGGCAGAGCAATAGCCACAGAGGACTGAACATCAGGAAGAGACAATGCGGTTGATAAATCATCAAAGAAAATAACTTTTCTTGGACTAATATCAAGCTTGGCAAGATCGCTTACGGTCAAACCTATATCACGAAGACCGCCTAATCTTGAACGCAGTGCCTTATCAAGAAGAACAATTCTTACAGTCTGAGGAGGTGGAACAAGACCTAACTGAAGAAGATCTTTACGCAGAGGATTCAACTCAAGATACTTTCTCATCAGATTTAGAATATAGAAGCGGTGCTCTTCAAACCAGCGAGTATCAACACCTCTAACAGGGATCTGACGGATAAGAGCATGTGAATTCTTGTTATGGCACAGCCACTTGCACACAGCCACAAAACGAGAGAAATCATCATCGTCCATGGTTGTAAGAGAATTGATGTGCTCAATACCAGAATCGATAAGCTCAGGAAGTTCTTCCTTGATTGCCTGCAGACGGGTCTGAGCTGAATGGAACTCAACTAAATGACCAGCCCAGGTGGCAATATCGTCAATCTTTTCAAACACCAGATGGATTGGCACTTCAACTTCACCAATCTCAGGATACTTCTTCTTAAGAAAATCTACCTTACCTGAAATTATATCCTTGTGCCAGTCTTCGCAGAAAGCAACGAATTCTTCCTTATTTTTGAGAATATCCTCTTCTTTGGTTGGTGCACCAAGGAAAATACGGATACCTTCAATTGGTTTCTGAGTTTTTACTGATTCTGATAGCCACTTAATTACTTTATTTTTATATAAGGCAATAACTTCAGCACGAATACTGTTACGAGTTTTCACTGTTTTTGCTCCTAAACAGAAAAAATACTTTTATATGTGCATAATTATACTGTATTTTAATATATTTTTATAAGACCTGTATCAACTATCTGTATCATATTCAGACATTTTTTTGCCAGGATCTTACTTTTCCGCTCTCTACAATCCAGTCTCTGCCATCTTTCTGCATTTTTCTTCTGGCTTTGAAAAAATCAGAGATAATATTCTGGCATTCTTCTTTTAAAATTCCGCCAGTTACATTAACAATATGGTTGTACTCACTACTGCCTAAAATATTAAAGCGACTGCCACAAGCTCCCGTTTTAAGATCATAGGCACCAAAATACAGATTATTGAGTCTTGAGTGAATGAGGGCTCCAGAACACATGGTGCAGGGCTCTAAGGTAACATACATATCAAGATTGATAAGTCTGTAGTTTTTAACTCTTTCACCGGCATCTCTTAAAGCCACAATTTCGGCATGAGCAGACGGATCATTGTCAAGAATGGTTCTGTTAAAGCCTCTTCCAATCACATTACCATCCGTATCAACAATAACCGCACCTACAGGAATTTCTCCTGCCTGATAGGCTAAAAGCGCCTGCTCTATGGCAAGGCGCATGTAATATTCGTGATTTACTGTCATTTATCAGATGGTTAATACCTGATACTTTTCAAGTATTATGATAACCCAGGTTAACAGGGTTAAAATCAGCATTACAAAAACAGCAGCAGAACCCAAATCCTTAGCTCTGCCTGAGAGTTCATGAAACTCAGGTCCGATTCTGTCAACTACTGCTTCAACAGCTGAATTTAAGAGCTCAACAGTTACTACAAGCCATGGCATGACAATTAAAAGAATCAGAGTTACAGATGAAGTGTAAAAGAAGAAAGATAAAACAGTCATGATTAGTGCAAGGCACAGCTCCTGTCTGATTGCAGCTTCATTCTCTATGCCTGATTTGAAGCCTTTCATACTGTATTTATAAGCATTAAAAATTCTGATTAAACCTTTTTTCTGAACCTTGGCCATAAAAAAAATCCCCAGTTGAATCTGTATTCACATAAAAACAGCACTCTTTAGCAGAAGAATGCAATTTTTTGACAATTATACACTATATAAAAATACCTTGTACCAACCTAGCATTTGGAAAAATTTTTTTAACCATAAGTATCAAAAATAATATATATTATTATCTGAAAAATAAATAAGTTATAGAATTTCCTACACATGAATAAGAAAAATTTAAAGAGGTCAAACAAACATGAAAATTAAAACTATGTTTTTTGGTTTATTTTCGGCTCTGTCAGCCCTATCAGTTCCTGCTTCAGCAATTGAAAAAGAAGATCTGACAGGACTTAAGGTTATTGACGAATCTCTTCAGGAAAAAGCAACATCATGTGTCATTATGTCTGAGAATATGGAAGGCTCAGAGCACACCCATAAACTCAGAGCATTTTTATCTCTGTTAAACAAGGATTCAAAAAACGCTGTTGAAGTTAATCCGTTTATTCATGGCAGAAAACTCTGTCTATCAGGACTTGATTTTGGAACCAACTATCTTTTAACCATAAAAAAAGGTCTTAAGGCTGCCAGTGGCAATTCTGTTGTAAACGATTTTTCAATGGAATTTAAGAGTATTGACTCAAAGCCTGTTGTGGCATTCAATCATGGTCTGATACTTTCTACCGCCTCTGAAGATAAAAAAATCAGTATAGAGACTGTCAATATGGACAGTTTTAAAGTTTCTCTATTTTCTTTATCAGATAAATCCATAGAGTCAGGTTCTCTTTATTCAAATTTAGAGGAAAACCTCGATCACTATGAGTTATCAAGACTTATCAACAACTTCAGTAAATTTGAAAAGTCTGTAATTGTAAAAACAGAAGATAAAAAGAACATCAAACAGTTTACAACCCTAAACCTTAAGGACTTCAAAACTGATATCAAAAAAGGTATGTACCTTATGGTCATCACCAAAGATGACGGTGTAACTGATTATGAAAACAGCTATACCCTTTTAGGTGATTATGGCGACCTGAGTGTCGGCAAGATTGTAATGCTTTCAGATCTTGGTGTCACAACCTATAAAAGTGATATGGGTATTGATGTTGCCGTGCGCTCCATTGAGACAGCAAAAGCCACAGCAGGAGCTGAGGTATCACTTATCTCAACATCAAATCAGATCTTAAAAACTGTTGTAAGCGACAATAACGGCTTTGCACATTTTGATAAAAAGATCATCAGTGGCAAGGACGGTATGGCACCACATATGATAAGAGTCAGAAAAGGTGATGACTTTTACAATATGGCATTAAAGTATGAAGGTCTATACCTTGAGGATAAATTTGTAGAAGGCGATTATCAGAATTTAAATACTGACTACAGAATATATTCATATGCAAACCGATCTTTCGTACGACCAGGAGAAAAAGTTTATTTTAATGTGCTCATGCGCAATAAAGATTTGTCTGCTGCACCTGTTAAAGCAGTAAAAGTCACCGTAAGAAGACCAAACTATTCAAAATTTGATGAGGTAACCTTAACAAAGAACAAGTCTGGTTCTTTTGAATACGAAATGACTGTGCCTATGAGCAATTCTCTTGGAACCTGGGAAATCTCACTTGATAACGGCGAGAGATACAACTTTGAAGTACAGTCAATCAAGCCTTCATCCATAAATTTAAAATTCGATGAAAGTAAAACTGTAGTTAAAGGTGATGACAAGGTTAATCTCAATGTCAACTATAACTATGGAAGTCCAGCTAGAAAACTGCATGTATCAGGAAACTTAAAATTTGTACCTGACAATCACCCGGTTGATGCATATAAGGATTTCTATTTTGGTATTGATACTTCTTCAGATAAGGACTATTCAGAATTATCCTATGTTAATGATCTTTTAACCGATGATAACGGCACAGTATCGTTCTGTCCTGGATTTAAGGATAAGGACTATCCCCAGAAATTTACCATCAGTGCAGATGTTAATGACCCATCTTCAGCACTAAGAAGTGTAAAACATGACTACAAGCTTTACTTCTCAGAGCCTGTAATCGGTATTAAAGCAGCTGATGTTGATGAAAATGGCTCTAAATTTGAAGTTGTCTATGCAAATCAGGAAGGAAAAAGCTTCAAAACCAGCGCCAACTACTCTATTTACAAAAAGATAATCACCTATCAGTTTGTAAAGAACTCTAACCGCTGGGAGTATGTAAAGAATGATTATCTGCTTCCTGTAACCTCAGGTTCTGTTCAGACTGATGAAGGAAAGACTGGCGAATTTACTGTTGCACTTGAAGATGGTCTTTACACAATTGAACTTCAGAACGAGAACACTAAAACCACTTATACATTCTATCAGGGCAACCGCTTAAACCAAGATGCAAACACTCCAGACAGATTTACCCTGTTAACTGATAAAGAAGAGTATAAGGCAGGTGACAATGCAGTGTTATCCTTTGAAAGTGAATCAGATGGTTATGCTGATCTTGTAACCGGTTTAAGAGGCGTTGAAACTCTGACACATCATACTGTGGTAAAGGGGCACAATGAAATCGTGCTTCCTGTTACCAAGGAAATGGGGACTGGCACCTATGTTCTTTTAAGTCTCTATGCACCACAGAACAATGCCATCAAAACCAGTTTAAGAAGCATTGGTCTTAACTACATCAAAGTCAACATGGATGAGATCAGACTGAATGTATCCTCAGATGCACCAGATCTGATTAAACCAAATTCAAAATTCAGCTTTAATGTGAAAGTTGATAATGCTGATGACAGCACCTATGTAAATGCATTCCTTGTTGATAACGGAATTTTAAATCTCCACAACGAAAAGGCTCCGGATCCGCTCAAAGCCCTCACCTCTCGCAAGAGCTTTAAACCTGACATTATTGATATATATGAATACATCATGTCAGAGGTAAAAAGTCAGAGTCAGGGTTATGGTGATGAATCATCAGACGGCATGGACGCAATGTCTCTGTCAAATGTTTTAAACCGCATGCTCTCTTTATATGAAAAGTCAGTAAAGGTTGAAAACGGTACCGCAAAAATCGACTTTGACATTCCTAATCTTTCAGGTAGTGCCAAACTCATGGTTGTTGCCTGGTCCGATAAAAAATTAGGATCCTTCAGTAAAGATATAACCCTTGCAGATAATACCGTAGTGACCCTGTCAACTCCATATTATCTGCATACTGAAGACAAGCTCAAATCAAAAATTTCCCTGAGAAATGAACTTGATAAGGACAGAACATACACTGTTAATGTTAGTTGCAAAGATGCTGTAAATTGTGAAATTTCAAAACAGAGTGTTAATGTAAAAGCAAAAGAGGAAAACGCTCTTGAAATTGAACTTAATGGTGCAATTATCGGAAACGGCAGTGTAGATCTTGAGGTAAATGATCCTGAGTACAGCTATAAAGACAGCTTTGAACTTGAGGTGCTGCCTTCATCAGATCCTGTGCTTGAAACCAGAATTGTTCATTTAAATCCTCATGAAGCAAAAGAAGTTAAACTTGATAACACCTATCTTGAGGATGCACAGGCAAAAGTTTCCATAGGTACTCTGCCTCTGTGTGATATTGCTGAGTTAACAGAGGTGGCAAAACAAAGCTGTGAATTTAACATCTATTCAAAAGCAGCAAACCTGTCTACCCTTTTATATTCTCTAAAGAGCAGCAATGAAAAGGGATCTGATGAATATAAGAGCATTGAAAAGCTCATATCTGACAAGGTAAGTGAACTTAACAGCTATTTTATTCAGCGAGGCTCACTATCCTATGAGATCACAGATTATGATGAAATCGGCTATGCTACCGCATATACTGTAAAGGCTCTGATTGAAGCAGACAAAATGGGCTTTAACGTTGACAGACAGATGCTTGATAAATCCCTTGAGTATTTAAACAGCCTGATTTCAAGTGATGATGAGTGTACTGCAGCTCTTAGCATGTATGTATTAGCCTCAAACGGTATCAACGTACAGAGTAATTTAAGCTACCGCTTTGATCACAACACCATCATTCCTGTCAGTGCACTTGCAGATTATGCTAACACCTTTGCTCTTTACGGTGATGTCAAGAGACAGGATGAAGCACTGCAAAGAGCCTTAAAATCACTTGAAAGAATGATGACTCTGATAAGCAAAATCAATGAAACATATGACAGTAAGAATCTGTTCCCTCTTTTAAACAAATTAAGAGAGTTTGAACCATTCTTTATCAATACTCCTGAGTATGAGCTTTTAACTTTAATCAGAGCAAGTTTACAGTCAAACAACAGTCTTGATATTGCATCTTTATATGGAGATCTTGAACGCTACTCAATAGACAAAGGTTATTTAAGCCCTGAGAGTGCTGCTGTGCTTGCAGATCTCTATGACCGTTTTGGCATTGAGTCCTCAACTCAGGGTACAGAGATTGTAAACAACGCTGTTAATGTTGAAAACAACAAAGAAACAGCCGCTGTTGCCACAGTTAATGTGTCAGGCTATATCGCTCAGACAACCGATCTGAAAAAACAGTACAAGGATTACATTATCAACCAGAAATTCTTTACTGAAGATGGTATAGAGCTTAGAACACCTCTTTCATTAAAATTAAATGAAAAGATTATCACTGTATTCACCTTTGCAAGTGCCAAGCCACTTAAAGCCACTGTATTTATTAAAAACAAAATTCCGTCAAATATGGTGCTGATGCATGAGATTGATGGTGAGGAGGCTGAAAATGCATATCCTTTCATTAAAGATCTTTCTTCAAATACCAACACCAGCATTTATGATGAAAGCGTGGTTAAACAGTTTAATCTGTACAATCAGAGTACCATCAAAGTTGCCTATCTTTTAAAGGCTGCCTATGCAGGTCACTCAGAGGCGCTTATGAGTACTGTAAAACTTAAGAATGCGGTTTTATCTGATCTCAAATATCTCAATAAAAAACACTCAATTGAGGTTTTAGATAATACAGATACTGAAGAAAAATCTGCTTCTGACAATAAGAAAAAATAAGCATAAATGGCTAAAAAAGCTGTAAGGTATAGTGCGGGTATATCCTTTGTTTTACTGTGTATACTCGCATTTTGTATATTCTGTATATGTGAACTTAGCTTTGAAGCGGTAGATAACCGCTCTTATACCCTTTATGACAATAAGGGCAATCTTATTGCCTATACCCTTTCAAAAGACGAATATTTAAGATTTAAAACCGATAAAAATGAAGTCAGTAAAATCTACATTGATATGCTGATTGCCAATGAGGATAAGAATTTTTATTCTCACATGGGCGTTGATGTACTATCACTTTTTAAAGCTCTAATCTTAAATATAAGTAATCAGAAGATAACCTCTGGTGGTTCTACCATCGCTATGCAGGTTGCCAAAAGACTTTCTGGTCATAAAAAAAGATCATACTTTAACAAGTTAAAGGAAGTCGTTCAGGCTGTATATCTGACTGTCTTCTATGGCCGGGATGAAGTTTTAAATCTTTATCTTACCCTCTCACCTTTCGGTTCGAATATTGAAGGAGTAAAAGCAGCCTCTTTAAGATGGTTCAATCATCTGCCAGATACCCTGACACCGTCAGAGGCAGCGCTTTTAACCGCTCTTCCAAGAGCTCCAGAACTCATAAGACCAGACAGACATCTTGATAATGCTCTTTACTATAAAAATGAGGTTTTAAAACTCTGTGTAAAACACGGCATCATAACTGATGAAATTCTTAATTTATCCTTAAAAGACAAACTGGCAGATAAACTTTACAGTATCGATAATTTCAATCTGCCAGTATTAAATGAACTTATAAAAAAATATAAGGATAAAAAAGATTTCTACTCAAATCTTGATGTAAGAGTGATGTCTTTATTAAGAGAAATTGCTCTTGCCTTTGAAAAAGGAAAAATCAATGATGCCTCATTATCTGTAGTGATCCTTGATAATAAAACTAAAAAAGTTACAGGTATTTTAGGCTCGTCAAATCCTGTGAAATCTCAGCTTTGTCTGCCTTTTATGAAAAGGTCACCTGGTTCTGCCTTAAAGCCTTTTATTTACGCTCTTGCCATGAATGAAGGAAAGCTCCACCCTGACACCATATTACATGACAAAAAGACACTCTTTGGTGCCTGGGCCCCAGATAACTTTGACAGGGAATTTAATGGACTTGTAAGTGCCAGACACGCCTTATCAAATTCATTAAATCTTCCGGCCATCGAAGTGCTGAAACTTACAGGACCTGACAGTTTCATATCCTCTTTAAATGCACTTGAAAGTGATCTTGTCAGGATCAAAGGACCTAAAGCCGATCTCTCAGCCGCGCTTGGAAGTACTGATATAAGTCTTTTTTCTCTGTCAAAACTTTATGCCATGCTCAACAATGACGGTCTTTATAATGATTACTACCTGTTAAAAGATGAAAGTTCTTCTGTAAAAGAAACAAGATTTGTAAATAAAGATGCAGCTAGAGCTGTTTTCGATATTTTAAAGTCCACCAAAAGACCTGCAAATGCGCCAAATGATAGTAAGGTTTCCTATAAGACCGGCACCTCCTTTCATTTTAATGATGCAATTGCTGCAGGATCACTTGATAACCTTACCGCCGCGGTTGCCATAAGATATCCTGACAATAACGCAAATGTCTCAGATACTCTTTATTCAGGTTATAAAAACGCAGCACCTTACCTTTTTGAAATCTTAAAAAGACTGGATAAAAGTTCTTATAAAAAAGAGAAAATTGATTCTCCTCTTTTAAGACCGGTTCCAAAAGCTTTAATTGAAAACCGCCAGTCCATAAGTGGCATTATTGACAGAAAACGAATTATTATCGATTTTCCACAAAACAATGATGTGATAACACCTAATGCTGATGGCATGATCTTTATTAAATACCATGGCGGAGATGGCAGAGTCTTTTTAAACATTGATGATTATCAGACTGATAAAAACTACTTTTATGTTGAGGAAGAAGGCTTTTACAGAATAAGCATATTTGACGAAAAAGGCCACACTGACAGTGTGACCTTTAAGGTAGTCTTCAGATAAATGAAGTATGAGTAATGTTACAAAGCTGCAGTTTTAAAGTAAGTGGTTGAAGCATTATGGAACACAGCTTCAAAGCCATTCTTTTCCATTGCAGCAACTACTTCATCAACGCTTCTGTCATCATTGATGGTCCACTGCTCAAGATACTTGCCCTTATGAGCATAACCACCAGGTTCAGTTGATGAGCCTGCTGATAAAGCTGTAATACCTACAGGCAGAATCAGATCTCTAAACTGAGCACTCTCTCTTGTGGAGATAGTAAGATCAAGCTCATTATCAAAGATCCTCCAGGCGCAAATTATCTGCAGCAGCTTGGCATCTGTTACAGGTGAATGAGGCTGGAATCCACCTTCACAAGGTCTTATTCTTGGGAATGAAATGCTTAAATTGGTTTTCCAGTAATGATCTCTCATGTACAGGATGTGCATGGCAAGTGAACACAAGTCAACCTTCCAGTCATATAAACCTAACAGAGCACCCATTCCAACCTTGTCAATGCCTGCCATGCCAAGACGATCTGGAGTTTCAAGACGATAGCGCATATCCGCCTTTTTACCGCCTAAATGCACCTGCTTGTAACAGTTTGCATGGTATGTTTCCTGATAAACAGATACCGCATCAAGACCTAACTCCTTTAGCCTTGCATACTCATCTGTTTGTAAAGGCTGAACTTCCATCTGCAGATATTCAGCATACTTTTTGGTAAGAGGAAGTACCTTCTCAAAATAAGGCATTCCAGCCTTATGAGAATTCTCACCTGACACCAGCAGGATATTTGAATATCCCATTTTGTTCATGGCCTGAAGCTCTTCTTCAATTTCCTCTAAAGTCAAAACCACACGCTTAAACTTGTTCAATACTGAAAAGCCACAGTAGGTGCATTTGTTTGAACAGAGGTTTGAAAGATACAATGGCAGATACATGTTAATACAGCGACCGAATCTCTTTCTGGTAAGCTGCATAGCCTCAGTCACCATCACATCAAGATAATGCACTCTGGCATTCTCACTGATTAAAGCTGCAAAATCATCAAGAGTACGTGGAGTATTCTTATATATTGCTCTTTCAACATCAGCATCACTTCTTGAGTCAACCAGTGCGGCAAAACTGTCTACATCAGTCTTTGAAAGTACATCAAAAAAACTCATGATTATTTCATAGCCTCCTTTAAGAAAGCCTCCATAGGTGAAGTTGCATGAGCTGACTGTGACTTCATGGCAAGACCAGCCTCAAAGGCGGCTCTGCCTGCTTCCTGAGCAAGTTTAAAGGCATAGGACATCTTTTGTGGATCTGAAGCGGCTGCAATTGCAGTATTCACCATCACGGCAGATGCTCCCATCTCCAAAGCTAAAGCAGCATCAGATGGAGCTCCGATACCGGCATCAACAATTACTGGTACATGTGACTGAGAAATAATAATCTCAAGCATGCACTTTGTTTCAAGACCTTTAGCTGAACCAATTGGTGCACCTAAAGGCATAACTGCACTTACACCAATTTCCTCTAACTTCCTGCATAAAACAGGATCTGCCTGAATATAGGGGAATACCTTAAAGCCGTCATCTACAAGCTCTTTACAGGCCTTAAATGTTTCTACAGGATCTGGAAGTAAATACTTTACATCAGGATGGATTTCAACCTTGACCCAGTCAGTACCCAGAGCTTCACGGGCAAGCTGCGCGGCAAAAACCGCTTCACGGGCATTTTTGGCACCTGAAGTATTAGGCATCAGAGTAATACCGAGATCTAAAAGTGGTTTTACGATCTCGTCAGTATGGTTTTTAGTGTCAACTCTTTTAACCGCCATGGTGGCAATCTGAGCGCCTGAGGCCTTGGCTGATGCAGTAAGTGCCTCACCGGATGAATACTTGCCGGTACCAATAATAAGACGGCTGTCAAACTCCTTTCCTGCCAATACTAATTTATCTGTCATACTAACCTCCTGATACCATGTTATAAACATCTACCGCCATGCCGTCTTTTAAAATGAAAGACTCTAATTCAGTTTTTTTTATGATTTTCTCATCAACTGCGACAGCTATGCCCTGTATCTGTAAATTCTGTAACTGTAAAAATTCTTTTAAAGAAATTTCTTTTTCTAAAGTAATTTTTTGTTCCTGGTTATAGGTTATTAACATTTAAATCTCCTCCGCTCTTACACTTATAAAGCCATTCTCTGCACTCTGCATCAGGATCTTCTGCTTTAGTAATTCCGGTAATTAAAGCAACAGAACCAACACCTGTCTCAAGCACACTGTCAAGGTTGTGCAGCTTGATACCACCGATTGCAACAGTTGGTATTGAATCTTTAATAAGATTCATTTCACACTGCAGCTTGAATGGCCCCTGTGGTTTTGATGGCATTATCTTTGACTGAGTCTTAAAGATATGACCTAAAGCAACATATGAAGGCTGAAGCTGCAGAGCCTTTAACATCTCATAGGCACCATGAGTGGAAACACCAAGTCTTAACCCTGAATCACGGATCTTTTTAACATCAGCGTCTCTTAAATCTTCCATGCCAAGATGAACACCATAAGCTTTAGCCTTTATAGCAAGTTCATAATGATCATCAATAAAGAGACGGGCTTTTCTGTTTTCACAGATTTCCACTGCTTTTACAATCTTAGAAAAAAGTTCGGGATCTGATTTATCCTTGATGCGAAGCTGGATGGTTCTGACTCCAAGTAAGGTTAGTCTGTCAATCCATTCAACTGAATCTACAACCGGATATAAACCAAGCTTTACAGGACATGGAGCAAACTTATCTGAATACTCAGGAAAACCTTCTTCATAGACACGAGGCATGTATGACAAATCAGTTACAAAGCCGTTATGACCAATAGGAGGACGGACATCAAAAGAGTCAATGGCAGGATTTTTAATACCTGAATATACATATGCCTTGGCAATTACAGCTGCATCATGAAGAGCAAATCCATTTGCAACCAACGCAGCAAGTGCTGATGATAAGGCACATCCGCCACCATGAGCTCCCTTACCTTCAATACGAGGATTTACCATGGTGAAGGAAAACTCATCAGACATAAAGAAATCTTTTGAGTCTTTATTGTCGATGGCATGTCCACCTTTAATAATTACGGCCTTTGCACCTTTTTCAATAAAGATCTCTGCAAGCTTTTCAATGCCATCCTGCTTTAACTTCTCTTCAGTCCAGGAAGCAAGAGAAAGAGCCTCAATAAGATTTGGCGTGAAGATGGTAACTTTTGGCAGAATTCTGTCTAAGTGAGCCTTTAAATCAACAGAATTTAAATCACCTGCAGTTCCGCATAAGACCGGATCCCAGATAACAGGTACATCTTTTAATTCCCCGTCTAAAAACTCTAAAAGGATGTTTAAAAGTCGAACATCAGAGATTAACCCTACCTTAATGGCACTGATTGAATCCCAATCACGAACGGCAATTTTTAAGGTATCTTTAAAAGTATCCTCATCAGTTGGAGTAACTCTGTCAATTGCCTTTAAAGACTGACTTGTAAGAGCACTTACACAAGGCAGAGCAAATGCATGATTGTCGTGAATACTGATACAGTCAGCACTGATGCCGGCACCACCACCAGAATCAAGTCCTGCAACTACAAGAACCTTAGGGCGTATATTATTTTCCATATTTTTCCTGCATTCTGCGATTTAAACGAATAGGACAGAATCTAGGACCGCACATTGAACAGAAAGACGGTTCATGAGTCTTCGAACATTCCTCTGGCATCTTCTTTCTCCATACGTCGTAGGCATGCTGAGGGTCAAGACACAGAGCAAACTGGTCAAACCATCTGAACTCTGCTCTGGCTCTTGCCATGGCATTGTCTCTTAATCTTGATAAAGGAAGTCCCTTGGCTACATCGGCTGCATGTGCTGCCATCTTATATGTAATAAGACCGGTCTTAACGTCATCCTCATCAGGAAGAGCAAGATGCTCTGATGGAGTTACATAACAGAGCATGGCAGTGCCGTAAGAGGCAATCATTGAACCACCTATGGCAGAGGTAATATGGTCATAACCTGGAGCAATGTCAGTTACCAGTGGTCCTAAAGTGTAGAATGGGGCGTAATTACAGAATTTTTCCTGCAGACGCTGATTTTCTAAAACTCTGTCCATGGCAACATGTCCTGGACCTTCAATAAAGCACTGTACTCCGGCATCAAAACAGCGTTTTGCAAGTCTTCCTATATTTTCAAGCTCACCGTATTGAGCCTTGTCACAGGCATCATCAATACAACCAGGACGCAGACCGTCACCTAAGGATAAGGCTACGTCATAGTCATGACAGATTTCAATAAGTTCATCAAAATGCTCATAGGCTAAATTCTCGGCATCTGAGTTCATCATTACAGAAGCCATGATAGAACCACCTCGAGATACAATGCCTAATACTCTTTTTGCCGCATGTGGCAGTAAATCTTTGGTTAAACCTGAGTGAATGGTGAAATAATCAACGCCCTGCTGAGCCTGAGAGATTACAGTATCACGGAACATTTCCCAGGTTAATAAGGATGGATCACCATGAGCTCTGTCAAGAGCCTCATAAACAGGTACAGTGCCGATAGGTACAGGAGATGCTCTTAAGATGGCATTTCTAAGTCCGCCTAAATCTTTAAGACCAGTTGATAAATCCATTACGGTGTCTGCACCGAATTTTAAAGATAAACGCAGCTTTTTAATCTCTTCATCAAAGCCAGATGACATTGATGAAGCACCGATATTGGCGTTTACCTTAACTGAAAACTTATTGCCAATAATCATTGGCTCGGCTTCAGGATGATTGATATTGCATGGAATTACAGCTCTGCCAGATGCAACCTGCTCTAAAACATCCTCAGCCTTAAAGGCCATATCATCGGCTGATTTATATGACTCTCTGATGGCAACATATTCCATATGCTTGGTTATTTCGCCATCTTTTGCTCTTTCAAGCAGAGTCTTTTTAGTCTTTCTTACATCAGATGCAATTACATATGGAGCATATGATGTAGTAACCTCAGGTAGTTTGTTATTCTCTACATCAGGACCTTCAACGGTGGAAACCAAAAGTTCCTCTCCATTTGAAAGAGTGATTTTGTTAAATGGTACATTGATATCATCACTTGAGCCTTTAATGGTTACTCTTTTGATATCAGGTTTAAATTTAAAATTTTCAATCTGGTGGGACATGGCTGCACATCTCTTAAACTAAATAATATGCATGCCGAAAGGACCTTGTTCCCTACGCCAGTACTAACTGGATCAGGTCAGCGGATTTTGCAAAGCAATCTCAGCCATATGGCACTCCGACAAGCAAGGATATTATGCAACCTAAAAATGCTTAATTCAATGGATATTAAGAATATTTTATAAGTTTGAAAGACTGTTCAAAAATTCAGGATAAACTAAGAGTAAAATGCGCATTTATCCTATTCTAAAGCTTCCTCTTCTTGCTCATTCACTTCAAAGGTCAGCTCTTGTGGGGCAAGAGGAAACCACTTTCTTAATGGTTTGGCTTCGTATAATTCCTCTAAAGATACTTTTACCTGGGTCTTAACTTCTTTTGGAGCGATACGGTTTTGTGACAGATCAAATTCAAGACCGTCATTTAAGATAATGAAGTTATTTGGTTTATTTTCAATATGAACTTTTAAAAACGGCAGCATCTGTCGGTCGTACTTAGCAAAGGTTTCATAAACCTTATTTGCACAGATAACCGCAGCCATTTCAGGATCTGAAAACAGATTTTTAAATCTTATAAAATGCTTGTCTAAAGTCATATTCTCAATCTGGGTATAGGAGATTGAGGTATCAAGGTACTGCTGTTTTACATTGATGATAAAGGAAACCAGGTTCATGCGGCTGTTTACTCTGACCTTGATGTCAAGATCCTGCTTTGGAGTGTTTTTTTCCTTTAATAAAAAGAAATCATCAGATTCCATGTTTTTGATGATATAGGAAATATAGTTATGCTCGAAAGTATCTGCATTAAAGCCAATGATAAGTTCACAGAAATCAGCAAATTTTGACATGCATACCGAATCAGTCCTTACTGTAGTAACAGTATTGCCACTTTCAATAACTCTGGTATATTCCTTATCAGCTGCATTGCTTTGTACATTTAATGATAAAAAGAGAATAAAGCACATAAGCAGCTTTGAGGCCAGTTTAAATCTGATTTGATTAAACATCTTAAAAACCTTATTTTGACTTTTCTTTTGTTATGTTCTCTACTTTAGAGCTGATTAAACCGTCTTTGACTCGGGTTTTTATGGTATCTCCGATACTTATCTTATCAATATTTACCACATTATCTTTTTCATCTGTAGTTAAAGAGTATCCTTTTGAAAGGATTAAAAGAGGATCTGACAGATGAAGTCTTGATACAGTCTGCATATATGAGCTCTTTATATCATAAAACTTCTTATCAATATCAGTTTTCCTTGACCTTAATACCAGATTATCAACCTTCTTTAATCTGTCATCACGGATAAGAGAGATTAACCTGTCTAGTTTTGCAACCCTAACATCAAATAAAAGAGTGTTCTCTGCAGCTGTTTTTACGGCAGCAACCGCATGATTAAGTCTTGATATAAGTGAATTGAGACTGTTTCTTTTAGCTTCAATCAAAGACTGAGGCTCAAAAGATGCCAGCCTTTGTTTTAAGGAAGAGAGATCATGGTGTTTTTTATTTATATCAGCGTTAACACTCTGATGAAGACGTGAAAGTGCCAATGACAGATTTGATTTACAGTTTGTAACATAATTTTCTGGATTTGAAGCTTTTAGCCTGTGCATCACTGCTTCATGATTGCCGCTGTAATAGTTTATATGCTGTGTAATAGCATTGTTCATTCTGTCAAAGTCGTTTATAACAGCATTTATAAGCATATCTTTGGTAATTCTTGTGACATGCTCGGCAGCTGCTGTCGGGGTTGCAGCTCTAAAGTCTGCAGCATAATCAGTAAATGAATAGTCAGGTTCATGACCTACAGCAGAAATTACCAGAATGTTTGAACGAGCAACCTCTCTTGTCAGAGTCTCATCTGAAAACGGTAGCAGATCTTCAAAGGAGCCGCCACCTCTACCTATTATGATGACATCACATAAAGCTTCTTCATTAGCTTTTTTTAAGGCAGCAACCAGGCTTGAAGGGGCGTCTTCACCCTGCACCTTAGCATCATAAACAATAATGTTAACACCTGGATTACGTCTTTTCATGGTTACAGCCATGTCATGCACAACATCACCCTGAATTGAGGTAATGATACCTACAGTATCAATAAACTCAGGTATTTCTCTTTTGTGGTAATCAAATACACCTTCTAACCTTAACTTTTCTTTTAATCTTAAAAGTCTTTCCATAATGACTCCGCGGCCAGAAAGAGTCATTGAAGAACAGATGAGTCTGAAAGAAGAGTTTTTCTGCCAAAGATTTGGTGTCCCGGTTACTGTAACTTTTGCACCAGGCTGAGGAATGAAGCTTAAACTTCTGGCAAGGTTCTGCCACATAATACAATCTACAGATGATAATTCATCTTTAAGAGTAAAGTATAAGTGACCACGACTGGATATAGTCTGAATCTCGCCAGTGACAGATGCATTTCCAAAGTAACTTATCTGCTTTGAAGTGATATCAACAAATTCAGATACGGATAAAACCCTTAACTTACTGTCCTGTACCTTTTCTAAAGAAGCATTTTCATCAACAGATGAAAAGTAATTATCAATATCTGAGCCCATAATTCACCTCTTCTGACTATTATTTTATCAAATAATCAAAAAATAGAATTCAAATAAAAGAAATTAAGTAACGTAAAATAAATTAAATTAAGAAATAATTACGTTTATAAAAATCAAAATTAAGTTTATAGCAATGCGTTAAATAAGAGTTTTGTTTACAACTAACCGAAAATAAATAAAAAAAATTAAAATATTTTGTTGACATAAAAAAATAATTCTCTATAATGCTCTTCATCGGATGCGGGAATAGCTCAGTTGGTAGAGCATAACCTTGCCATGGTTAGGGTCGCGAGTTCGAACCTCGTTTCCCGCTCCAAAGTTGGCGCGTTAGTAAAGCGGTTATACAGCGGATTGCAAATTCGTATAGTTCAGTTCGACTCTGAAACGCGCCTCCATTTAAGTTTGCCCAGGTGGTGAAATTGGTAGACACAAGGGACTTAAAATCCCTCGGAACTTATACTTCCGTGTCGGTTCGACTCCGACCCCGGGCACCACTTAAATAAAGTGGTGAGCAAACTTAAAATTCCATCTGTGCCCAGGTGGTGAAATTGGTAGACACAAGGGACTTAAAATCCCTCGGAACTTATACTTCCGTGTCGGTTCGACTCCGACCCCGGGCACCACTTCTAAGACAGTTTGATACTGTCTTTTTTATTTTCTATCGTAATCTTTTCAATAATTCTCTATCTTCTCTGCTGCTATTTCCATTGTATTAAGTATGATTGGCTTTGATTTGCAGACTTTTCTTAATATATCAAGTGCAATTATCTTTTTCTTCTAAAAGTCGATAAAGATCATCTGTATCTTCATATGTTAATTTCGTAAATGCAAACCCAGCAAGTTTGTTTAACTTACCAGGTCAAGGTAAATATTGTTTCTATGTTTAAATCTAGACTAAAGAAAACTGAGTAAAAGCACGAACGGCAGGATCTGCATTAAAGACAGCAGCAATTTTAAGTGTCTCTTTCTTCAAAGGCAGGATGTTGCCATAGTCTCTTGACTTAATCTGAGCTGTGGCCTCATCAAGTTTTACTTTTGCCTCATTCTCGTTTTGGGCATACTTTAATTCAATTACAATTCTTCTGTTACCTGTTTCTATCAGAAGGTCAGTCCTTCCTTTAGATGACATACTCTCTGCACTGACGTTACTCTCTGCACTGACGTTATTGCACTTGCCTTCAAGATATATTCTTAAGATAGCCTCAAGGATGCTTTCATTTGTAATTGCATAGTGGTCATAACTTACTGTGTTTAAAACTGTGTTGAAAAGCTCGATTATCTCCTCAGCACTTCCTGTAAGCAGTATCTTTTCTGGTCTTACCTTAACATTAAGGCTCTTTGTGCCAAAGATAATAAGTGCAAGTAATGGTATGAGCGCTCTGTTTACTTCCTGATTTGGAATTCCAAGGTCAATACTGTTCATTCTAAAAAGTGGTGAACGTAATGTCAGGTAACCTGTCTGACACATCAGCACATGACGGTTCATGTCAATTAAAGAGGTTGGATTTAAGAACTCGTCTGCTGAGACATTGACAAGCAAATCCTTATTAACAAGGCCTTCAATATCAAGGTTATGAGTGCTTAAATATTCTTTTAGAATGGTTGGTACACCACCATTGTCATACCAGTAATCGTCATAGGCGCATTTTTTGCAGGTTGAAAAGACCTTTTTCTCTCCATACTTGTCAAAACAGTAGCCGTCATAGTTTTTTGCAAGAGTGTTGAGAATTTCATCTATCTGACTGTCGGTTACTTCATTCTCACTTACACCGTTCTCACAACAGGCGGCCATCTTTAGATAATCTATGTAGTACTCTCTTATCTCATCTCGGGTAAATCCTATCATCTGTGAAAACTCAGTATGATTTGAGATATCAATAATATCTGA
>ONCB01000027.1 GCA_900316175.1 uncultured Succinatimonas sp.
AACCTGGTCTGTAAACTGTTTTTTCAAGAGACTTGCAGCAATCAAAAAATGCGCCTATGACGATTACTGGTATGACAATGGTGGTGTACCAACCATTCTTAAAAATTATCTTGAGAAACACAAAATCAATGTATTTGATTATCTAAATAAGAAAAAGAATATCAAAGTAAGTGCAGATAAATTTATAAATCCAAATTCTCTGCTTGAAATGGATGAGCATGTGCTGATGTGTCAGACAGGATATTTAACTTTGCGTTCAAAGGTAGTGTCTACAGGAACTGTTGCACTTGGTATACCAAACAGAGAGATTTACAAAGCCATAGCAGGACTCATGGCTGCAAAATTCTTTGGTGAAACACCTGATATACTTTCCGATGACAATCAGAATATTCTTGAGTATGGTACTGCAGAAGAGATTAAAAAACTCTTTAATGCCATCATTCATAAGGTGCCTTATGACAGGTTTCCAGTTGACTCTGAGGCAAGCGTACAGAGTCATATTCTTTTATATCTGTTAGGTGCAGGCCAGGATGCTGACAGTGAGGTTCACGAGGCAAATGGTCGGGCCGATCTTATTGTTGAAACAGACAACCGAAGATTGATCTTTGAGTTTAAATATGTTGAAAATGAAGATGATGCTGAAAATAAACTAAAAGAGGCAGCCTTACAGATAAAAGAGCGTGATTACGGCAGTATCGTACCTCTAAGAAATGAACTTCTGCGCATAGCAGCGGTGTTCAATGGTGCATCTGATGTAAGAGCGTTTACCTTTGAAATAGTTGATTAGCTTTTTGAAGTATTAAGACAAAAAATCCTGCAGTGCGTGCAGGATTTTTTTAAGAGTTAATCTTAAGCAAGGCGCTTTAACTTAGCCATATAGAAGCCGTCAAAGCCTGAGGATGGCAGAGTGTGCTTATCCTCAATCAGCTCAAACCTGCCTTCATTTTCCTTTAAGAATCTTTCAATCTGCAGCTCATTCTCTGATGGCAGGATTGAACATGTAGAATAAACCACGATACCGCCTACCTTTGCCATCAGTGCATAACGGGAGAGGATATCATGCTGAATTTCTCTTAACTCATTTAAGTGTTCACGGCCATCACGCCACTTTGAATCGGGCATACGTCTTATCACACCAAGACCTGAACATGGAGCATCGATTAACACTCTGTCAGCACTTTCATACATGCGCTTTATAACCTTGGTTGAATCAATAAGGCGAGGCTCAATGTTAAAGGCGCCTGCTCTTTTGGCTCTTAACTTTAAGTCATCAAGTTTCCAGCCTTCTGTATCCATGGCAATGATAACGCCCTTGCCCTGCATGTCGGCTGCAAGCTGCAGAGTCTTACCGCCAGAGCCTGCACAGGCATCGATAACTCTTTCGCCACTTTTAGCTTCAACAAAGGCACCGATAAGCTGACTGCCGGCATCCTGCTGCTCAAATTTGCCTTCCTTAAAGGTCCTGGTTCTGAATAAAGCTGAGTTTGAGGTTACCTCTAAGGCAAGAGGAGCACCTGCTACAGGCCTGGTTACAATGCCTTCTTCTGAGAGATCGTGCGCTAGCTGTTCACGTGAGCACTTTAAGGTATTGGCTCTTACAAAGCGGTGAGCTTCCATACCTAAGGCACGACGCTCTTCATCCCATTTTTCCTTAAGCTCAGAATAGCCTAATTCCTGAAGCCATAATGGACAGCCATCCTTTAATAAAGGCTCTTCGTTAGCCTCTTCAATTCTCTTTTTAAGACCGCGTCTGTCAAAGCCCTCTTCGCCTTCTAACTCAGGGAGGGTCCAGCCTTTAAAGGCACAGTATGAGAAGGTAAGTCTTGGTACATGACGCTCAAAGTCAGATGGTCTCTTTAAACCTGAAACATAGGCAAAATATGACAGGTGAGAGAACATATAGTTAATCTGACGGATGATAAAGCCCTGCTCAACAGCATCAATTTTTACCTTCTTAAACCAGTAGGCATAGGCTCTGTCAAGAGAGGTGTGCTTTACAATCACATCATTCAGAATGGAGTGCACCAGACGCAGCTGGAATGCTGAGAAACCGGTGTGTGGAACATACTCGTACTCTGGAGCTCTCTTATCAGACTTTTTGTCATAGCTCTTGTCAAAGCGAGGGGACTTGCCTTTGAAAGAAGGTTTGCCGTCACGGCTGAATCTGTTAAAAGACTTGTCTGAATCCTTCTTAAAGTCCTTTTTAACAAACTCTCTTTTCTTATCGCCGTCTTTTCTGGCAAATTTCTTATCGTTAGGTTTATTTTCAAATGACATGCTTACCTCTACTTTGAATGCAGTCTTTTCTTATTCTTAACACCAAAGCCAGACTCCTTTAATGAGAAACCTTCACGGTTTACCCATACATCAAGTCCGTTTCTGACATTGCCTGCAACAATTGCTGCAGCAGTGCTGGCACTTGGAAGTTTTAAATCTTTTACAAATACAAAACAGTTGTTCTGTATATCAAGTTCTAAGGTACCTTCTGAGAGCAGATCTTCACGCAGATTCTGAACATGCTCAGGTACTGACTCTACCGGTTCTAAAACAGCCTGTGATCCTTTTAGAATGACAAACTCAGGCTTCTGTCTTACGCCCTCAGGATAGCCTTTTGCCACAGCGTTCTTTACACTCAGGGTGTAAATCTCGTGGTCACCTAATTTTGATACAGGGGATAAAAGACCTTTGAGCGCGATAAGCTGTTCATAGACAGAGTAGGGAATAACAGCATGAGTTCTGTTGCCGTTTTTATCAGTAATAAACCTGGTTTCACTCTCTGCCATTGTGCTTACTTAATGATGTAACATAAAACAAAATATAATGGTTATTCTATCATACTCAAATGGATTGGTGTTTTTTTATTAACAAAGGTACGGATCGGTTTATTATAAACAAAAATAGTATTAAGTTTTTGAATTTTTAAGAAAAAAAAGACTAAAAGCTGATAATATAACATATGGTTTTGAATTATATTTATTTTGCCTCTGTTAAGGTTATAATAAGCATATGAAGAACAAACAGGAACAGGAAATGAAAGAGATTAGTTCATCAGGTATTTTTTCAAGTTTCACAGAAAAAAACAGAATTTATGTGGATAAGACAGAGCAAATCTATTCATTGGTGACAAAACTTGACAAAATTTTTATTTCCCGTCCCCGCCGATTTGGCAAATCATTAACCTTAGATACCATAGGCACTCTCTTTGAAAAAGGAGTGGAGCCATACTTTAAGAATACCTGGATATACGATAGGTGGAAAGAACCTGTCTGTCCTGTTCTGCGCATAGATTTTCTGATATATCCTAAAGACAGTGTTGAAGAATTTAAAAGACAGTTTGTAATGTCTATATCTGAATTTGCGCAGTATTATGAAGTAAAAGGCTATAAAGAGGATAAAGAGCCTGGTTTGTCTTTGAGAAGTCTGTTAAACAGTCTTAATCGAGAAGAACGATATGCTGTATTAATATTTGATGAATATGACTGTCAGTTAAGCGCCAATATCAATAATGAAGAGCTGTACGAAAAGTACCGTGAATGTATCTGCAGTATCTATGCTGCATTAAAAAGTGCTCCAGCAATCAGATTTATGGCTGTAACCGGAGTAACAAGACTTAAGGATGCATCAATCTTTTCTGTAGGCTCAGATATCAGAGATATCAGTAACGAAAGTGCATACTCACAGTTAATCGGTTTTACAAGAGATGAAATCAGGACGTATTATATTGACTACCTTAAGCTTGCAGCCTCTTATGATAATCACATCAGCCAAAGTGAGGTAACATCGTCACAGGTAGAAGCTGTGCTTGATAGGATGGCAGAGCAGTACAATGGCTACTGCTTTGACAGGTATGCAAAGAAGACAGTTTTTTCAACGTGGTCAGTAAATAACTTTTTGCAGGAAGTATCTCAAAGCAGCGAATGTCATTATGGTGACTACTGGTATGAAAATGGTGGTCTGCCGTCAATACTTGTAAACTACCTGAACAGTCATAAGCTTACCTCAATGGATTATCTTACAGAGGATGGTACCATTGATGTAAATTACAATCTGTATATGAATCCAACGACACTTAAGAGTATGGATCAGTCTGTACTGATGTGTCAGACCGGATATTTAACATTAAAGTCACCATTGGAGCCATACAGCTATGTAAAGCTCGGAGTTCCAAACGGAGAAGTTAAAAGAGCACTTTTAATCGGACTCTCAAATCTGTGTTTTACCAAACTTCCACAATTATCAGCAGAAGAAAGGGAGCTGTTAGACAGAGGAGAAGTTTCATCAGTAATTGCACTTTTCGATGCCATTATGAACTCCATCGTATATGACAGCTACGATGTGGATTGTGAAGGTGCTGTAAGAAACTCCCTGTTCCTGTACTTAAACGGAGCAAAGGTGGATGTACGCTGTGAGTCTCATTCATCAAAAGGCAGAGCAGATTTGATAATTGAAACACCAAACAGAAGAACTGTAGTGGAATTAAAACATACTGACAGTGAAACTGATGTTAAGGACAGGCTGTCTGAAGCTGCAGCACAGATAAAAGAGCGTGACTATGGCAACACAGCCCCATTAAAGGAGCTCGTGCGTATTGCAGCAGTATTCAATTCAGATCCAAAGGTAAGATCATTTACCTTTGAAAAGGTTTAAAAAAAGGAGCTGTTAAGCTCCTTTTTTTAGATTTCTTCAGCACCATTACTGATGATAGGTCTTTAAGAAGTGCTCTAAGCGGTCACAGGCATCGGTGATCACATCAAGTGCTGGCAGGAATACCATTCTAAAGTGATTTGGCTCAGGCCAGTTAAAGCCTGTACCCTGAACAATTAAAAGCTTCTCGTGACGTAACAGATCCATTGCAAATTTCTGATCGTCCTTGATATTGAACTTCTTGGTATCAATCTTTGGGAACATGTATAAAGCACCGTGTGGCTTTACAACAGAAATACCGTCAATTTCATTGAGTCGGTCATACATGGCCTGGCGCTGCTGATATAAACGTCCGCCGGGAATAATGAGCTCATTGATACTCTGATATCCACCTAAGGCTGTCTGAATAGCATGCTGCAGAGGCACGTTTGCACAAAGACGCATTGCCATCATCAGCTTGATACCGTCAATAAATCCCTGGTTGCGCTTGGCAGGACCTGTAACTAAAATCCAGCCCTGTCTGAAACCGCAGGCACGGTATACCTTGGATAAACCGTTGAAGGTAATTACGGTGATGTCGTCAGCAAGCGTGCATACGCTTCTGTGGGCAACATCATCGTATAAAATCTTGTCATAGATTTCGTCAGCGAAGATTACAAGATCATTCTGACGTGCAAACTCCACAATCTCCTGAAGTACAGGAGTAGGGTAAACAGATCCGGTTGGATTGTTTGGATTGATAAGAACAATACCCACGGTACGTGAGTTTAATTTCTTTTTCATATCCTCGATATCTGGATACCAGTTTGCCTGTTCATCACACATGTAGTGAACAGCCTTGCCACCAGCAAGGTTAATTGCCGCGGTCCACAATGGGTAGTCAGGAGCTGGAACCAAAACCTCATCGCCATTGTTTAAAAGGCAGTTCATGGTCATAGTGATAAGCTCTGACACGCCGTTGCCGATGAAGATATCATCAGCATCCACATTCTTTAAACCTTTCTGCTGGTAGTACTGCGCGATGGCCTTACGGGCTGAGAAGATACCATTTGATTCGCAGTAACCCTGTGAGTTTGGAAGATTTCTGATAACGTCGCGAACAACCTCTTCAGGCGCTTCAAAACCAAATGTCGCGGTGTTACCAATATTAAGTTTGAGGATACGCTGACCCTCTTCCTCCATTCTTAAAGCTTCCTGATGGATTTTGCCTCGAATGTCATAGCAGACATTATCAAGCTTGTGTGATTTTTGCAGTAATTTCATATATAACCCGTTAAAAATAATCTAAATTGGTTTTGAGCACGGTTAGTTTACATCATTTATGGGGTGTTAACTAATACTTTGTTCAAAGAATTCATAAAAAATGGCGCTCTAAAGCGCCATTTTCAAAGAGAATTCAGTTAAAAATCCTGCCCCATGGTTTTCTCGTTGTAAATATTTTCAAGAATGTATCTTTCATGACCTAAATGAGGAGATGCGATACGATGATATTTAACGAGGTCACGGGTTTTCTGGTCAAAGGAAATAGCATTTGTATACATTACAAAAGGAATTCTCTTGCCTGACTTAGTGGTCATAAAGCCCATCAGATTTGAAACATTGGCAAGGGTACCGGTCTTTGCGGTTACGTTCTTTGCAAGTGGAGGATTCTTGGTTGAAGCTCTCCAGTGCAGAGTGCCTGACACATCAGCTACAGGAAGAAGCTTGATAAAACCAATCTTGTCATCGTTAAGGTTGATAAACTGCAGAACCTCAAGCATCTGTCTTGGGGTTACAAGGTTGTGGGATGAAAGTCCTGAGCCGTCAACAATATGAGCATTGCCAAGAGAGATGTTTGCATACTTTGAGAGGATGCTTCTGATGGCATTGGAGGTTCTTGCATAAGTTGCAGGAAGTTTGTAGTACTCGGCAGCAAGTGTCTTGGCAATTGCATCAGCATAGAGATTGTTTGAACGGTGCAGAGTGTATTTAATCATCTCGCCTAAAGGCTTTGACTCAATCATGCCTACAGTGGTGTAGCCCTCCTGGCTGTTTCTTGCAAGCTTGATTGAATGGTATGAAATCTTCTGACCGTGGAAGATAATAGATGTCCAGTCAACCGCCCACTGATCAGGATCTGATACAGATAAGGATAAAGGCCATGGCTGATTCTTTGGCATTACAGGTACACATCCTGTAATGTGGTACTGGTTTTTGGCAAAGAGGTTGGCCTCAAGCTCACAGTTGCCGCCATAGTTTGACTGAGCTACACCTACAGCATCTGATGTGATGGTAATTGGGCTGCCGGCACTTAACTTTGGAGTTGCCTTGGCACCGATACCGTTAGGCTGGAGCTGGGCAAACACACAGTTGCGGTTGATGATGGCAGAGCCTGCCGGAGCTGTAAAACAGATAGGAATATCATCCCAGGACCAGCCGGTACCGCGGGATAAACCGCCAAAACGGCCCACATCGAGAATAATATCACCGTTAACCTTTTTAACACCTGCCTTTGAAAGGGTGTTAACCAAAGTTCTGTAGTTGTTTGAAGTAAAGCTTGGATCTCCTACGAATCTTATTACCACATTACCATTTAAGGTGCCGTTAGCATCTGGCTTTACCTTGCCGTTAACCACATTTTTAGGATTTACAGACAAGGTGGTCTTAAAGGTATAGTCATGGCCTAAATATAAAATTGCAGCAAGTGTTGAAACCACCTTTAAGGTTGATGCTGGGTGCATATAGGTGTCGTAGTTCTGACCGTAAATCTTGTTATCAGAAGGTTTTAAATAGGCTACACCTACGTGAGAGCCTGGAATTTCTTTTGGATCTGCCTTAATAGCCTGAGACTGGGCTGAAAACAGAAATAGTGGCAGCACCAGCATATTGATTAGTTTTTTCATTTTTTGTTTTTCGCTATCTAAAAATTGTTCTCGACCGCGATTATACACAGTTTTTAGGCACATTTGTTTAAAAGGTGTCGACGGCACCATATTGAAATGTTTTTTCTATCAAAAATTTGATTAAGTGCTATAATTTAATGATGTAAAATCGACGCATCTGCGTTATCAAGGAGATACTTATGATTATTGAACCAAAAGCACGTGGTTTTATTTGTGTTACTACTCATCCAACCGGCTGTGATGCAAACGTATTAGAGCAGATCAATCTTGTTAAGAAGAACGGCGGTGTTCCAAACGGCCCTAAGAAGGTTCTGGTTATCGGTTCTTCAACCGGTTATGGCTTAGCATCACGTATCAGTGCAGCATTTGGTTCAGGCGCAGCCACCATTGGTGTTTTCTTTGAAAAGGCTGGTACTGAGAAGCGTCCTGGTACTGCAGGCTGGTACAACACTGCAGCATTCACCAAGTATGCAAAGGCTGAAGGCTTATATGCACGTAACGTTAATGCTGATGCTTTCTCAAATGAGTGCCGCGACAAGGTAATTGAGATCATTAAAGAAGACTTAGGTCAGATTGACATGGTTGTATACTCTCTTGCAGCTCCTGTAAGAAAGATGCCAGATACCGGTGAAGTTGTAAGATCATCTTTAAAGCCAATCGGTCAGACCTATACCTCAACTGCAATTGACACCAACAAGAACGAAATCATCGAGGCTTCTTTAGAGCCTGCTACCGAAGAGGAAATCCAGAACACCGTTAAGGTTATGGGCGGTCAGGACTGGGAGCTGTGGATTGAAGCTTTAGCAAACGCAGGCGTTTTAGCTGAAGGCTGCAAGACCGTAGCATACAGCTATATCGGTACTGAAATTACCTGGCCTATCTACTGGCACGGTGCTTTAGGCAAGGCAAAGGAAGATTTAGACAGAGCTGCAAAGGCTAACAATGAACGCTTAGCTGCAGTTAAGGGTGAGGCAAGAGTTGCTGTATTAAAGAGCGTGGTAACTCAGGCATCATCAGCTATCCCTGTAATGCCTTTATACATTTCATTATGCTTCAAGGTAATGAGAGAGCAGGGCATCTACGAGTCTGTAATTGAGCATATCTACAGAATGTTTGCAAAATCTATCTACGGTAACGAGGCTGAGTACGATAATGAGGGCCGTCTGCGTATGGACTCATGGGAGCTTCGTGACAGCGTTCAGCAAAAGTGCAAGGATTTATGGCCTAAGGTTACTACAGAGAACCTGTTTGAGCTTTCAGACTATGCTGACTACAAGAAGCAGTTCCTGCAGCTGTTCGGCTTTGAGTGCGACGGTGTTGACTACTCAGCTGATGTAAATCCAGATGTAGCAATCGACAACCTTGAGAACCTCGTAGGTTAATATTAAGATTTTATGAAAGTATAAGGGAGCTTTGGCTCCCTTTTTTCATGGTTATACAATAAGAAAAAAACTTGGTCATGACCAAGTTTTTAAATTATTAATTCCAACGTTTTAGAAAGGATTATCTAAATAATAAATTTCACATTATTGTTATGAAAATGAGCTTAACAAGCTAGGATTTATACAGAACATCCAACTCTTGTTTCATTGCATCCTTTAGTTTTTCAAATCTTCTTTCGAGAATATATCTAACTTTATCCTCAGCAGTTTCCTTGGTTTTTAAAACTTCAGCATCATAGCCATCGTTGTAACAAGGAGAAAAGTGAGTATCAAGGATGGCTGAATCTAGATCCTTAAAGTACTGTTCAAGAGGAAGCGCAGATATCATCCCATTTGCAAGGTCAGATATGTAGGTCCTATTAAGAGGGCTGTTAAGCGGATTCTTTTTTTCTTTTCGTATATCCTTAGTTGATTGCCCTATTTTTGTTGCGTTTGCCAAAGGATAAATATGGTGATCCTCTACATTTTTAATATCCTTTTTTTCAGTTTCATTGTCGCCTTTATTTATCGATATAGTTAGCTTCTTTTCCTTGTATTTGGCTTTGGATAGCTCCCATGCTTTCAATTTATATCCGCTTTCATTTAATCGCTTTGGTATAAAATCAGTTGGCTCTTTGCTTAATATGTATTGCAAGAGAGAAAAATGGATTGATTTTGGTACTTTTGCATAATCTGTTTCTAAGCATAAAGTCTGTTCATCGGTGTAATCCTTTTCTGTAAAGATGTTCTCCATTCTTTTCTCTATAGGAATTATGTCATAATTATTTATATTCTTCTTTAAGACTATTAAATCATATAAATATTTTGTATCCTTGCAAGCTTTGTCATTTTGGTTATCTCTGTAAACTCCTGAAAAAATAGAAGACCAATACCAACATTCTAATTGATTTATCACTGAAGCATTATTCCAACAATTGTCATTTAATAAACAAAAAACAATTGGAAGTAACATTAATCTATATTGCAAATCTGTACCAGAAACAAGACCACATCTAAATTGAAGAAAAGCGTGTGCTCTTTGAAGTCCTAGCATTGCTTTCTCAAAATTGTTTGCGATTTGGTCTGGAGTCATTTCAAGTTGTTTTGCGGTTTTAAAATAATCTAAGGACAGATTATCTGAAAAAACTTCCCCGGATGTATTAAAATCCGTGTGAACTAGAGCTGACAATACATTTAGGAAACTATTCTGGAAATTTATCTCAATATGGTCATTACCGAAACACCCCATGTTTGCAAGAGACCAATCTGTTTTATCTAAATCCTTACTTAAAGAATCAGGTATTTCTACTTTAGCATCTATTTTTGTTTTAATTTCTTGTAACAAGGAATTCTCTTTGTAGACTTTTGCGGCCTTTGCTACTACAAGGTCAAATGTACTTAGTTTTTGTCCGCCCTCGTTAATTGCAGTAAAGATTGCAATCGCTCTTTGTATTTGATTTTTTTCCAGTATGATTTGGTTTAATTCTGTCGAAAGAATTACATTGTTAAAATAATTTTTTACCTCTGTTTTCCAGTTGGCAACAAGACTGTATAACTCAGGTATATAATCAAAATTTTTGAAATTCTCAACAGAACGCCACTTTCCTGATTCTTTGACTATATTTGTTTCAGTCTTCTTATTTTCAAATAAGAATTTAATTTCTTTTATTATTCCATCTAAATCATTGAGCCTTTCAAGATTTTCAAATTTAGATTGAATCTCAGCCAGCTTTATATTTGCAATTTTATTGATGATATCAATGTGAAAAGCTGAATCTTCAGATTCCTCATTAGATAATGTATAAAGTGGAACTAATCCTTCTTCAGCAGCCTTTTGGATGAATTTGTCTTTACATTTACCTTCGATTTGTTCTTCGGCGCTTTCATCACTATCTTCAAAATATTCATCATTGCTATCAACTTTATGTTTATCAAGTTGTTTTTTAATTTTGTGATAAAATTCAGGATGATACCAATTATCATATCCGACTGTTTTATTTATCTCTTTGAAAAAAATATGTGGCAGGATATCTGCAGGCTCTTTTTTTTGAAGATCTCCAATGCTAAACTTTAAATTGTTATATCCAAAAAAATCAGACTCACCATCTGGTTTTATTTTTACAAACCATCTATATTTCAAGCCATCATAGATTTTGTCCCATACTTCCTTCCATCCGTCATATTTGTATTCTTTTGGTTGCTTTTTATTATTTATAAAAACATCCGAAAAAAAAGACCAGATACTTGTTAATCTTTGTTGCCCATCAAGTAGAAATTTGCAATCTGAGGGATTAGAATTTTCATTTTTGTTGTGAACAGTAAATCCGATTTCTTTTGATAAAAAATCATTACTTTTTCCATTGATCATTAAAAGAGAGCCAATTGATAGATTAACAAGTAAGGACGCTAGTAAACTTTTTTGTTTTTCCAGATTCCATACATATTCTCTTTGAAAGTCAGGTAACAATATTTGATTGTTAGCAAGTTGTTCAAATAATTCTCTAATAGAGTTTGGATGTTCCATACCTTAACCTCATAATTCAAGTTTGTTAAGAAAATCTGTTAATTGCAGAATAAATTTTTCTATAGATAAAGAGCCCACACTAAATCGTAGTGTACCCTCTGGGAATGTATTCAGAAATTTATGGGCATTTGGAGCACATTGAAGGCCAGTCCTTACAGCAATTCCATGTTCGGAAAAAACACTCCCCAGACTATCACTACTATACCCGTCGATTATAGTTGATATAACTCCTATTGCCTGAGTTTTTGGTTCTATAATGCGAATATAATCAAATTCTTTTAAAACTTTGGTCAGAGTTTCTTTATTTTTTTGTTCTTGAATAAATAAGTTATTTATTCCATTTTTTAATATCCATTTTAAAGATGCATTTAATCCTGCAATTGCCATAATATTTTGACTACCAGCCTCGTATTTTATTGGAATTTTGTCAGGCATATAAGGATTAGCACTTTCAATACCGGTTCCACCGTAAATCAAAGGTTTTAGCTGAATTTCATTAGTAGAGACGAATCCTGCTATGCCAAATGGGCCATATAGTGTTTTATGACCAGCAAACACAGCAAAATCCACATGACATTTAATTAAGTCGGTGTCTACAAGACCTGCTGTTTGAGACATGTCAGCAATAGTTATTGCATTGTATTTTTTAGCAAGTGAAAATATTTCTTCTAGAGGAGCTATCACTCCACAAACATTACTTGCATGTGTTGCAATAACTACTTTTGGGGGAATTTCCTGAAATTGATACTTTATTTTTTCTAGATTATACGAGATAGTGTCTCGATCAACGGCTAAATCTTCGATCCTTAAATTAAATTGATCTTTTAAATAGTTTAAAGGTCGAAGAACCGCATTGTGTTCAAATGGAGTTATATAAACAACATCTCCTTCGTGCCAATCTAGCCCTCTGATGACTTGATTTAATGCAATTGTGGCGGAGGGTTCAAATATTACCGTTTTACCTTCACAATGGAATAATTCTAATAGTAAGTCTCTTGTCTCTTTTTGTAAGCGGCCTGCAGATAAAGCACTGTTGTAGTTTCCTCTGCCGATGTTTACTCCGTTTGTCCTGTAAAACGTGTCCATAAAAGAGTAGACTTCTTCTGGCTTAGGAAAAGTCGTCGCTGCATTGTCAAAATATGCAATTTCGTCTGCCATTTTTTATCCTTAGATAAGAGACTCTAAAGCTTCAATCAGAACCTGTCTCTTTTCTGCTGCCGATATGGCATCTCCCATTTCTTCTAAGCTTGCAAAAATTTCATTTTTTAGTAGCTTAGCCATGTTTGTATATTCAACTTTTTCAAAAGACTTCGTTCTCTTATTTCCATCTTTATCAAAGGCAATTAAAGAATAACTATTCGAAGATTGAGTATTTTCTTCACTATTGACATTCAGTGTATCAAGATTTTGTTTGAATTCTTTTACATCCTCCAAATATTTTTTTATTGTCAGATCTGACCAATCTTCAATACGTAAACCAGATACAGCTTTGGCTGAATTTTCGACAAATTCAACATCGTTGTTTCCAATGTTTTCACATAAATCCAAAAGAACTTGTTTGTAACCATCTAAAACACGATTTTTTACTGAATTGCTTAAGCTTGAATACCAATCTTTTATTGTTGAAGATAAAGTTGACTGAGCCTTTGCTTTAGGATTAAAAATATCTTTTAAATCAAGTAATAACCCTTGTTCAAGATGATTCAAATTGTTATCGTATTTTTCTTTAATTACCCTTATTTTTTTTATGACTTCATCACCAAAATCATTTGTTTCAAAGATTTTTTTTACCTCAATAAACATAAAATCATAAGGATTAAGGGAAAACTTTTTTAGCTCATTTATAAATTGAAGTGTCTGTTTGTCGAGTTTAACTGTTTTTCCCTGACATTCGTATTTTTCCACGCTTTCTCTGCTGTATTTAGGTAATGACAGTAACCAGCGTTGCATGGCTTTAGCTGTGGAAATATAGCCATGGGCTTCTTTTTCATTGATGAAGTCTTTAAATAATTTAGTAAGTTCAGAGAGGTAATATATTTTATCGTCAGACCAGTTTTCTATACGCACAGAGTATCTCTCTGGTATTTCATTTATTGAAGATAATGTTTCTTCTGATAACTCTATTTCTTTTCCGTCTGCGTATAAAGTAAAGTTTCCCAAATTTTTATGCATAACTACAGCTATAAATAAAGGTATACAGCCACGCTTTAAACCTATCCCATAGTTTGGATTTGTTAATTTATCGTAAAGTTCGCTAAAGCATTTTTGCTCATTATTACTTTCATGGAAAAATTCTCTAATTATTGAAATAACGTACAGTATTTTTCCATCAATTTTTGTTTCGTCCGCAATTGACGGATTTTCAAGTAGGTTCTCAATAATTCCCGTCTCTGACAATAAACTTCTTGCAATAGAACCATCTTGGCTAGATGCATTCAAACCAAGAAGAGGATCAAGATGAGAAACTAACAAGCCCTTAACAACTCTATTTCGACTATTTATTGTTGTTGTTGGCAGAGTATTTTTATTTATGGTCTCGTTGTTGATGATTGGAGTCCTGTTAAAGATCTCCTTACATATTTTTGAAAGTTTTTGAGCTAATTGGGATTTTCTTGTAATTTTAAATTTTTCCCCATTACATATATATACGGCTTTACCAAGTTCAGGTCTCAAATATGATGCTATGTAATTACTTAATACTTCATCGAGATCATCTCTCATAATCTCAAGTTCAGAAACAAAAGCTTCATCCTCGTGATTTTCTGAGATTAAATTGATAACAGCCTGATATTCAGTGGCAATATCTAGTATTTTTTCTTGTTTCTTTAGAACGATAAAAAGAGCTCGAGCAACTTTTTTTGAGTTTTCTTGCAAGTAATTTGAAATAAGTTTTAATTCCTCTCCAGAAGAAGCAATTACAGCGTAAACAACACCATCAGCCTTAGAAAAGGAAAGTTTTAATTCCCAATTATCAATTTCTCTGACTTCTTCTGCAGTAATGAATTTAAAGTCAAAATACCTAATAATAGAGTTTTCTTCGTTGTACTCTGTTGGATATAGGTATATATCTGAAGCATATTCTTGAAGAATGTTAGATAGGCTATATCTATTTTTTACAGAGGCAATTTCCTTTTCAATGCTTAACTTAATATTGCTTGTTGTAGGTGATTTTAATCTTAAATAACCATTACTCTTTCTTGCGTAGATAACGTATTTCTTATTCTCTAAATCCTCAATTGCTTGCACAATTTCTCTTGATTGATAATCAGAAGAAAAAATCTCGTTAAGTGTTTCTCTTAGCGGTTCAATTTTTTCAAATCTGTTTATAAGATAGATTACAGCAAGTGTTTTAATGATTTTAGTTTGTAACTCATTATCTTTGACTCTTACCAAAATTGAATTAACCAAAGAATAGAGCTTATATACGTCAGATGTATAAACTTCCTTCTTTAATAATGGCTCAAAGTAGTCATATAGAGCATCAGATGTAATAATGTAATTATCTGATTTATTATCTTTTTGTTTGCTTAAAAGATATGACAATGTATTCTTGCCACTGTCAGAAATGAATGTGAATAATGTTCTTTCATTTTGTGCAACTAGCTCTGAAAGACGAGGCAGAATATATGCTGTTATTGGGTGAAATGGATAACAATTTGTTATGATAGAATTTACCTGTTCTGCTGGTAATTCCTCAAATAGGTGCCATTTCTTTGATAGTTTTTCTAAATGCTCGAAAAATTCTTTGTGTTTAGGACAAAATTTGGTGTAAAAATCAGGAACCTTTTTAATTGCTTGCCCCATGACTTCATAGATCTGTCCGTAATTGCTCTGCATTTCGATATGTGTAAAGCGTTCTGAGACCCCTCTCCACCCATCAACTTTACTTTTTGGCAGAAGGTCTATGTAATTTTCAATTGCCTTATGAGCAATAAGCAATAAATGAAGTTGTTTTCTTCCAGAACGATTGCATTTTTCTGCAAAGTCTTGAAGCATTTTAATATCAGAGATTGTAGTATCTTTTATATTTGCTTCAAGATATTTACTAAACTCGTCATAGACGAGAAATATTCCGTCATAGCCATATTTTGATAATGAGGTAGAAACTTTCTCATACAATTCGACAACATCAATTCCGCCAAAAGGATTAAAGGCCCCTCCTGAAGATAATTGTGGGTATAGTTTTACAAATGTTTCATAGGCATCGTTATCAAATTGCTTTAGACGTAGTATAAATTTGTCTGTTGTCTCAGGAGAAATTAGCTCAGAAAATTTAGATGCTGTATCAGGATATTTCTCAATCCAGTTGTTTATATGTTTGATTGCTGACTCAAAGTGTGTATCCGGCATCAGGTTATTAAACTCAGCATCTCTTAAAGCTATTTGGATTGCATTCAAAAATGCTTGAGTAATACTATTATGACTTCCTTGAACAATCACTGGTAGTAGTTTTTTTTCACTGTTTATGTAGCCCTCTACGTATTTATAAAGTTCAACGTTATACGACTTTAAAGCTTCAAGTAATTTTTTAAATTGTTCTTTATTTTTTTCTTTTAATAGAGCTAGTAAAACTAATACAATATGAGATTTTCCCTTCCCATAAGGGCCTACAAGAATATGGGCTCTTTGCGTAGAAGAAGGGTAGGTGCTTAAGATTAGTTTCTCTATGATCTCAATTGATGAGGTAGATGGGATAAAATCAAATACTTTAGCTTCATCTAATAAATCATATGCAAGATTAACCGATTTTTGGAAACCAGGCTCAATTCTTATGTAGTTTTCTAATAATTCTTTCATAGCTATTTTCCGTTTAGTGAAGCGTAATATGCCTTTACCCAATCTAAAAAGGATCTTTTATCTTTTATTTTTATAACATCTAATCCAGCTGTTCTTATTATTGAAATCCATTCTAATTTAGCTAAGATTTCAAGCATTCTTGATAAGCTAACAATATCTAGATTGAAGATTCTTCCCACGTTATCCGCTGCTAGAAGATCTGCTATACGAATCTCATCTATCTGAGACCCTTCTTTTTTATTGTTTATGTCGACTAAGATAGCCATAAAAATATGAGGATCGATCGTATTTAGTTTTGGAGTTGCTTTTCTAAATGTACGGTCTTTTGGATTGCTGTTATCTGAAATCTCAATAAGCCCTAATTCATCTAATGGGCACTCAATATTACTCTCTGGATTAACTCTACTAGGATTTAATTTTTTTCGTAATACATAAGTATTTATCAAACAATTGAAGTCATCTTCTAAGGAGCCAACTGCAGGGGTCTCTCCGGAGTTAATTTTTGCATAGTTCTGCAGGGCATTTATGAAATCTTCTTTTTGGAATTCTGTTAATAGGAATTCATTGAAGAAATAATACCAGGCTGTGGCATTATCTTTATTTTTCGCTAACTGGTAGTGAACAAGAAATAGTGTCCCTATTTCTTCAAAATAGCGATCTGCAGTAAAAATTTCTTTAGCCAGAGCTGTAGCATATTGAACTTTTTTTCTTTTGTATTCGCCGGTGCCAATAACCTCATCAGTTAAACCAGTAGCCTGAAGCCAATATCTCAATGATTTAACCATATTTGAACCAATTCCAAGAATATCTACAGGATTTCTGTCTTTCTTCACAAATACATCAGGGGCTTCTCCTATATTTTTTATTCCTTTGTGAAGCCAACCTTTACGGATAAAGAAAGTTTCATGAGCTCTAAATTTCATATTGTTACCTTTGCTCAAATTTTATTGTTCGTAAATATTTATCCATTAAACACCCTCCGGATAAATATTTTTGAGAGACACAAGCTTTGCAGTGTTTACATTTAGCAGCATTGATATGATAAACGTCTGACTTAATGGTAATTGCCCCGTATTTACAAACAGATTCACACTTTAAACATCTGCGACATACATTAAATTTCCTTATCTGATAAGAAACCATTCTTTGAAGATCATCGTGATCTTTTACGTTCATGGTCTTAACCTTTACAGCATATTCTGATTCTGCATTGTAAAATGGTTGAATTGACAATATTGGTATATTCGTTTTTATATCTAGGATAATTACTTCTTTTATAAGCTTTCTGCCTAAATCCTTTGAAATTTTTCCAAAAGGAACAAACAGATTTAAAAGAGAATCATCCATTGGCTTATTAAGCTGATAAATCTTAGCGTTTTCTTCAGAAGTACAGTTTGTATATTTTATTTTTACATCTTCTGCAGACGCTAAACCACTACCACCTTGTCTAGCTTTCCATTTACCTGAATCAACATATATTTCAGCATCAGGCTTTCCTATTTTTTTTGCAAACGAAACTAGGAAATCTCTCCATTTTTTATGGAGTTCTGGCATATATATACTAGATAGGAAATGCGATCTTTCTCCGTTATTAGGGCAACACCAACATCCGACACGGTCATAACCTAGTCTATATGCTTCATTAAAATCAATTTTGTTACCTAATATATATAACCAAATATCAATATCTAGCCAAAAGAAAATTGGAGAAGCAACAGCCTGTTTCTGAATCTTTACAGATTCAGAATGTTCTTCAATACGGTTGTATTTACTTCTACTTGCTGACTCGCATTTTCTTACCCCATAAAAAGTCAGGATCTTTCCTTTTCCATATAGGTTATTAATTACTCTAGTTATGGGCCCCGTTTTAAACATAGTACAACACCATCTCATTACACGAGATGGAGGGCCGATATCTTCACAAACATCTAGAAATACTTTTTCTTTGTTTTGTGCAGTTTTAAAAATAGCTCTAGGATTAGCTTTTTTAAATCGCTCTACATATTGATATGTATAGGGAAATTCAAGAGTAGTATTGCCAAATACATGCACAATGCTAGGATTACTTAGTGCTCTTACGGTTAAATCTTCCGTGCAAGTTGAATCTTTTCCTCCTGAAAAGGAAATCATTAACTGATCTTCGGAGTATTTTTTTGCTGCATCCTGAATAAAACTGATTGCCTCATTCTCAATATAATTTAGCCTTTCTTTATTGATTGATAGAAATTTACTAATGAATTTTTCAAAAATGGGTTCGTAATTTCTTATATTCTCTTCTTTGAGATCTTCTAGAGTTCTAATAACGTTATCAATATTCGCTTTTGAAAAATGTTTTGTGGTTACAAGTTTGGCTTTACCATCTATGTAGTACCTAGTGTTATTTGCCCACACAGATTTTGAAGCAAATTCAAAAGGCTTCGCTATGAGAAGTTCAAGAAGTAATCTTTCTTCAGGAAATACAGGTCGTAAATCTTTTGAAAGGTATTCAATTTTATTTCCACAGCAAGGACATATGTCACTGTCAGGGGAATTAACTGCCTTTATGACAGGAGATTTACAATGAGAACACCAAAATATTTTTTGAGGTATTTCGGAGATAGTTGATTTTCCGCATATTTCGCAGGTATCTAGAGGAGTTTCTCTATTACAGTTTTCACACCACATATTTTTCTCGTTTTCTTTTGTTAAACTCTATTATAGATCCAACGCTGGAACAATGTTAGAGTTAACATATCAGTATGTGATGTAAGTAACTGTCAGCTATTGCAGACTGAATTAAAAGAGCCCCTATCATGGGGCTCCACTATTAGTATATAAACTTTACATAGATCAGTTAATTATCGCAAAGTTTCGGCGCTTAAATACAAAAAGCACCGAAAGAATATTGTTATATATTTTTCAGTGCATTCCACAGATTCTCGGAAGAACCAAAAAATAAGGCAGCCGTGAGGCTGCCTGCTTTAATCTTTATAAGAAAGATTACTTGATGTGGCTCTGATATGCAGTTACAGTGTTCTGCATTAAGGTTGCGATAGTCATAGGGCCTACGCCACCTGGTACAGGAGTGATGTGTGCTGCATGCTGTGAGGCAACATCAAAATCAACGTCACCGCATAAGGTGCCGTCAGGAAGACGGTTGATACCCACGTCAAT
>ONCB01000026.1 GCA_900316175.1 uncultured Succinatimonas sp.
TAATAATCAAAAATCGTATTTTAAAGAGCAAAAGCAGTGCTAGACCGCTTATATTTAACGTTTTAACTCAATTTTTGAAATGCAAAAGTTGAGTTAATATATAAAAATTCCGATTTTCATACTATATAACCACAAAAACTACACCTCCTTCAAATAACAGTTTAAAAATTTTTTAGGAGATGAGTTTTTTTAATGCTACTGTAATTTATATCATACTTCAGGATTCCATGTATTTTTCTGTCTGCATCCAACCTTCAGCAGATCTATCGTTTACTCTTACATCACAATGGACGCCTTTGAATAATTTGCTAACGCTCATTCTGTGAATATACAGCTAGTGTTTTTGAGATTAGCTTATTTATGCGATTCTTTAAGAAAAGGATTAACTTGTCAGTTCATGCACAATTAATGATCTGTTTTATTTAGATTAAAAAAAAATTAGTGATTTTTATCACATTTTGTTTTTGATATTGATATAATAGCGACACTTCAAAACATGAGATTTTCTCTCATCTTTGATTATCTAAATTTATCCGTTTTATTTAAATGTTTATGAACTGTTAAAACAGTTCGAATGGACTTTTTTATGAAAAGCGCAAATCCTTTTGTCCCTGCATTTATTACATGCATGCGTGAAGGCTATAACTTCAAGCTCTTCCGTACTGACGTTATTGCAGGTCTTACTGTTGCTATCGTAGCTCTGCCACTTGCTATGGCAATGGCTGTAGCTGCCGGAGCAACTCCAGCTCAGGGTCTTGTTACTGCAGTAGTCGCAGGTTTCTTTATTTCACTGCTTGGTGGTTCTAGAGTTCAGATTGGTGGTCCTACCGGTGCCTTCGTTGTTGTTATCTTCAACGTAATTCATCAGTTCGGATACGGCGGACTGGTGCTATCATCAATCATGGCAGGTATTCTGCTTATCGTTGCCGGCTATGCAAAACTTGGTAAACTCATTAAATACATCCCATATCCTGTTATTACCGGCTTTACAACAGGTATCGCTGTAATTATCGCATCAAGCCAGGTAAAAGACTTCTTAGGTCTTCAGGTTGATTCAGTTCCTGCTGACTTTATCGGCAAATGGACTGTATATCTGACAAACCTGGACAAGGTGACACTTGCTGCTTTAGGTTTAGGTGCTCTAGGTCTTGCTACCATTATTCTTTGCAAAAAGATTTCTCAGAAGATCCCTTCATACCTGGTATCAATTCTGTTAATTTCAGCAATTGCATACGTCGGTTCCCTTGATGTAGAAACAATTGGCACCAGATTCCCTAACCTCCCTACAGGGCTTCCTTCACCTGTATGGCCTGAGTTCAGCATTGACCAGATCAGAAAGCTGGTTCCATCAGCATTTACAATTGCTTTCCTGGCTGGTATTGAAGCTCTGCTCTCAGCTGTTGTTGCAGACGGTCTTATTGGCAAGAAGCATTCTTTAAATCAGGAACTTATAGGTCAGGGTGTTGCAAACGTAGCTTCAGGTCTGTTTGGCGGTATTCCAGCTACCGGTGCTATTGCACGTACTGCAACTAACATTAAGGCTGGTGGCAGAACTCCTGTTGCAGGTATCTTCCATTCAATCTTCCTGTTAGTGTTCCTGTACACAGCAATGGATTTACTGGCATTTATCCCAATGGCTGCTTTAGCTGCAGTTCTGTTTATGGTTTCATGGGGTATGTCAGATCTTAAGCACTTTATCCAGATTGCAAAGATCAGTCCATCAGACAGAACAATTCTGTTCTTAACATTCATTCTGACTGTAGCTGTTGACCTCACTGTAGCAATCGGTGTTGGCGTAACCTTCGCATCTCTGCTCTTTATGAGACATATGTCAAGATCTGTTGAAATTCGCAAACAGAATGCAATTAACGAGTACGCAGATCAGGATGGCGACAATGTAGCTGATGACTCTATTGACATTCCAGAGGAAGTAACTGTACTTCAGATTAACGGTCCTTTATTCTATGGATTTGCTTCAGAGTTCTGTGACAGATTAAAGACCCTTGAGAAACTTCCAAGGATTCTGATCTTAAGAATGAGATTCATGCCTTATCTCGATGCATCTGGAGAGAGCTCTATTGAAGATATTATCAAGGTTTGCCGTGAGCACAAGACATTCGTTATATTCTCAGCAATTCGTCCTCAGCCTCGCGCTATTCTGCAGAAGGCCGGCATTATCAGAAATCTTGATGGTGCCATTGCAGCAGACTTTGACCATGCATTAGAAATGGCAAAAGAACTGCTTCAGGACAAGGATTTCCTGCAAAAGCATATTGATCCAACCGAGAATCGTTCTTAATTTTCTTCAGATATCCTGGCCAGTGCCAGGATATTTTTTTTCAAAGATTCATCCTAATTCTGCAAATATTCTTCTAATACTTCAAAAAGTTTTATTCTGATCTCATACCCCTAAAGAGGTTTACACAATCTGATAAAGCTAATATAAAATTATGATAAAGTAGCCTTGTTAAAGGATGATTATCTTTGGTATTCCTATGTTTAAAAATTTTTTGTCTGTTCTTGCGATCTGCTCTTTGCTGACAAGCTTTAACCAGGCTTATGCCGAAACTGTTTACGTGGAAAAAGATTTTCCTGATGCTAGTGGAAAGAAAATTACGTACTGTGGCACTATAGCTCAGACTATTAAAAAGAAACTTCCATATTCTGGAGCTGTTATCTTTTTAAACTTTGAAAGGCCATATCCTCATACGCTGGTATCTTTAATGATACCAAACAATTCGATCAGGAATTTTCCTAATGTAAAGGCATATTTAGGCAAGAGAATCTGTGTAAAAGGAGTGTTTTACGAGTATGACCGAGATGACAACAGAGGTAAAATTTACAATATGACCATCTCCAGCCCTTCTGATATTCATTAAAAAGACCTCAAATGAGGTCTTTAATTCTATTTAAAACTCTTTTTCATAATACGTTCTTTATCGCGAGCCCACTGCTTGTCTTTAATAGAATCACGTTTATCATGATCCTGTTTACCACGAGCTACTGCAATTTCAAGTTTAGCCCATGATCCCTTCCAGTACATTTTTAATGGAATAAGTGTATATCCCTGGCGTTGCACACAGCCAACAAGCTTGTCAATTTCACGTCTTGAGAGCAGAAGTTTTCTGGTTCTTGTTGGATCTGATACCACAAAGGCACAGCTGGTCTTCAATGGATTGATGATAGAACCGAAAAGAACAACTTCTCCACCCTTTACGGTAACGTAAGCTTCAGAAATATTACATTTTCCGGCACGAAGTGATTTTACTTCCCAGCCCTGCAAAGACAGTCCTGCCTCATAGCGTTCTTCAATGAAATATTCAAATGTAGCTTTACGGTTTACGGCAATAATGTTATTTGCCTGTTTTTCTTTTTTTGCCACTTTATGTCCCTTTAGATCGGTTGATCTAGGTCGAATTAATTTGAATGTTATTACAAAATTTTACTCAAAAACTTTGTCTTAGAAACAAAATATCTTAAAAATTAATAAGAATGTTCCGATAAAAAACCATAAATACCTGAAAAAATTTAGGCACTATAATCATATGTAGATATGAATACCATATTTTTACAGAAATTATCATCATAGTAAATAAAGTAATAATAAGTGGTAACCCGAGTATTTTATGCAGAATAATAATACAGAAGTGCAGACAGAATCATCTAATGTAGTCGATGAATTTGCTGCAGCCCCTTTTTTTAAATCTCTGTTTACTGGCAGATTAGGCGACATATCAATAAAGCAAAGAATTATTGCAACCTTTGTTGTTGCGATATCTATTTTTGCAGCAGGATCTTTCAAGATCTATTCTGAATTCAAAGACTATTCCTATCAGCAGAATTCTATTGTTAAAATTTACGATGAAATTTTACGGATTAACTCAAAACTATTAAAATCTGACGCTGATGGCGCCTTAGAGGATATTAACGGCATTAGCACTTTACTGAATGATAAAAATAACGTCGAATATGTAAATAATCATCCAGAAGTCCAAAACTTCAAGCTCTCTGTTCTTGCCTACATAGATCAGGCAACAGAATCTGTAAAACTAATCAAAAACAAAAAGGATACCCTTACGGTATTAAGTGATCTCTCAGAAAAGGAAAGAGCTATAGCTGTTGAACTTTCAAAAGCAGATATGGTTAAAAGAGCATTAAGATCTGTTAACATCAGCTTCTTTATAGTAATTCTGATCACCACTGTTTTCTTTATTATCCAGTCAGTATTCCTGTCCAAAACAGTTAATGCCGAAGTAAGACATGTCTGGAAGTCACTAACCAAACTTGCAAAAGGCGACTTAAGACGTAAAAACTATACAGACAGACCAAAGAATGAATTTGGAGCCATAGATAATCTTGTAGATACAGTTGCCTTATCAATGCAGAAAACCATTGGAAAACTCAACAACGACTTTTCGAAAATGGTTGATATGGTTAACTATAATTCGAACATGCTCGACAGCACAGCAGATGCTATGGCAACTCAGAACCAGAAAGCCAATTCTGTTGCACAGGCAACCTCAGAAATGGAACAGAATATTGAAAAGGTCACAGAGTTTGCAAAATCCACTCTTACAGAGGTTCAGACTGCTGAAGAAGCGTCAAACACCTGTCGCTGCACCATGCAGGATAATATTACCACCACTCATTCTCTGTCAGACAGATTAAGAGATACCTCTGTTGCAATTGCCAAGATTAATGAAATGGGTGAACAGATTAACTCAATTGTTAAAACCATTGCTGCAATTGCAGATCAGACAAACCTGCTCTCCTTAAATGCAACCATTGAAGCTGCCAGAACCGGTGAGCACGGTAAGGGCTTTGCTGTAGTTGCAGATGAAATCAGAACTCTTGCAACCAAGACAGCAGTGTCTACAAAGGAAGTGGCCGACACTATTTCAAATCTTACTACTGCAGTTAAAAAGTGCGTTGACGTGGTGGCAAGCTGTGAAACTGAAATGAACAACTCTGTGCATCAGTCAAGCAGGGCAAACAGTGCCATTGAAGAGATTATGGGATTTATTGCAACTATTACTGATATGTCTGAGCAGATTGTATCATCATGTCAGGAACAGTCACATATTGCCTCGGATGTAAATCAGGCAATTGCAAACATTAACCACATCAACTCAAAATGCTTTGACCATATTAACAGTACCAAACTTACCGTGCATGAGATAAGACAGCTTGCACAAAATCAGGTGGAAAACCTGTCAGAGTTCAAGACAAAGGAAGATGAGGATTCGTACTTTAAAAGTGTAAATTCCTAATCAGACTTCAAAATCATTCCAGTTTATAAAAACTGGCATGATTTTTTCATATCTTCATAAAAGTGTCGAATTATTGCCACTTTCATAATAATTAAAATGGAGATGTGAAAAATGTCATTATTCTTAAATACAAACATATCTGCTCTTAAGGCAAGATATCAGGTTGACAAATCAACAGCCAGACTCGACAGCAGCTATGAAAAACTCTCATCTGGACTGAAAATCAATTCAGCAAAAGATGATCCTGCCGGACTACAGACTTCAGACAGACTCACAGTTCAGATAAATTCATTAAATCAGACCAACCGTAATGCACAGAATGCTATTGCCTATGCTCAGACTGCCGAAGGTGCGATTCAGGAAATCACTACCATGCTGCAGCGTATCCGCACACTTTCTCTGCAGTCAGCAAACGGTACCAATACAGAATTAGACAGAAACGCAATCCAGCTTGAAGTTGATGCTTTAAATGAAGAAATAGGCCGTATTGCCCGTGATACCACCTTTGGTGGACAGGACCTTTTAAACGGTAACGCTTCAATTGTGCGCTTCCAGATATCTCCAGATCCAGGATCAATCATTAAAATTGACCTGACCACAGGTTTTGATACAGATAATCTGGCAAAAATGGCAGCATTTGTGTCAGGAAGAGATGATTTTGAGCTTCCAGAAGGCCACACCTACTCCGCCGGAACCACCTTTAAATTTGAAGATATTTTTAAGTATCAGGTAAACGGTGGAGGTATCGACGTTTCAACTCAGTCAGCAGCACAGCTCGTACTTGCCGGCATTGACTACCTTATTACAGCAGTTGATACCAAGCGTTCTGAACTTGGTGCTATTCAGAACCGTCTTGAATCAACAATCCGCAATCAGGAAAACGTAGCAGAAAACGTATCTGATTCAAGAGCTCTTATCAGAGACGCAGACTATGCTGAAGAAGTATCAGTTATGACTTCAAGCCAGATCCTGCAGCAGGGCTCAATCACTATTTTAACCCAGGCCAACCAGAAATCTCAGGTGGCACTGCAGATGCTTCAGGACAGCTATTAGCATTAAAAAGATTTATATTTGACATTTTTCGTGGCCACTACTTTTGTAGTGGCTTTTTTTATCCTCAAAATATCAACTTTGCAACGAATGATCCTTTTGAAAAATCCTAATTATGTTAGAATCTTAACATTCTTAATACGAGGATATATATGGCTCAGTTCATTTACACTATGAATAGGGTGGGAAAAATTGTTCCACCTAAACGTCAAATTTTAAAAGACATTTCTTTATCCTTCTTCCCTGGTGCCAAGATCGGTGTTTTAGGTCTAAATGGTGCTGGTAAATCAACTCTTATCAAGATTATGGCAGGAGTTGACAAGGACTATGAAGGTGAGGCAAGACCTCAGCCAGGAATTAAAATCGGTTACCTGCCACAGGAACCAGTTTTAGATCCGGAAAAAACTGTAAAGGAAGTTATCGAAGAATCTTTTGCTGAAGTTACACAGGCCTTAAAGCGTCTTGATGAGGTTTATGCCGAATACGCTGATGAGAATGCCGACTTTGATGCTCTTGCAAAGGAACAGGCACAGCTTGAAGCTATCATTCAGGCACACGATGGTCACAATATCGAAGTGCAGATTGATAAAGCAGCTGATGCTCTTCGTCTGCCTCCATCAGAAAGAAAAATTAAGGTATTATCAGGTGGTGAAAGACGCCGTGTAGCCTTATGCCGTCTGTTACTTGAAAAACCAGATATGCTGCTCCTTGATGAGCCTACAAACCATCTTGATGCCGAGTCTATCGACTGGCTTGAACAGTTCCTGCATCAGTACCCAGGTACCGTTGTTGCTGTAACTCATGACCGTTACTTCCTTGACAATGTTGCAGGCTGGATCTTAGAGCTTGACCGTGGTGAGGGTATTCCTTGGGAAGGCAACTACTCAAGCTGGCTTGATCAGAAAGATCAGAGACTTAAGATTGAAGAGAGCACAGAATCAGCAAGACGCCGTTCCATCGAACGTGAGCTTGAGTGGGTACGTCAGGGTGCAAAAGGCCGCCATGCAAAATCAAAGGCTCGTATGCAGAGATTTGAGGAACTCTCCTCTGTTGAGTATCAGACCCGTAACGAAACCAACGAACTTTATATTCCACCTGGGCCACGTCTTGGTGAAACTGTGGTTGAAGTTAACAACCTGTGCAAGGCTTATGACGGTCAGGTCTTAATTGATGATCTGTCATTTATTCTGCCTAAGGGTGCTATCGTTGGTATTATTGGTCCAAACGGTGCCGGTAAGTCAACTCTGTTCAGAATGCTCACTGGTATTGAAAAACCTGATTCAGGTTCTATCAAGCTTGGTGACACTGTTGTTACCGCTTATGTTGAGCAGTTCAGAGATCAGATGAAGAATGAGAATACCGTCTTTGATGAAATCTCTCAGGGTCAGGATATCTTAAGAGTAGGCAGCTATGAAATCCCTGCCCGCGCCTATATCGGTCGATTCAACTTCCGTTCAACAGATCAGCAAAAGCGTGTTGGTGACCTGTCAGGTGGTGAAAGAGGCCGTCTGCAGCTTGCAAAACTTCTGCAGGTTGGCGGTAATCTGCTGTTACTTGACGAGCCAACAAATGATCTTGATGTTGAAACTCTGCGCGCTCTTGAAAATGCACTGCTTGAGTTCCCTGGCTCTGCCATGGTTATCTCTCATGACCGCTGGTTCCTTGACCGTATTGCCACCCATATTCTTGATTATGGTGATGAAGGCAAGGTTCGCTTCTTTGAGGGTAACTATACTGAGTATGAAGCCTGGAAGAAGGCAAATCTCGGTGAAGAGGCACAGCCTCACCGCATGAAGTTCAAGAAGGTTACCAAATAATAACCTTTCAGGAGAAAAGGTCTACTGTCACGTAGACCTTTTTTTTATCGATGTTTTAATGCTTTGAACATATAGTATGCTCGCGGTTTGACACTTTCTTTTAAGATTCCAAAACCGGCTTTCTGAGCTGATCTTAATGCGTTTATGTTGCCGTGGCGGGCAAGAGTGGAAATTCCTGTAATTACACCATCTTCATAGCAGGACGCTGAATACTGTCTTAACCTCACAGCAATTCCCTTATGCTGATAATTTTCATCGACCCCAATATATAGCTCATGAATAATCTTTTTACTGTATTCAGATGGTTCAAAGAAATAAAGATCATAGCCAATCAGATTATCATTTTCATCAACAGCAACAGAACATAGTTCAGAGCATCTGAAAAAATAAATTTTTTTCAGCCATGGTAAAAGCTGCATACCAAAGAGAGTTTCATGAAGTCTTTTTATCTTAATTAAATCGCTTCTTCTAGCAGGCCTGAAAGTAATGCAGTTATCTGTTTTTACATATTTTTTTCTAATCTTTCTGGCATAAGACAGGTTTTTGAGGATCAGCTTTAAATGAGCCTTCATTTCCTCAATATTGTGCATAAGATCCATTTGTTGACCTCAAAATGCAATATTTGATGATTTACTTTAAATTTCTTTATGAATTATTCATACAATTCATTTTTATTTACTAAAATAATAAAAGATTTATTAATTATTTAAATTATGTCGCATTTATTATGATTAGTTTGAATAAATTTTTTGCTATTGTATCAAATCTTTGGTGCGCATCAGCTCTTTTAATGTTCAGTGGCCAGGCAAATGCTGATTATGCAAATGGAACATTAAAGGTGGTGTCTGATTTTAATTATCCTCCATATGAGTTCAAGACTAAAAATTCAAACCAGTATGTTGGTTTTGATATCGATATTATCAATGCAATATTAAATAATCAGGGATTCAGAGCAGAATTTGTAAAAGTGCCATTTCCTAAAGTTCTTTCCGATGTTGTTAGAGGCAATGCTGACATAGCAATTGGTGCTATTGCAATAAATGATGCACGTAAATCCATAGTTCATTTCTCAGAACCTTATTTCAAATCCGGACAGGCTGTATTGGTTAACAAGGCATTAGCAGAAAAAATCAGGTCAATTGATGATATCAACGGAACATCTATTTGCACTCATTCAAGTTCAATTGCAAATGATTATATTATTGAACACGATCTTAGTTCCAAAACCGTAGATTTTGAAAATATCAATGACTCATTTATGGGTGTTCTTAACGGCACCTGCGATATTGCAATTTCTGACAAAGCCACACTTGAGTTTTTCCTGTCACATCACAAGGACGCCAATGCATTTATCCTTGAAGAAATGCTGACAACGGATCAGTATGGAATAGTAACATCACAAGATAGACAGAATGTTACAAAAGTAGTTGAAGAAGGACTTAGATCCATTAAGGAAGATGGTACCTACGACCGTATTTACGAAAAGTGGTTTGGTTCTTTAGGCTTTCTTCTGTTCGAACAGGACCAGAATTAAATTCACGCTATCACAAAAAAGAGAGAGCAAAGTCTCTCTTTTTTGTTATAAACTTGTAAAAATGCATTTTATTTAACGTTATCGCATTTTATTTAAGCCAAATATTTACACATAAAATATAATATGTGTTAAAAATAATTAACCGTATCAATCAGTAGGACTATTTATGAAAATTATTAAACACCTTTCAGCAGTGGCAGCTATCGTATTAGCTTTCAGTGCATCAGCTGAAGATAGAAAAGAGCTTAATGTAGCTACAGAACCATCATTCGCACCATTTGAGTATATGGATAAAAACACCGATGAGCTGATTGGATTTGATATTGATATCATCAATGCTATCTGTGAAATCGAAGGATATAAGGCAAATATTGCAAGTATGCCTTTTGATGCTCAGATACCTGCAATTATGACCGATCAGATAGATGTAGCAATTTCAGGATTTACCATTACCAAGGAAAGAGCAAAAATGGTTACCTTCTCTGAGCCTTATTATGATGCAGGTCTTGGTGCCCTGGTACATAAAAACTACAGAGACAAGATTAAATCATTAAACGATTTAAACAGCGCATCTATCTGTGCTCAGATTGGTACTTCTGGTGCTATGTTTGCTCAGCAGATTAAGGATGCTCAGGTAAGCCAGTTCAATACTGCTAATGAGGCATTTATGGAACTTGCACATGGTGGCTGTATTGCAACAATCAACGACAAGCCTGTGCTTGAATACTACCTTGCCACCACAGAAAATGAAGACTTATATCTGTTAAATGAAAGCTTCACTTTCGAGCAGTACGGTATCGTAACCTCAAAACAGCATCCAGAATTAAGTGCAATGATTCAGTCTGGTCTTACCAAGATTAAAGAAAACGGAACCTACGATAAGATTTACGAAAAGTGGTTCGGTAAGAGACAGTAACAGAATTACAATTGAAAGGAAGCTAAAATGCTTCCTTTTTTTATTGGCTACAAATTTTACTTAAAGAATTCTCTTAATTCTTCAATTCTCTTGTGCCCCCTGCTCTCGAGGAAGTCTAACACCTTTACAGGAGAGGTGTTGATAATCATGTCATCAGAAATATCTGTAGCTCTGATTATCTCCATGCAGTGACTGAAGTTTGAAAGACCGTAGCAGATATGGGCATCTGATCCAAGCGCAATCCTGGTACCGATCTTTTTGCAGAGTTTTGCAATTTCAATGCAGTTTTGGGTTGATCCTTTTCTGGTATTCATATCTGAAGAGCCGTTAATTTCAATTGCAACGTTGTGCTTAAAGGCTTCTTCTAATACCGGCTCATAGTCAAAAGGATACTGAGTTGATCCTGGGTGGGTAATAACATCAGCTAATCCTGATCTGATAAGCTTTATGTAGATTTCAGTGTTTTTTTCTTTTGAAAGCACTTCATAACATGGATGGAAACCTGCTAAAACAATATCCAGTCTGGTCATGTGATAATCAGTAAGATCGATGGTGCCGTCGTTTCTGATGTTAGCCTCTGCACCTCTTAGTACCGCTATTCCCTCACAGATCCTTGGGATCACCACCATATTGTTGAAGTGAAATGGGTGCGCTCCATCAGTCAGATCAGGGCCATGATCTGTTGTGGCAAACATCTTGGTGCCGTTAGCCTTAGCTATCTGTACATACTCATAAATGGTTGAATATGCATGATGTGACTCAATAGTATGAGTGTGTAAATCAACAGGATACTGCATAATACCTCCTTGTTCTGAGTCCTTTTAATCAATTACTGGTACCCAGTTTTCTGTATGCAGAGCTTCAAAGCACAACCTTATCTGTTCTATGGTTGTTGTTCCAACTCTTAATTCATCTACAGGAATATCTTCAAGTTTAAAGAAACGTCTTTCGAGAGTTTCATCATTAGGCACAAACTGTCCATCACCATAGCGACAGATGGTAAGAGCCATCAGAATATGAAAAGGCTGAGATGAGCGATTCCATTTATCCTTATCGAGCATGCCTACAAACTTGACACAGTTTACAGCCATACCGGCTTCTTCTCTGACTTCCTTTATGGTATTTGAACGAATATTTTCTGATTCATCACACCATCCGCCAGGCAGTGACCATTTACCGTTTTTTGCTTCCTTTACCAGCAGGATTTCATCATTTTCATTAAATACGGCGGCTCTGGTATCAATTTTGGGGGTGATATAGCCACGGTCTGTCAGAATTGCATCCCTGACCTTTTCTATTGGAGCTTCTGTCATAGTGGAGAGAATTTCAGCAGAAATCTCTCTTAATCTGTTAAATCTTTCGATATCAAAGACGTTTGTGCTGAAGGCTAGACCAATCTGACCTATAGCCTGAATTTCCTTTGCCCAGCGATAAAATCTGTAATTAAGACTGTCATATGAGAAAACTGCACTGATAATGTCCCATGGATTTAAAAAGTGATGAGTGCAGTTAACAGATTTGTTAAGGTTAGTTCCCCATACTGCAAGACCAAAATCTATACCACAGTTTAAAGCACACAGATAATCATTATAGGTGTCACCAATGTACAGGATCTCTTCTCTTTTGGCACCAGTCATCTCCATATACTTTAAAAGAGAGTCAGGGGCTGGCTTTGGATTTTCTACCTTGTCAGCACTGATGCTGATTTTAATATATGGAGTAAGCTCTACCGGCAGAGGTGAAACCACAGCTCCTAACTTGGAGGTGAATCGGTAATCTCTTGAAGTTACTATACCTAAATGAATTCCTCTTTCCTTTAGAAGAGCAATTACAGATATGATTCCGTCAAATGGCCTTATAGTGTCCTGATAACGGGTCACTCCATCAATCCATTCTTCACACAGAGTTTTAAAAGTATCATCATCAAGACCGAGCTCTTTCTGAATGTCTGGAATTGCAGTCCCCATGAATCTTGACAGAGTTTTTACATTTTCCTTTGTGTTGGGCATAAGCTTCTTTACAATGCAGTAAAGAGATTCCATATATGCTTTTTCAGTGTTGTACACTGTGCCGTCAAGGTCAAAAACAACGTGCTTATAACAAGTTTTCATTTACTGCCTCAAAGCGTTCCGCTTTTATAACACTTACCTTTAAATCTGCCACGGTAAAGTAAACTGCAAAACCGTAAAGCTTTGCACAATACATCTTTGAATCATTGTCATCTGATTTGTATGCAGGTCTTGGATCCTGAGATAAAGATTCTTCTATAGCTTTAATGCAGCGATCTGAAAGAACTGACAGAGACTTTTTACTCTCTTGTGAAAATTCAACTGAAAGTTTTACAGGAGGTTCTTTGGCAAACCCTCCTTCAGCCTCAGGAATACTATCAACAAATGGAATATATGGTTTTATATCAAGAACCGGTGTTCCGTCCACCAGATCTGCACCGCTTATGACTAGTTTTACTCTACCCTTTTGTCTGATTACCCTTTCAAGTTTTACAATTGACATTCCAATGCGGTTAGGTCTGAAAGGAGATCTGGTTGCAAACACACCAACATAAGTGTTGCCCCCAAGCCTTGGAGGTCTTACTCTTGGTTTGAATTCCTCGTAGCAGACCCTGTCGAAAAGGAAAATCAGATGAAGGTGAGAAAAGCCATCAATCCCTTCAAATGCATTTTCGGTGTCATAAGGAGGGTAAAATTCAAGTACACAGACAGCAGAAGGAGCAAGCCTTGGCTGCCTAGGTACTGCAAATTTGTCATTATATGGGGAATGGATGAAGCCTACAGGCTTCATCATAATGTCATTACTGTGGGTCATCTACTACCAGAGCTTCAGCATAGCAGGTAACTGATACATGGCAGGCAGGAGTGTTCTTTAAATGAACGCATTTACCAAACTTGATAGCATTGGCCCCCATGTTTGCAGCCTTGATTCTGGCATCAGTTCTTGCAGCAGCTTCAGTTGCAATTTCATCACGTTCTGTAATCTGACATGATAACCCCTCAACCAGACCTAAATTGCGATTCTTTACTGAATCAAGAGTTTCACTGTCAACTTCAGTTACAGCTGAAGGCTTGAAGTATTCTTTAAAATTTGATGGAGCAATATTTGAGGTAAACTCAAAATTAGAGCATGCGCTTAAACATAAAGCAGCAGCTATGATTAAATATTTCATTTTAAATCCCGTAAAAAAGGCAGGATTACCTGCCTTTTGCATATCAATTATGCACTAAAATGTGCAATTGCCTGTTCAATGCGCTTGAAGGTCCTTTCCTGACCTACAAGCATCATAGTATCACCGATGCCAGGAGACATAGCTGCTCCTGTCATTGCAATACGAAGCGGCTGACCAACCTTGCCCATACCGATTTCCATGGTCTTTGCAACATTCTCTAAAGCTTCGTCAATAGACTTGGCATCCCATGAAGGTAATGCCTTTAAAGCCTCTAATGATGCTTTTAATACATCAACAGAACCGTCTTTCATCCACTTCTTGACACCAGCTGGATCGTACTCAGTAATATCCTGATAGTAACAAGCTGCCTTCTGAGCCATTTCCTTTAAGGTCTTGGTTCTCTCGCAGTAATTACGTACAACATCTTCAGGAGCAGGACCGTTTGATAAATCCTTAATACCGAGGCGATCAAGATGCCATACCAGTTCCTTTGCAACATCTGAGGCTGGAAGTGTCTTCATATAGTGGGCATTTAACCACTCAAGCTTCTTGGTATTAAAGCCTGAAGCACTCTTGGTAATGGCATCAAGAGTAAACAGGTTAATCATTTCCTCACGGGTAAAGATTTCCTGATCACCGTGAGACCAGCCAAGACGTACCAGATAATTTACTAAAGCCTCTGGCAGATAACCATCTTCACGATACTGCATAACGCTTACTGCACCATGGCGTTTTGAAAGCTTGGCACCATCATCACCTAAAATCATTGCAAGGTGACAGAATACTGGAACAGGAGCACCTAAAGCCTTGTAAAGGTTAATCTGGCGAGGGGTATTGTTTACATGATCATCACCGCGGATTACATGAGTGATACCCATATCCCAGTCATCTACAACTACGCAGAAATTATAGGTTGGAGTACCATCTGAACGCTGAATGATGAGGTCGTCGAGTTCACTGTTTTTAACCTCGATATGACCTTTAACCATATCGTCAAAAGCAACCACACCGTCATCTGGATTTCTAAAGCGGATTACATATGGTTCATCTGGAGCATGCTCGCTGTGATCATCGCGGCAGTGACCGTCATAGCGTGGCTTTACGCCATTTTTCATCTGCTCCTCACGCATCTGCTCTAAACGTTCTTTTGAGCAGTAGCACTTGTAAGCCTTACCCTCAGCCAAAAGCTGATCGATTACTTCACGATATCTGTCAAAACGCTTGGTCTGATAGTAAGGACCCTCATCCCACTTTAAATCAATCCATTTCATTGATTCGATAATGGCATCAATAGCTTCCTGAGTAGAACGCTCTCTGTCTGTATCTTCAATACGTAAAACAAACTCGCCTTTGCAGTGCTGAGCATATAACCAAGAAAATAAAGCGGTTCTGGCACCACCTACGTGTAAAAAGCCGGTAGGAGATGGTGCAAATCTAGTTTTAACAGCCATGACAAATTCCTATGTAAAAAAGTTGACCTATTTTACCACAAGAACAAAAGTATCTCACACAAAACCAAAGGTTTTTATTTATTAGCCATAAAAAAAGAGCCGTAAATAATGCTGTCTAAAAAAACTATGATTTTTATATAGTTTTTACAGGCAAAAAGCACTTTTGTTATGTATAATCTGAAAGTAAATGGATAGATAATGTATGTAAATTAGGCAGGTGTTATTTTGGACTTGGCTTACCACAATCAAACGCTTTCAGGTACCATTGCCAACAAAGGTATTGCCTTTGGCAGGATCTGTTTTTTAAAGCGCGAAAAAGCGGAACAGATAAAGAAAACTGTCGACAACACCAATGATGAAATTGACCGTTTTGAAAAAGCAAGACTGCATGCAATTTCTCAGCTAGGTGCGCTGTATGAAGCTTCCCTGGAAAAGCTTGGTGAACAGAATGCAGTAGTATTCCAAATCCACCAGATGATGCTTGATGATCCTGAATATATCTCATCAATTCATAATCTTATAATCTCAGAAAAATCAAATGCCGAGTATGCGGTAACCACAGTAGCTCACCGTTTTGAAAAGCAGTTTCTGGAGATGGATAACGATTATATGAGAGGCCGAGCTGGCGACGTTATCGATGTATCAAGAAGAATCAACGAAATTCTGATGATGCATGCAGGAAAACTTGAGCATCGCGGTCTTAGATTCTCTATTGACGGCCCAATCATTCTGGCAACAGATGATCTGGTTCCATCTGAAACAGTTCAGCTTGATCAGCATACTGTAACCGGTATTATCACTTCAAAGGGTTCAGACAGATCTCATACTGCGATTTTTGCAAGAACGATGGGAATTCCAACCATCGTATGTATCGGCAGTCAGCTCAAGGAAGAGTATGAAGGTCTGTATGCCATTGTTGATGCTAATGCAGGCAACGTGATTATCTGCCCTGATGATGAAATTATTTGTAAATACAGGGAAATTAAACGCACTGACGATGTACAGTCTTCACATCTTGAGGACTACAGAGGAAAAGCAACTCTTACAAGATCAGGAGCTCAGATAAGACTGTATGCAAACTCTGGATCCCTAGCCGATCTTGATCTGATTAAAGCTTCTGATGCCGAGGGTATCGGTCTTTTCAGAAGTGAATATATCTACATGCAGGCTCAAGACTATCCAACCGAAGAAGAGCAGTTTAAGATATACCGCGATGTTTTAAAGGGTATGGACAATAAAAAGGTCATTATCAGAACTCTGGACATCGGTGCAGATAAAACCGCTGAATATTTTATGTTAAAGCCTGAAGAAAACCCAGCCATGGGAGTCAGAGCCATCAGACTGTGCCTTAACAACAGGGCTTTATTCAAAACACAGCTTCGCGCCCTTTACAGAGCTTCACTGTACGGTAACCTGTCTGTCATGATTCCTATGGTTACTTCTGTAGAAGAGGTCGTCGAATGCAAATCAATTATTGAAGAAGCAAAAGCTGAACTTTCATCTCAGGGCTTAGGTTACAAGCAGGGAGTTGAATTCGGTGTGATGATTGAAACTCCAGCTGCAGCACTTATCTCTGATGAGCTTGCACAGCACGTTGACTTCTTCAGTATCGGAACCAATGATTTAACTCAGTTTACGCTTGCCTGTGACAGACAGAATGCGGAACTTGGAAAATATTTAAACCCATACCACCATGGTGTCATAAGACTGATTGAAATGACCGTCAGGAACGGACACGCAGCTGGCATCTGGGTTGGAATCTGCGGAGAGCTTGCCTCTGATGAAAAGTTTTTAGGAAAGCTTATTCAGATTGGAGTTGACGAAATGTCTGTAGTACCGTCAAGTATTCTCTCTTTAAGAGCAAAGATTGCAACTCTGGGTTAACAGGAGATCAGGAGATAAATTATGCCTCAGTGTATAGTTATTGCAGATGAAATTACCGGTGGCTGCTCAGTGGGCGCACTGTTGGAAAAAAACGGAAGCTCAGTCTGTTCACTTATAAATTCAAGAGGATTAAAAGCACCTGAAACTCAGGGAGCTGACTGTCTTGTATATTCAACCAATTCCAGAAATCTAACCGGACAGCAGAGCTATCAGATGGTGTTCTCTGCTGCAAGATTATTAAAATCAGATAACGTAAAACTCTATGCAAAAAGAATAGATCCGGCAATGAGAGGAAATACCTGTGCAGAAACTCAGGCTCTGCTTGATGCTCTTGAGGACAAAGATCGTGTTGCCATAGTTGTACCAGGCTTTCCTGCTTTAAACCGTACCACTGTTGGAGGATATATCCTGGTGGACGGAAAACCAATGCAGAAAACTCTGTCAGGACTTGAAGATCTGCTGCCAGCAGAATCTGGTCGCGTTGCAGATCTGTTTACAGAAAAATTCCAGTACAAAACCGAGGCTATTCATCTTAAAGAATATTTAGGAGGAGTAGAACATCTTGCATCAACCATAAAAAAGATGGCTGCAGATGGGGTCAGAGCAATTGTAATGGATTCAACAAGTCAGGAAGACATCAATATGATTGCTGATGCGGTAGTGCTCTCTGGCATCAAGTTCCTGGCCGTAGATCCTGGTCCATTTACAGCAACACTTGCCCGTAAGGTAATGAGAAACAGCTACACAGGTGTTTCAGCTAGCGGAACCAAAATCTTTGGTATTGTAGGTGGTGTAAACCCTCTTATTTTAGCGCAGGTTGAGATGTTGAAGCTTGAAGAAAAAGTTCATATTGTAACAGTAAGAAATCTTGAGCTTTTAGAAGATCAGCAACACCGAAATGCGGAAATTAACAGAGTTGTAGACGAAATTGTAACTAAATACAACAGTTATACAGTTGCATTTGCAGTTTCCGACAATATGGAGCTTAGCCCTAAGATTAACAGCGAGTATCATCAGATGCTTGTCAAAACCAACCGTTCTCAGGCAGAGGCACTCGACATTATTTCAACAAGCTATGGTCAGATTGTAGAGAAAGTTTTGGAAAAGCGCCCTGATATTCAGGCTCTTTACACCAAGGGTGCAGAATATACCTTGGCTATGTGCAGAGAATTAAGATCCATCGGCATTAAAATTTTAGGTCAGGTTCTTCCTCTTACCTGCTATGGCGAGCTTATTGACGGAAATCATGCCGGACTCAAGTGTGTTACTTCAGCATCTTCAGCTACAGATACCAATACTATTACAGATAGTATTCAGTATTTAAAGAGAAAACTGGCCATCTAGCACAAAGATAAACTTGTTTTTTAACAATTATGATGTATGATAATGCAGTGTTAATCATTGCATTATTTATTTGCGAGTGTAGTTCAATGGTAGAACTGTAGCTTCCCAAGCTACTAACGCGGGTTCGATTCCCGTCACTCGCTCCACACACAGACACTCAGCATTTCTTACATGATTCAGAAATAAAAAAAACGGAACTTTTTGACAGATACCGTTTTACATCTTTTATTCGTTTGTATATTCATTTATATCTAATGAAATGTGCCTATAAGACAAATAGCTGAAAGGTATACAGCAAAAAGCACTACAGAAGAATTATAAATAATTCTGTCCATGAAAACCTCAAGTTTTGTCATTGAAATTAAATTCAGTCAAATACATAGGACCGATTGAATAAAAGCATTTTTATTAAAATATAAAAAATTCACCAGTAATTAAATTCAAAATAATGTTTGAGGTCACAGTGAATATGATAAAAACAGGAGCATTATCAAAATTTAAAGATCCATATAAGCATTCTGTGCTCAAATAAGAATAAATCTGACAATCCTGTTTATGAGGTTACATAAATGATATTTTTTATAAATTTATCAAAATGTTAACTGCACATTAAAATTAGCAAAACTAAGACTTATAGAATAGAGACACAAAGCTTTTGAAAAAAAATATAAAAAATTGTTGACGTGCATGAATTACGATATATAATGTAACGGCTTTAGCGATAGTCCAGTTTCTCTAAAGCACATCAGTTTGGGGGTATAGCTCAGCTGGGAGAGCATCTGCTTTGCAAGCAGAGGGTCAACGGTTCGATCCCGTTTACCTCCACCATGAATTGATGTAAAACCCTGTGGGGGTATAGCTCAGCTGGGAGAGCATCTGCTTTGCAAGCAGAGGGTCAACGGTTCGATCCCGTTTACCTCCACCATCTAACGGATGTAAAACACCCAATGTGGGGGTATAGCTCAGCTGGGAGAGCATCTGCTTTGCAAGCAGAGGGTCAACGGTTCGATCCCGTTTACCTCCACCATT